>CAIYOH010000259.1 GCA_903927745.1 uncultured Mycobacteriaceae bacterium
ACAATCGAGACAATCGAGACCATCGAGACCGCCGACACCGCCGAGACCACCGATCCGGTGATCCACGACGGCGGCAGCGCCTTCGCCGTCATGCCCGTCGTCGACTACGAGCCCCCGCCGCTGGACGGGCCGCGACGAGGCGGCAGTTCCCCGGGCCGGCGGTCGTCCCTGCCGGTGCCGCGACGCCGCCCCGCGCCTGCGCGACTGCGCCCCCGCACCGCCCAGCCTGGCCCTCCGCCGACGCCCGCCGCCGCCCCTGCCGTGCTGTCCGCGTCGATGCGCCAGGCTGCGATCTTCGCCGACGCCGCACTGCGGCGTGTGCTGGAGGTGATCGACCGACGCCGTCCCGCCGCCCAGCTGCGGCCCATGCTAGCGCCGAGCCTGGTGGACTCCGTCCTCGCGCTGGGCCGCACGGCCACCGACAGCCATGGCGCGGCCGTGGTGCGCCGGATGCGGCTGCAACCCGCCGCCCACGGTAACCCCGAGGCCGCCGCAGAGGTGTTCGGCTGCTACAGCCGCGGGAGCCGGATCCATGCGATCGCCTGCCGGGTGGAGCAGGTGCCGTCGGACGGTACGACCCGGTGGCAGGTGGTGGCCCTGCACATCGGTTAGCCGCCTCAGCGCTTGCGCACCGATTTCGGCGGCTTGGCCCCGCGGTTTTCGCGGCGTGCAGCCTCGCGCCGCTCGCGGCGGCTGGACCCTCCGGAAACGCCCGCCGCGGTCTTCTCCCCACCGCCGCCGTTGTGCTGCACCTCCGCCGACCCGTCCTCCGACGGTCCGGAATACGTCAGTGCGGGCGACCCACCACCGGGACCGTCAATCCCCTTGGCGCGCAGGGTGCTTGGCGCCTCGTCACGCGCGGCCGCGGCGGCAGTGAATTCTTCTAGGCCCTCGGGGGCTTCCACCGGCGCGACCTGCGGGGCCGGCACTGCCTCGACGGCGACGTTGAACAGGAATCCGACCGACTCCTCCTTCATGCCGTCGAGCATGGCCATGAACATGTCGTAGCCCTCGCGCTGATACTCGACCAGCGGGTCGCGCTGAGCCATCGCCCGCAGGCCGATCCCCTCTTTCAGATAGTCCATCTCATAGAGGTGCTCGCGCCATTTACGATCGATGACGTTGAGCAGCACGTTACGTTCCAGCTGTCGCATCGCACCCTCGCCGGCGAGTTCCTCGAGCTCGGCTTCCCTGGTGGCATAGGCACGTTCGGAGTCTTTGAGCAACGCGTCGAGCAGCTCCTCGCGGTTCAGATCGTCGCGCTCCGAGTCTCCATCCCGGCGCGTCAGCGTCTCATGGTCGATCCCGACCGGGTACAGCGTCTTGAGCGCCGTCCACAAGGCTTCGAGATCCCAGTCCTCGGCATAGCCGTCGGCTGTCGCTCCGTCGACGTAGGCGGTGACGGTGTCGCGCACCATGTCCAGCGCTTGCCCCTTGAGGTTCTCGCCCTCGAGGATGCGGCGACGCTCGGCATAGATCACCTTGCGCTGCTGGTTCATCACCTCGTCGTATTTCAGAACGTTCTTGCGAACCTCGAAGTTCTGCTGCTCGACCTGGGTCTGGGCGCTCTTGATCGCCCGAGTGACCATCTTGGCTTCGATCGGCACATCGTCGGGCAGGTTGAGCCGGTTGAGCATCGACTCCAGCGTGGCGCCGTTGAACCGGCGCATCAGCTCGTCTCCCAGCGACAGGTAGAAGCGCGACTCCCCCGGGTCGCCCTGGCGGCCGGAACGGCCACGCAGCTGGTTGTCGATCCGGCGCGACTCGTGGCGCTCGGTGCCCAGCACGTACAGCCCACCGGCCTCGGTCACCTGGGCGGCCTCCGCGCTCGCCTCCTCCTTGACGATCGGCAGTTCGGAGTGCCACGCCGCCTCGTACTCATCGGGCGTCTCCACCGGATCCAGACCGCGCTCGCGCAGCCGCTGGTCGGTGAGGAAGTCCACGTTGCCGCCCAGCACGATGTCGGTGCCACGGCCGGCCATGTTGGTCGCGACGGTGATACCGCCGCGGCGGCCCGCCACAGCCACGATGCCCGCTTCCTGCTCGTGGAATTTGGCGTTGAGCACGTTGTGCGGGACTCGGCGCTTCTGCAGCTGGCGCGACAGGTACTCCGAGCGCTCGACGCTGGTGGTGCCGATCAGCACCGGCTGGCCCTTGTCGTAGCGCTCGGCGACGTCGTCGACCACGGCGATGTACTTGGCTTCCTCGGTCTTGTAGACCAGGTCGGACTGGTCGGCACGGACCATCGCTCTATTGGTGGGGATGCTGACCACGCCGAGCTTGTAGATCTCGTTCAGCTCGGCCGCCTCGGTCTCAGCGGTGCCGGTCATACCCGAGAGCGTGTGGTAGAGACGGAAGTAGTTCTGCAGCGTGATGGTGGCCAGCGTCTGGTTCTCGGCCTTGATCTCGACGTGCTCCTTGGCCTCGATGGCCTGGTGCATGCCTTCGTTGTAGCGGCGGCCGTAGAGCACCCGGCCGGTGAACTCGTCGACGATCAGCACCTCGCCGTCGCGAACGATGTAGTCCTTGTCGCCGACGAACAACTCCTTGGCCCTCAGCGCGTTGTTCAGATAGCTGACCAGTGGGGAATTGGCGGCCTCGTAGAGGTTGTCGATACCGAGCTGGTCCTCGACGAACTCCACGCCGAGCTCGTGCACGCCGATGGTGCGCTTGCGCAGATCGACCTCGTAGTGGACGTCCTTGTCCATCATCGGGGCCAACCGCGCGAACTCCGTGTACCAACTGGACGCGCCGTCGGCGGGACCGGAGATGATCAGCGGGGTGCGGGCCTCGTCGATCAAGATCGAGTCGACCTCGTCGACGATCGCGAAGTTGTGGCCCCGCTGCACCAGCTCGTCGAGCGAGTGCGCCATATTGTCGCGCAGGTAGTCGAAGCCGAACTCGTTGTTGGTGCCGTAGGTGATGTCGGCGTTGTAGGCGACGCGGCGCTCGTCGGGCGTCATCTGCGCGAGGATCACGCCCACGTCCAGCCCGAGGAAGCGGTGCACGCGACCCATCCATTCACTGTCACGTTTGGCGAGGTAGTCGTTGACGGTCACGACGTGCACGCCCTTGCCGCCGAGGCCGTTGAGGTAGGCGGGCAGCACCGACGTCAGTGTCTTGCCCTCGCCGGTCTTCATCTCGGCGACGTTGCCGAAGTGCAGCGCAGCCGCGCCCATCACCTGGACGTCGAACGGACGCTGGTCGAGCACCCGCCACGCGGCTTCCCGCGCGACGGCGAACGCTTCGGGCATCAGATCATCGAGACTCTCCGGGCTATTCGGGTCGGCCAGCCTGCGCTTGAACTCCTCGGTTTTGGCCCGCAGCTCGGCGTCGGTCAGCTTCTCCACGTCGCCAGACAGGGTGTTGACGTAGTCAGCCACCCGCCGCAGACGGTTGAGCATGCGACCTTCGCCAAGTCGCAGCAACTTCGACAGCACGCTGTGTCCTCTGTTGGATGTCGGTTCTTGTCTGTGATCAGCCGTCATCCATCGTAGGCGACGCGCCCGCAAAGCCCGCGAATGCGGGCGTCCACCCGGTCGGATCAGGCCAGCCAGATCAATCCGTAGTCGTAGGCGTGGCGCCGGTAGACGACGGACGGTCGTTCGGTCTGTTTGTCGTGGAACAGGAAGAAGTCGTGGCCGACCAGCTCCATCTCGTAGAGGGCGTCGTCGACGGTCATCGGGATGGCCGCGTGCTCCTTGGTGCGCACCACCCGCCCGGGCTCCCTGCTGGGGGTGTCCTCGCGCTCGAGCGGCGGCGCCTCCGACGGCTCGGATGCCGGGGGCGGCACCACCGCGGTCGCGGCGGCCAGCGAGACGGGGGTCTTGTCGCCGTAGTGCACCATGCGACGGTCCTTGACGCGGCGCAATCGGTTCTCGATCTTGTGGACGGCGGCCTCGAACGCCGCGTAAAAGCTGTCGGCGCTGGCCTCCGCGCGACTCACCGGCCCGCGGCCCCGCGCGGTGATTTCCACGCGCTGACACGACTTGCGCTGGCGCCGGTTGGGCTCGTGTTTGAGTTCGACATCGAACAGATGGATGGAGCGATCGAACCGCTCGACACGAGCGAGCTTCTGCGAGACATACGCGCGATAGTGGTCGGGGATCTCCACGTTGCGGCCCTCGAACACGATTTCGGCGTGCAGTTCCACTTCGGGCTGAGCATCGGTTTCCACCGACGGCTCACCCCACATCTGGGGTGAATCCACGAATGACACGGATGGCTTCGACATACGGGACAACTCGCTCTCTTCTCATGTCGCACGCCCTGGTGCGTGCGGGGGGTTTCATCAAGCGCGCCGACGGAGTCACGCGGACGTCATTGAGGCGCCGCCGCGGGCCGTCCACCGGTGCGAGGTGTCGAACGCTCACCCCCTTCCTGTCACTGCTCATGGGCGTCACTCATGGGGCGTCACTCATCAGACGTTGTCCCCGACGTTAGTCCTTGTTCACCTGGGGATGCCAGTGCTTTCGGCGAGCTGTTGCACGGGTGTGTCTCATGCCGCGGCACAGGCCAACACGGCGACGACGCGCACGCCGGCGCCGCGCAGGACCCGCACCGACTCACGGGCCGTGGCCCCGGTGGTGACAATGTCGTCGACCAGCAGGACCTCGGTGCCCGGCCGTCGACCGCGCAGCAGCACCCGGCCGGCGATATTGCGTTCGCGGGCGCCGCTGCCCAGGCCCGCCGAGTCGCGGGCCAGCGGTGTCATCCGCAGGCACTGCGCGACGGCGATGTCCGGGTGCCCGACCACCGCGGCACGAGCCAGCCGGGTTACCGGGTCACCGCCGCGCCGGCGCGCCGCCCACCTCCGCGTCGGCGCGGGCACGATGGTCAGCGGGGCCTCGACGACACCCCAGCTCAACAATCGGTGCAGGCCAACGGCCAGCGGCCGCGCCAGCGGAGCCACCAGATCGCGGCGGCCGCGCTCCTTGACGGCCAGGATCGCCCGGCGGCGTGCACCGGCGTAGCGGCCCAGCGCGAACACCGGGACCAGCGGGTCCATGCGCGGGGTGACGACGTGCGGCTGGTCGGCGGCCACCACCAATTCCGCGACGCAGGCCTCGCACCAGCGGGTCGACGGCGCCCCGCAGCCACCGCATTCCAGGGGAAGGATCAGGTCGAGCATCGGCCCAGTGTGGCCGACGGGACCGACAAGTTCGGCCCGCGACGGTCGCGCTATCCCGGCAACACCGGCGCCGCGCCGGGGATGGTCAGTCCCGGAACCTCCGACCAGCCCTGCTGCGCTTCGTTCGTCGACGCGGAATACTGCAGCACCCCTTCGGGGCCCTCGACGTACACCGTCGACGGGTTGGCCACAACCGTCGAAACCGGTAGCGCCGCGCCGCGGTTGGGCGCGTCGGAGTTGACCCCATCGAGGTTCACATACGAGACCGGATGAGCGGCGTCGGTGCGGGTCACCACGATGTCGTCGCCGGTCCGCCACGCCAGCGACACGACCGAGGTGCCCAGCCCGAAGCCCAGCCGCCGCGGATAGGTGAGGGCGTACTGCCCCGCCTGGGCCTGCTCGACGCAGGCGAGGATGACCTGCCCGCCGATCACCATCGCGGCGCGCGTCGAAT
Organism: uncultured Mycobacteriaceae bacterium; assembly: GCA_903927745.1. Classification (GTDB taxonomy): domain Bacteria; phylum Actinomycetota; class Actinomycetes; order Mycobacteriales; family Mycobacteriaceae; genus Mycobacterium. The sequence goes on from CAIYOH010000259.1 coordinate 5,586, forward strand.
CCCGCGACAGCTGCAGGTCGCTGATGGGACCGGGGAAGCGGCTGGAGATGGCGACCGAATCCACCGGGATCCGCGCGGGTTGACCCGACGCCGGCTCCTGAATCGCGCGCAGCACGTTGTTGCCGTCGACCACCACCCAGACCGCGTCATCGAGGGACCAGCTGGGCCGCGACAGGGTGTGCCCGTCGGCGGATTGGGCGGCCTCGCCGCCGAGGTCCCCGGTCCACAGGGACGCCGCCATGTCGGGGGCGCCGCGGTGCAGCGTCACGACGGACGCCACCTGGCGCCCGTTGCGGGACAGCGCGGCGCCGGTTTGGTCTCCCATGCGCCCGAAGGCGCCCGGCACCGGCGCCGTGTGCTGCCCGTCAAGTGCGACCAGCGTCCCGTTGACCAGGGCGTGCAGCCCCTCGCCCGCGCCGTCCGCCGCGCCGGGGTCGGTGGCGGCGACGTCGGAGGTGGTCCAGCCCTCGGCGAACCGGTCGTCGAGCGGGGCGCCGTCGGCGTTGATCACATACGGGCCCCGGATGTCCGACCTGGCGAGCGTCCAGATGATCTGCGCGGCAAGCAATTGCCTACTGTGCGGGTCAGTGGTGGACAGTTTCTCCACGTCGATGCGAGCGCCACCGTAGCCGCGTCCTATCCCGTTCTTGCCGCCGTCAGCCCGGGTCACCGGGCCGCGCAGGCGTAGCGGCGGGGCGAGTAGGTTGCGGACGGTGTGGGCCATGTCGGGCCTTGGCCCGCCCACCAGCTTGGAGACCAACTCGGTGGCGAGTTGGTCGTGATCGGGCACCGCAACGTAGCGCGGGTCGGGAACCACCGTCTTGCCGGTCGGGTCGGCGAAGTACAGCGTGTTGCGTTTGTAGGTCGACTGAAACTGCTGCCAGTCCAGGAAGACGCCGGTGGGCAACCGGTCGATCCGCCACCCGCCGGAGGTCTTGACCAGCTCGATCGGACCAGGGTCGGGCAGCACCCCGTCGGCGGTCTCGAACACACCGATATCGGACAGCGAGCCCAGGATGTCCGCCCGCATGGTCACCGAAACCCGATCTGCGGCGCGGGTTTCGACGAACACCACGTGGTCGATCAGCAGCGCGCTACCCGCGTCATCCCAGGCGTTCGACGCCGACTGCGTGAGGAACTGCCGGGCCGCCAGATGCCGGTTCGCCGGATCGCCGGTCGCCTTGAGAAACTCGCGCAGCAGTATGTCGGGATCCATGCCCGGGGTCGGCCGGGGCAGATTCGACGGCGCCGGCCGCTCGACTGTGCCGATCGCCTGCGGGGCGGACGAATTGGGCACGCCCGCACAGCCGGCGGACACCAACGCCAGCACCAGGGTCAGGACGGTCAGGTGCCGCCGCACACTACCCACTCCTCTCGGCGTGCTCGCGCGGGCGCGCAGCGTCCATCACGAGCTGCGGGTCTGTCGGGTCGGGCTGCGGACCGGGTTGCGGTAGCGGCTTGAGGGGCAGCGGACTGGTGGTGACCTTGTGGCCGCGCACCAGCGGAAGGGTCAGGCGGAAGCACGCCCCCTGACCGGGCTCGCCCCACGCCTCGAGCCGACCCTGGTGAAGTCGTGCGTCCTCGATGCTGATCGCCAGGCCCAGCCCGGTGCCACCGGAGCGCCGCACCCGTGACGGGTCCGAGCGCCAGAACCGGCTGAACACCAACTTCTCCTCACCGGGCCGCAGGCCAACGCCGAAGTCGCGCACCGTGACTGCGACGGTGTCCTCGTCGACGCCCATGTGAATCTGAACGGGCTGTTGCTCGGCGTGGTCGATAGCGTTGGCGATCAGGTTCCGCAGGATGCGCTCGACCCGGCGGGCATCGACCTCGGCGATCACACCCACGTCGGGCATGTCGACCTGCAACTCCACACCGGCCTCCTCGGCCAGGTGACCCACGCTGCCCAGCGCACTGCGCACGGTGGAGCGCAGGTCGACCGCCTCGACAGACAACTCGGCCACGCCGGCGTCGTGCCGGGAGATCTCCAGCAGATCGTTGAGCAACGTTTCGAAGCGGTCCAGCTCGTTGACCATCAACTCGGTGGACCGGCGCAGAGTCGGGTCGAGTTGCTCGCTGTGGTCGTAGATCAAGTCGGCAGCCATCCGGACGGTGGTCAGCGGGGTGCGCAGTTCGTGACTGACGTCGGAGGTGAACCGGCGTTGCAGGTTTCCGAACTCCTCGAGCTGGGTGATCTGCCTGGACAAGCTCTCGGCCATGTCGTTGAACGACACCGCCAGCCGGGCCATGTCGTCCTCGCCGCGTACCGGCATCCGTTCGGACAGGTGTCCCTCCGCGAACCGTTCGGCCGTGCGCGACGCCGACCGCACCGGCACCACCACCTGGCGGGTCACCAGCAGCGCGATCCCCGCGAGCAGCAGCAGCAGCACCGCCCCACCGGTGATGATCGTGCCGCGCACAAGCTGGATCGTGACCAGCTCGCTCTGCAACGGGAAGATCAGGTACAGCTCCAGGTTGGCCGCCTGCGCCGACGCCGGCGTGCCGACAACCAGCGCAGGGCCCGAGAATCCCTCGGTGCGCACGGTGGCGTACTGATAGGCCGCCTGCCCGGCTTTGATGAAGCCGCGCAGCGAGTTAGGCACCTGGTCGACAGGCCCGGCGGTTGTTGCGGCGCGCGGGCCGTTGCCCGGCGCGATCAGCGCCGCGTCGAACGCGCCAGCCAGACCGGCGCCCGAGGCGGGGTTGGTCTTGGAGGTCAACGTGGTCCGGGCGAGTTGGAGGCTGGAGTCCAACGACCGGGTCTCCTCGCCGTTGACGATCCCGGCGACCGTGGTGCGAGCGCGTTCGATCTGTTCGGTGGCGGCCCTGAGCTTGACCTCGAGCACCCGGTTGGTGACCTGACTGGTCAATATGAACCCGAGAGGGAGAATCACCGCCAGCGACAATCCGAGAGTGAGAGCCACTACGCGTAACTGCAATGACCGGCGCCACGCGGAGCCCACCACACGGCTGACAGCCCCGACGCCGCGCGTCATAGGGCCGGAACGCCCCCATCGGCTACGAGTGCGTTGCCGCGCGCCCCAGATCAATGGCACCCCCCGCTGCCGGCGGCGGCGCCGGAGCGGGTCACGGAGGTCCGGCCTTGTATCCCACTCCTCGAACGGTCAGCACCACGGTCGGGTTCTCCGGGTCCTTCTCAACCTTGGCCCGCAGACGCTGGACGTGCACGTTCACCAAGCGGGTGTCCGCAGGGTGACGGTATCCCCACACTTGTTCGAGCAGCACCTCACGAGTAAACACCTGTCGCGGTTTTCGCGCCAACGCCACCAGCAGGTCGAACTCCAGCGGCGTCAGGAAGATCTGCTCGCCGTTGCGGGTGACCTTGTGCGCCGGCACGTCGATCTCGACATCGCTGATGGACAGCATCTCAGCGGGCTCGTCGTCATTGCGCCGCAGCCGCGCCCGGACCCGGGCCACCAGTTCCTTGGGCTTGAACGGCTTCATGATGTAGTCGTCGGCGCCCGACTCCAGGCCCAGCACCACGTCCACGGTGTCGGTCTTGGCGGTGAGCATGATGATGGGAACGCCGGAGTCGGCGCGCAGGACCCGGCAAACGTCGATGCCGTTCATGCCGGGCAGCATCAGGTCCAGCAGCACCAGGTCGGGGCGCAATTCTCGCACGGCGGTCAGGGCCTGGGTGCCGTCACCGACGACCGCGGTGTCGAAACCCTCCCCGCGCAGCACGATGGTGAGCATCTCAGCCAGCGATGCGTCGTCGTCGATGACCAAAATCCGTTGCTTCATGGTCTCTATGGTGTCACCCGACGGGGCTAAAACCGGGGCACCACACGGGCGTTTCTCGGGTCTTCGGGTGAAATTGGCTCAAATCGGCCCATTCGGAGCCGTCCAGGTCGCCACCAAGCGCCCCGGGTCGACATTCGCGTCGACCACCAGCCACCGACCGCCCCACCCCGCGGCGGCCAGTTCGGCGTACACCGCACCGGTGCGCCGTTGCAGTTCCCCGTCGCGTTCGTAGCTGTCGCGCGGCCGGCCCGGGTCCGATTCGGCGCGGTCGCGGGCCCGCTGCCCCGCCAGCGTGGCCGGCACCGCGAGCAGCACCTGCCAGTCGGGCCGCGGCAACCGCAGCCGCTGGTATTCCAGTTCGTCCACCCAGGCGACCGCCGGCCCCGCAGCGCCCTCACTCAGGCGCGCGGCGCTGTAGGCCGCATTCGAGGCGACGTAGCGATCGAGGATCACCACATCGTGGTCGCGGCGTAGCGCGTCGAGGTCCCCGACGGCGGCGGCGCGATCGAGAGCGAACAGCGTGGCCATCGCGTAGACCGACGAAGCGAGGTCGCCGTGGTGGCCGTGCAGGGCCTCGGCCGCCAGGTCCGCGGTCACCGAGCGCCCGTACCGCGGGAAGTCGAGCGTCGCCACCGACGTGCCGGCTGCTTCGAACGCGGTTCGCAGACCCTGCGACAGCGTGCGCTTGCCGGCGCCGTCGACCCCTTCGATCGCGATCAACACGGCGCGAGCCTACTTCGGGCGCCGAACGCCACGCTGGCGTGACACTCGGCGGCCAGCCGCGCGGGCGTCAGTAGCGGTAGTGGTCGGCCTTGTACGGGCCCTCGACGTCGACGCCGATGTACTCGGCCTGGTCTTTGGTGAGCTTGGTGAGCGTGCCGCCCAGCGCCTCGACGTGGATGCGAGCCACCTTTTCGTCGAGGTGCTTGGGCAGCCGGTACACCTCGTTGTCGTACTCGTCGTTCTTGGTCCACAGCTCGATCTGGGCGATCACCTGGTTGGAGAAGCTGTTGCTCATCACGAACGACGGGTGGCCGGTGGCGTTGCCGAGGTTCAGCAGCCGGCCTTCGGACAGCACGATGATCGACTTGCCCGACTTGGGGAAGGTCCAGACGTCGACCTGCGGCCTGATGGTGGACTTCGTCGCGCCGGAGCGCTCCAAGGCCGCCATCTGGATCTCGTTGTCGAAGTGCCCGATGTTGCCCAGGATGGCCTTGTCCTTCATCGCCTTCATGTGGTCGAGGGTGATGATGTCCTTGTTGCCGGTGGCCGTGATGACGATGTCCGCCTCGCCGATCACGTCGTCGACAGTGACGACGTCGTAGCCGTCCATCAGCGCCTGCAGCGCGTTGATCGGGTCGACCTCGGTGACGACGACACGCGCGCCCTGGCCCTTGACGGAGTCCGCAGAGCCCTTGCCGACGTCGCCGTAGCCGCAGATCAGCACCTTCTTGCCGCCGATCAGCACGTCGGTGCCGCGGTTGATGCCGTCGATCAGCGAGTGCCGGCAGCCGTATTTGTTGTCGAACTTGGACTTGGTGACCGAGTCGTTGACGTTGATGGCCGGGAAGGCCAGATCCCCGGCGGCCGCGAACTGGTAGAGGCGCAGCACTCCTGTGGTCGTCTCCTCGGTGACGCCCTTGATGGAGTCGCAGATCGTCGTCCACTTGGTCTTGTCGGTCTCGAAGCGGTGTCGCAGGACGTCCAGGAAGACCTTCCACTCGGCGGAGTCGTCCTCTTCGGCGGGCGGCACCACGCCGGCCTTCTCGAACTGCGCGCCGCGCAGCACCATCGTGGTGGCGTCACCGCCGTCGTCCAGGATCATGTTGGCCGGCTTGTCGGGCCAGGTCAGCATCTGCTCGGCTGCCCACCAGTACTCCTCGAGCGTCTCGCCCTTCCAGGCGAACACCGGGACGCCGCGGGGCTCCTCGGGGGTGCCGTAGGGGCCGACGACGACGGCGGCGGCGGAGTGGTCCTGAGTGGAGAAGATGTTGCACGAAGCCCAGCGAACCTCCGCGCCCAGCGCCACGAGGGTCTCGATCAGCACGGCGGTCTGCACCGTCATGTGCAACGAGCCCGAGATCCGCGCCCCCTTCAGCGGTTGGACGTCGGCGTACTCGCGCCGCAGCGACATCAGGCCCGGCATCTCGTGCTCGGACAGTTCGATGTCGCGACGACCGTATTCGGCCAGGGACAGGTCGGCCACCTTGAAGTCGATGCCGTTGCGAACATCCGGGGTCAGCGTGTGTGTGGTCGTCATGCGTGTTTCATCCTTTTCGGGGCTCGCTCAGGGCTCACCGGATTCGGCGGTACCTCGGGATTCGGCGGTACTTAGGTTAGGTATGTTCTTGCTCCACTGTAGTCGCCACAGCATCAGCGGTGGTTGGTGACTCCGTGCCGCTCGGCGAACGGCGAGATCAACCGCGCCAGATCCGCCGCGACGTCGTGGTCCGCCTCGGGCGGCATCGACACGTAGCTCAGACACAACCGCGCGATGGCGCGCGCCAATACGCCGGCGGCGTCGTCGTCGGTCTGCAACCACGTGGTTGTGAACGCATGCGCCAACCGGGTCGAGGCGCGGGTGATCAGCGGCCCACTGTCGGTGGTGATGAGCTGCAGCAGGTCCGGTTTGGCCGCCCCGGTCAGCAGCGAGATCACCAGGGGGTCGGCCGCCGATTCCGCAAAAAAGGACCGGAAGCCCTCCAGGAACGCCGCATGGAGGTCGCCCACGTTGGCGTTCACGGCGGCGTGGACGGTGTCCACCAGCCGATCGGCCAGGCGCAGCGCGTACCCCTGCGCCAGGCCCTGCCGCGAGCCGAACTCGTTGTAGATGCTCTGGCGACTGACCCCCGCGGCCCCCGCGACGTCGGAGAGCGTGACGGCCGACCAGTCCCGCGCCCGCAGCAGGTCGCGCACCGCGTCGAGAACCACTTCGCGCAGCAGGCCCCGCGATGCCTCGGCGTACGGCGTCCGCTTCGCGCTCAGGATCAGGCCACCTCGACCATCTCGAAGTCGGACTTCGCCGCGCCGCAGTCCGGGCAGCACCAATCCTCGGGGATGTCGTCCCAGCGAGTGCCCGGCGCGATGCCGTCGTCCGGCCAGCCCACCGCCTCGTCGTACTCGAAGCCGCACTGAATACAACGGAACAGCTTGTAGGCGGTCATGCGCTCACTATTTCCTCAAAGTCGACCTTCTCGCGCACCCCGCAATCGGGACAGCGCCAGTCGTCAGGCACTTGACTCCACGGCGTCCCGGCCAGAAACCCCTCCCGCGCATCGCCTTTGGCTTCTTCAAAGATGTAGTTGCAGCTTGGGCAGCGATACGACTCCGTCACTGCGAGGCTCCGTACCGCGCGAGCAGTGCAGTCCGCATCCGCGGGTGCAGATTGGCCCTGGTGATATCGCCGTTGTAGTGCTCGAGCACCCGGTGGTCCATCACCTTGCGCCACAGCGGAGGGAAATATGTCAGCGAGATCAACGACGCGTACCCGCTGGGCAGGTTGGGAGCGCCGTCCATGCTGCGCAGCGTCTGGTAGCGGCGGGTGGGGTTGGCATGGTGGTCGCTGTGTCGTTGCAGGTGATAGAGGAACAGGTTGGTGACCAGATGGTCGGAGTTCCAGCTGTGCACCGGCTCGCACCGCTCGTAGCGACCGGTGTCGGTCTTCTGCCGCAGCAACCCGTAGTGCTCGAGGTAGTTGACAGCCTCCAGTAGGGCGAAGCCGAACACCGCCTGGATGACCACGAACGGGATCAGCGCCGGGCCGAAGACGGCGATCAACACGCCCCACAACACCACCGACATCGCCCAGGCGGTCAGCACGTCGTTGTGCAGGTACGTCGCCGGGTTCCAGGGGCTCTTGCCTCCCCTGCGAAGCCGCTGGGCTTCCAGGCGCAACGCCGAACGTAGGCTGCCGACGACGCTGCGCGGCAAGAACTCCCAGAAGGTCTCCCCCATTCGCGCCGAAGCCGGATCCTCCGGGGTGGACACCCGCACGTGATGGCCGCGGTTGTGCTCGATGTAGAAGTGCCCGTAGCAGGTCTGCGCAAGGCTGATCTTGGATAGCCGGCGCTCCAGCGATTCCTTCTTGTGGCCCAACTCGTGCGCAGTATTGATGCCGATGCCACCGACGAAACCGACCGACACAGCCACCCCGAGCTTGCCGGCCCACCCCAGGGGGCCGGCAAAGCCGAGCCAACTCAACTGGGTGGCGGTGAACAGGTAGGCGCCCAGGACCACGGTGAGGTACTGAAACGGCAGGCAGAGGTAGGTGCAGTAGCGGTAATACCGGTCGTTCTCCAGCCGCTCCATCACGTCGTCGGGGGGGTTCTGCCCGTCGGGCCCGTACCGCAGGTCGAGGATCGGCAGCAGCACGTAGAGCAGGATCGGGCCGATCCACAGCGGCACCTGGGCGGCGGCGTGCCAGCCCAGCTGGTTACACCCCCACACGATCGGCAGCATCACGAACAGCGCCGTGGGCGGGATAAGCCCCATGAGCCACAGGTGGCGTTTCTTGTCGCGCCACTGCGGCGACCCCGGAGTGCGCCCCGTCGTACCCTCGGCACCGATGGAGTTGATCTGTGTGGTCATCTGCTAAACCTCCCTGTGGATACCACCACGGTCAGTTTGGACAATACGGGAGTTTACGTCTCATGTCTAGACATTAGCTATCATTTTGTAAAGCCGGTGTCGGCGATCATCACACGCCGACAGTGACCCGGAACACCCTCGTGGGCTGCTGCGCCACCAGGCGGATCGGCCCGTCGTCGGCCGCCACCCACGCCACCGCGCCGTGGCGCAGCGTGAGAGAGTCCGACTTGCCATGCACCGTCGCACAACCCTGCGTGCACACCAAGATCTGCGGGCCGTCGTGGGCGCAGGCAGCGTCGACCTCGTGACCGAGGTCGTCGCCTCCGAGGGCAAGCTGCGCGACGGCGAACTCGTCCGCCGGCGTCTCATACACCCGGGCGAACCCCTCGCCGCGGATGTGCGGCCGCAGTTGCGCCTCGGTGCTCGGGGTGAAGTCCAGCACCCGCAACAACTCGGGCACGTCGACGTGTTTGGGGGTGAGCCCCCCGCGTAACACGTTGTCGGAGTTAGCCATCACCTCAAGCGCAAACCCACGCAGGTAGGTGTGCAGGTTGCCAGCCGGCACGAAGATCGCCTCCCCGGGCGCCAGGGTGATCCGGTTGAGCAGCAGCGCGGCCAGCACCCCTGCGTCACCGGGATAGCGCTCGCCGAGCTCAAGGACCGTCTTGGCCTCCGCCACGAACTCAGTCGCCCCGGAGCTGACGTACTGGATGGCGCCGTCCAGCACCGCCGGCACCAGCACGTCGAGGGCGGGCTGGGGCGCGGTGATCCACGTGGTGAACAGCGCCCGCAGCCCGTCGGCGTCGGACTGGTCGCCCAGCAGGTCGATGAACGGATCGAGGTCAGCGACCGCCAGCGCGGTCAGCAGTTTGGCCGTCCGGGATGCTGGGCGGAACCCGGCCAGCGCCTCGAACGGCTGCAACGCCACCAGCAGCTCCGGCTTGGCGGAGGTGTCGCGGTAGTTGCGCAACGGAGACGACAGCGCAATACCCAGCCGCTCCTCGCGCCGGTAGCCCTCAAGCGCCTGCTCAGCACTGGGGTGGGCCTGCAACGACAGGGGCTCGTCGGCGGCCAACACCTTGACCAGAAACGGAAGGACGTCACCGAACCGGGCGCGCGACCCAGCGCCAAGCTGGCCCGCCGGATCGGCGAGGAGCGCGTCGAGCAGCGAGACCTCGCCGTGGGCGGTCTCCAGCCGGGCCGGGTCGGCGGGATGGGCGCCGAACCACAACTCAGCCTCCGGGTGCGCCGCCGGGACCGGACGGCCCGTGAACTCCGCTATCACGGTGCGCGATCCCCACGCGTACGTCCGCAAGGCCCCGCGAAGCAGTTCCACCAGAGTTATCTAACCCCGCGGTAGCTAACCGCGCACCAGCCGCAGGTACACCGCCGCCATCTCCAGCCGCACGGCGAGGACGGCCAGCTGCTGGTCGGCGGGTGCCGCGCCGGTGGGCCCGGCCGGTTCGCCGGGCAGCTCCGGGACGTCCTGGGCGGCCAGCAGGGTCACGTCGTCAAGCCCGGCGACACGCGCGGCCACCACAGTCCGCTCGTCGGCCAGCGTCAGCGCCAGTACCCGCAGCCGGTCCGGCAGCGGCCCGTCGAGCTCCTCGTCATGGAACAGGGAATCCACCGGCGAGCCGGCGGCCGCGCCGCGCAGGGCGGTCACCGCGTCAGCCAGACCGGTCGCGGCGACCGCCTCGTGGGCAATCCTCAGCAGCATCGAGCTGCCGTGCCGGGCCAGCGCCAGCGTCGCGGCGCAGTCACCGGCCAGCGCCACCCGACGGCCGGCCATGCGTGCCGCGATCGTCTTGGCGGGGTTGGTGAACAACTCACGACTCGCGCTGTTGCGCAGCGTTTCGGCGTCCAGTTCGTCGGCGAGCGCCCCGAGTTCGACCGCCGCCCTGGGGTCGACGACACGCAGCGCCGCCAGGCCGGCGCCCAGGTACCGACACAATCCGAACTCGCCGGGAATCCACAGCCGCGGCGCCAGCACGGCGACCCGGCCGGCGGTGGAATCCCGCAGCGGTCCCTCGTACGGGGCCACCACCAGCACCCGTGCGCCGCGGCGGACGCCGGTGGCTGCCGCACTCACCAGCGCCGGGTCGCCCGGGTCGTCGCCGGCGACGATCAACACGTCGAGCGGGCCGACCCACGGCGGCGTCTCGCCGGTGAGCACGATCGGCGCGGACGCCGACCCGCCCAGCGTCGCCGCCAGGATGGACCCGGCCGTCTCGGCGGTGCCCCGTACGGACACCCATACAACGCTGCGCGGGCGCCCGTCGCCGGCAAGTGAGTCCAGCGCGCCCTCGTCGGCAGCCGCAGCAATCGCGCGCACCTGCGCGCCCGCCGACGACGCGGCCCGCAGCAGGCCGTCGCGGTCGGCGGCGAGTAGGCCGTCGGTGTCTTCGAGGTCGACCTCCGAGGCGGCGTTCACGATGCCGCCTGCTGCGCGATTCCGGAGCTGACCCGCGCGACCACCGAAGCGACGTCCGCGGCGGTGCGGGCCTCGACGTTAAGCCGCAGCAATGGCTCGGTATTGGAGCTGCGCAGGTTGAACCAGCTGCCGTCGTCGAGGTCGACCGTCACCCCGTCGAGGTGGTCGATTGCGTGGACCCGATCGCCCAACGAGGTCAACACCGCGTCCACGCACCGCTCGGCGTCGGCGACGCGGAAGTTGATCTCACCTGAGGCCTCGTAGCGCTGGTAGTCGCGGGCCAGCTCCGACAGCGGCCGTCGCGTCTCGCTGAGGGCGGCCAGCACGTGCAGCGCCGCCAGCATCCCGGAGTCGGCGCCCCAGAAGTCCCGAAAGTAATAGTGCGCCGAGTGTTCGCCGCCGAAGATCGCACCGGTCTGCGCCATGAGCGCCTTGATGTAGGAGTGCCCGACCCGGGACCGCAGCGGCGTCCCACCGCGTTCGGTGACCAGTTCCGGCACCGCGCGGGACGTGATCACGTTGTGGATGATCGTCGCGCCGGTTTCGCGGCAGAGCTCCCGGGCGGCGACCAGGCTGGTCACCGTCGACGGCGACACGGGCTGCCCGCGTTCGTCGACGACGAAGCAGCGGTCGGCGTCGCCGTCGAACGCCAGCCCGATATCGGCCCCGACGGCGCCGACGAACTTCTGCAGGTCCACCAGGTTGGCTGGGTCCAGCGGGTTGGCCTCGTGGTGGGGAAACGAACCGTCGAGCTCGAAGTAGAGCGGCACCAGGGTGATCGCGTCAATCGGGCCGAACACCGCGGGTGCGGTGTGACCGGCCATGCCGTTGCCCGCGTCGACGGCCACCCGCAGCGGGCGCCACCCGGTGGAGTCCACCAACGTGCGCAGGAAAGTGCCGTAGTCGTCCAGCACGTCGCGATCGGACACGGTCCCCGGCGGACCGTCGTAGCGCGTGTGCCGCTCGACGCCGGCGATCACGTCGTCGCTGATGACGCCCAATCCGGTCTCGGCGCCGACCGGTTTGGCGCCGGCTCGACACAGCTTGATCCCGTTGTAGGCGGCCGGGTTGTGACTCGCGGTGAACATGGCGCCGGGGCAGCCCAGCCGCCCCGAGGCGAAGTACAGCTGGTCGGTGGACGCCAACCCGACCCGCACCACATCCAGGCCCTGGCCGGTCACCCCGGCGGCGAACGCGGCAGCCAGCGCCGGCGAACTGTCGCGCATGTCGTAGCCGATCACGACTTGCCGCGCCCCCTCGGTGCGCATCAGCCTCGCGAACGCGGCACCCAGATCGGCGACCAGTGGCTCGTCGAGTTCCTCACCGACCAGCCCGCGCACGTCATACGCCTTGACAACGCGATGGACTGCCGCGGCGGACCGAGACATGCGGGACTCCTGACGACGTGAGCTCTTAGCCGCAACACTATCGGCCCACGGCGACATCGACCGCATCGGTTTGCGACGAGATGCGCTGGTGGTCGCCGGCTAGTCCGAAGGGTCGGGCAACACCCGTAAATGCCCGCGGCGGCGTCCCGAGCGAGGCTCGGGCGGCGCTAGCACGCCTCCACTGGGCGCGCTCACGTGGGCCCCGTTGCGGTGCAGGCGCGAATCGGCGAAGGCATCAAAACTCTGGTAGCCGTTCACCGGTGCTGAAGCCACGTCGCGGCCATGGTCGACCGGGCCGCCCTCGCGAACAGCATCAGCCAGAGCGACCAAGTCGTCCTCGTCGGGATTACCGGGCAACGGCATAGGTCCGGAGTGCCGCACCAGCTCCCACCCGCGGGGCGCGGTGATCCCGCTTGCGTGGCCGACGCATAGGTCCCAGGAGTGGGGCTCGCGCGCGGTGGCGAGGGGGCCCACGACAGCCGTCGAGTCCGAGTACACAAAGGTCAAGGTCGCGACGGCGTAGTGCGGACACCCGGGCCGGCAACAGCGACGGGGAACGTTCACGACCGACAGGCTATCGTGCGGAAACGCCGCCGAAGCGCCGGACACGCGCATCCGGTGAGCCCACGATGTCCAACCGTTACCATCGGGTGTGGGCGATCCCCCCAGCTTCCCGCGCAGCGGTCGGTCCCCGGACGGGCCGCCGATACACCGCTCAGCCGCATACCGCTCGTCGCGACACAGACGCGACATGCGCGGCCCACTCTTGCCGCCGACCGTGCCGGGGTGGCGCACGCGCGCCGAGCGGTTCGACATGGCCGTGCTCGAGGCCTATGAACCGATCGAACGGCGACTACAGGATCGCTTGTCCGAACTCGACGTCGCTGTTGACGAAATCCCGCGCATCGCGGCCAAAGACCCCGACAGCGTGCAATGGCCACCCGAAGTCGTCGCCGACGGACCGATAGCCCTCGCCCGGTTGATCCCCGCCGGGGTGGACGTCAGGGGCAATGCCACGCGGGCGCGAATGGTGCTGTTCCGCAAGCCGATCGAGCGACGGGCCAAGGACACCCTGGAACTCGGTGATCTGTTGCACGAAATTCTGGTGGCTCAGGTCGCGATTTACCTCAATGTCGACCCGGGGGTCATCGATCCGACGATCGACGACGAGTAATCCCCCCCGCGCGTGATCGCACGTGTCAGATGATGCCGCGCTTGAGGCGCCGGCGCTCACGTTCGGATAACCCGCCCCAGATTCCGAATCGCTCGTCGTGCTCGAGGGCGTAGTCCAGGCATTCGTGGCGAACCTCGCAACCCAAGCAGATCTTCTTCGCCTCCCGCGTGGAACCGCCCTTCTCCGGGAAGAAGGCCTCCGGATCCGTTTGAGCGCACAGCGCGCGGTCCTGCCACTGATCCGGGGTCAACGGGAGCGACAGCGATTCGGGCTCGAACTCAGCGTGGATGTCGGGAACCACGGTCAGGCGCGGCCGGGGAGGCGCGGCCGGGACGGGATTCATGGTGGCAAGGGGGGCGTTTGCCATGACGCCCCGAAGATGTTCGTAGGACATAGGTTGTCCGCCTTCGCAGATCGGTGGAGATCGGTTGGAAAGAGGGCTACTTCTCGGTGTTCTTCTGTACAAGCCGTGTTCTCGGTGACAATCAATTCGAACAAGTGATCGAATCTCGGCCTGCCCCAGCGAAATCGGCTGGCTAACCGGGAAATGACACTGGTGTGATTAGACACGGGTTGACATGCCGGGTCAAGCCCCAGAGCCAAATTCCATACCATCTCGTGACCGTTTTTCGGCGTTTCCGTTGTCTTGGACCTTCGGCGTGTCGATCGTGGCGCCGATCCGCGCTGATCACAGTCGGTCACGGCGCGAACCGCGACGGGAGCGCCGGGCGGTACTGTCAGGCCCTGTGAAGGTCACCGTCCTGGTCGGCGGCGTCGGCGGCGCCCGTTTTCTGCTGGGCGTGCAGCAGTTGCTCGGGCTCGGTCAGTTCGCCACCCAGGGCGGCGATGCGCGAGCCGGAGAACACGAACTGACCGCGATCGTCAACATCGGTGACGACGCGTGGATCCACGGGGTGCGTATCTGTCCGGACCTGGACACCTGCATGTACACCCTGGGCGGCGGGGTCGACCCGCAGCGGGGGTGGGGGCACCGCGACGAAACATGGCACGCCAAAGAGGAATTAGCGCGCTACGGCGTGCAGCCGGACTGGTTCGGCCTGGGCGACCGGGATCTGGGGACCCACCTGGTGCGCACGCAGATGCTCAATGCCGGCTACCCGCTGTCTGCGATCACCGCGGCCCTGTGCGACCGCTGGCAACCCGGCGCGCGGCTGCTGCCGGCCAGCGACGACCGCTGCGAGACGAATGTGGTGATCACCGACCCGGCCGACGGCCACCGCCGGGCGATTCACTTCCAGGAGTGGTGGGTGCGCTACCGCGCACAAGTGCCCACCCACAGTTTCGCATTTGTTGGCGCCGAGAAAGCAAGCGCCACAACCGAAGCGGTGACGGCCATCGCCGAGGCCAATGTCATCTTCCTGGCCCCGTCCAACCCGGTGGTCAGCGTCGGGGCGATCATGGCCATTCCCGGTATCCGCGCCGCGTTGCGGGCGGCACCGGCCCCCGTCGTCGGCTACTCGCCGATTGTCGATGGAAAGCCGTTGCGCGGCATGGCCGATGAGTGCCTATCGGTCATCGGGATCGAATCCACCGCGCAGGCCGTCGGCCGTCACTACGGGTCGCGCCGCGGCACCGGGATCCTGGATTGCTGGCTGGTGCACGCTGGCGACGAGGCCGACGTCGAGGGCGTCGCGGTGCGCGCAGTGCCGCTGTTGATGAGCGACCCCACGGTGACGGCCGCGATGGTCGGCGCCGGTCTGGATCTGGCGGGCGTGACGGCGTGAGCACCCCTGGCGTGACCCCCTCTGGTGCGGGTCAGCCGCCGGGCGGCGAGCACGGCGCGGGCGGGACCATCGAGATCCTGCCGGTCGCCGGACTGCCCGAGTTCCGTCCGGGCGACGACCTAGCCGCGGCGATCGCCGCGGCCGCCCCCTGGCTGCGCGACGGCGACGTCGTGGTGGTGACCAGCAAGGCGGTGTCCAAGTGCGAGGGCCGGCTGGTGCCGGCGCCGCAGGATCCCGAAGAGCGAGACAAGTTGCGGCGCACGCTGGTCTGCGACGAGGCGGTGCGGGTGCTCGCACGCAAGGGCCGAACCCTGATCACAGAGAACCGACTCGGCATTGTTCAGGCCGCGGCGGGCGTGGACGGGTCCAACGTCGATCGCGGCGAATTGGCTTTGCTGCCAGTGGATCCCGATGCCAGCGCAGCCGGGCTGCGCGCCGCGCTGCGGGAGCGCATGGGCGTCGACATCGCGGTGGTTGTCACCGACACGATGGGTCGGGCCTGGCGCAACGGGCAGACCGATGCGGCCGTCGGCGTGGCCGGCCTGTCAGTCCTGCACGGCTATGCCGGCTCCGTCGACCGGCAGGGCAACGAGCTGCTGGTCACCGAGGTCGCGATCGCCGACGAGGTCGCAGCAGCCGCCGACCTGGTCAAGGGCAAGCTGATCGGGATGCCGGTGGCCGTGGTGCGCGGACTCGCGCACCTGATCACGGCCGACGATAGCGTCACCGCCCGGCGGTTGGTGCGGTCCGGCGACGAGGACCTGTTCTGGCTCGGCACCGCCGAAGCCCTCGAGATGGGCCGTCGGCAGGCCCAGCTGTTGCGCAGATCGGTGCGGCTGTTCGACGCGGAGCCGGTGCCGCCGGACCTCGTGACGGCGGCCGTCGCCGAGGCGCTCACCGCGCCGGCGCCCCACCACACCCGGCCGGTCCGGTTCGTCTGGCTGCAGAACCCGGCCACCCGCACCCGGCTGCTGGACCGCATGCAGGACCGGTGGCGCGCCGACCTCGCCGGCGACGGCCGGGCCGCCGATGCCATTGAGCGGCGGGTGGCGCGCGGACGGATCCTCTATGACGCCCCCGAAGTCGTCATCCCGTTCCTGGTTCTCGACGGTGCCCACACCTACCCCGACGAGGCTCGCAACGACGCCGAGCACACCATGTTCACGGTCGCGGCCGGGGCCGCCGTGCAGGCCCTGCTGGTCGCGGTGGCCGTGCGCGGGCTGGGCAGCTGCTGGATCGGCTCGACGATCTTCGCCGCCGACCTGGTTCGGGCGGAGCTGGAGCTGCCCGCCGACTGGGAGCCACTGGGCGCCGTCGCCATCGGCTACCCCCGGGAGCCGGCCGGGGCCCGCGATCCAGCCGACGTCGCCGATCTGCTCATCCGCCGGTGAGTGCCCCGGAGAGCGTCCGGGACTCGGCGATCTCGATCCTCACGCAATGGCAGGCGCCCAACGACCCCCAGGAGTCGCTGCGCGACGCCGTCCTCGCCTTCGTGCACGCCCGCCCCGACGCCTGCCGCCGCGACTGCGTGGCGGGCCACGTCACCGCCTCGGCGCTGGTGCTCGACCACACCGGCAGCCGGGTGCTGTTGACCCTGCATCCCCGGGTGGGCCGCTGGGTGCAGCTCGGCGGGCACTGCGACGACGACGATCCCGACATCGTCTCCGCGGCGCTGCGCGAGGCCACCGAGGAATCCGGAGTCGCCGGGCTGCGCATCGACCGCGAGCTGGCCGCTGTGCACGTCCACCCGGTGACCTGCTCGCTGGGCGTGCCGACGCGGCACCTGGATTTGCAGTTCGTGGCACACGCCCCCGCCGGGGCACAGATCGCCATCAGCGACGAATCCGACGACCTGCGTTGGTGGCCGGCCGACGGGTTGCCGCCCGGCTCCGACCACGCGCTGGAGTTTCTGGTGGCCCGCGCGCTCCGCCGAATGTGAAGCCAGCTTCACGCTCTACGCCGAGTGTGAAGCTGGCTTCACGCTCGGCGCCCAGCGTCACGCCAGCGTGACGCCGGCGAGGGAAGGGCGAGGGAAGAAAGCCGGAAAGCTCAGACGTCGGAGGAGTAGCGGATTCCGCCATCGGGGATGGTGACGCCGGGCCACACGCGTGCACCGCGCAGCAGTTCACAGCGCGCGCCGATGTCGGCGCCGTCGCCGATCACCCCGTCGCGGATCAGTGCCCGCGGGCCGATACGGACGCCGAAGCCGATGATCGAACGCTCGATGACGCTGCCCGCCTCGACCTTGGCCCCGTCGAAGATCACCGCCCCGTCCAGCCGGACACCCGGCCCGATCTCGGCGCCCCGCCCGACGACGGTGCCGCCGATCAACACTGCGCCCGGGGCACCGCCGCGCCGTCGTGCACCAGTTGCTCGCCCCGGTGGCCCTGCAAGGCGGGTGACGGGGCGATCCCACGCACCAGGTCGGCGGATCCGCGAACGAAGTCGTCGGGGGTGCCCATATCCCGCCAGTAACTGGAGTCGACGTAGCCGCAGACTTTGACGTTGGGATCAGACAATAGCGCGGGGAACACCTCGCGTTCGACCGACACCGCGCGCCCCCGCGGGATGCGGTCGATGACCGCGCGCCGAAACACATAGCAGCCGGCGTTGATCTGGTCGGTCGGCGGGTCCTGCGTCTTCTCCAGGAAGGCGGTGACCCGGCCGTCGTCGTCGGAGGGCACGCAGCCGAACGCTCGCGGGTCGGCCACCCGCACCAGGTGCATGGTGACGTCGGCGTGGTGGTCGCGGTGAAAATCCAGCAGCTCGCCCAGGTCGGCTCCGGAGAGCACGTCGCCGTTGAACACCATGACGGTGTCGTGGTGCAGATGGTCGACAACATTGGCGATCCCGCCGCCGGTGCCCAGGGGTTGCTCCTCGGTGACGTACTCGAGCCGCAGGCCGAGCTTGGACCCGTCGCCGAACTCGGCCTCGAAGACGTCGGCCTGGTAGGACGTACTGAGCACCACGTGCTCGATACCCGCCGCGGCGATCCGCGACAGCAGGTGGGCGAGAAATGGCAAGCCGGCGGTCGGCAGCATGGGCTTGGGCGCCGACAGCGTCAACGGCCGCAGCCGGGTGCCTTTGCCGCCGACCAGGACCACCGCATCGACGTCGTGATGCGCCAACCCGGGGTGTGCCACCTCAGTGCCGCCCTTCGGCCAGTCTGCGACGTTGGGCGTTGCGCACCATCAGGCGCGACCGCAGCGCCAGGGACCCGCGCAGCGCCAAGCGCAGCGGTGCCCGCCGCCACCCGCGGTGACGATCGGCCAGGAAGAGGTAGGTGCTCTTGTGGTGGGCGGCCAGGTGACTCGCCGGGTCGTACCCGGTGGCGTGGCCGCGATGGTGCAGGACTTCCGACGACGGCACGTAGACGCTCTGCCAGCCGGCCCGGCCGAGCCGGTCTCCGAGGTCAACGTCCTCCATGTACATGAAGTAGCGCTCGTCGAAGCCGCCGACCTGGCTGAAGGCCGAGCGACGCACCAGCAGGCACGATCCCGACAGCCAGCCCACCGCCCGCTCGCTGGGCTCGAGCCGCTCCTGGCGGTAGGCCAGCGTCCACGGATTGCTCTTCCACAGCGGTCCGATGAGCGCGTGCATGCTGCCGCGGATCAGGCTCGGCAGGTGGCGCGCCGACGGGTACAGCGATCCGTCGGGATCGCGGATCAGCGGGCCCAGCGCCCCAGCCCGCGGCCAGCGGCCGGCGGCGTCCAGCAGGGCGTCGATGCTGCCGGGGCCCCACTGCACGTCGGGGTTCGCGACGATCACCCAGTCCGCACCGTCGTCCCCGCTCGCGGCGAGTTGGGCGAAAGCGCGGTTCATCGCGGTGCCGTAGCCGAGGTTGGCGCCGGTGGCGAAGAGTCGCACGTTGGGGTAGCGCTCCACCGCCTCCTGCGGGGTGCCGTCGGTGGAACCGTTGTCGGCCAGCAGCACGCTGACGGGACGCTCGGTGGCGAGCGACAGCGACGCCAGGAACCGCTCCAGATGGGGACCCGGGGAGTAGGTCACCGTCAAGACGGGCAGGACGTCAGTCACTCTTCGAGCGTATCGGTCGATCGGCCGCGCCAGGGCCGTCTGCCACCGCCATCGCCGCGATAAGTGCGTCACGCCACGCCCTCAGCGGCGTGAGTCCGGCCGCCGCGGACTCCCGGGCACCCAGCGCGGAGTAGATCGGCCGCGGCGCCGGCCGCGGGAATTGGCCGGTGCTGACGGGCCGCACGCGCGCCGGGTCGGCGCCGCATTCCTCGAAAACGGCCTGGGCCTGCTCACACCGGGACACCGCGCCCTCGTTGGCGGCGTGCAGGACGGGCCCGGGCACGCGGTCGTCGACGATCTGCAGCAGCGCAACCGCCAGGTCGCCGACGTAGGTGGGCGATCCGACCTGATCGGCGACCACGTCCACCGGCCCCTCGCCGGCGGCCAGCCGCCGCATGACGGCGACGAAGTCCTTGCCGGTGCCGCCGGTGTAGAGCCAGGCGGTGCGCACCACGACGGCATCCGGCAGCGCCGCGAGCACGGCCTGCTCGCCGGCGAACTTGCTCAGCGCGTAGACCCCGCGCGGATCGGTGGGGGCGCTGGGCTCGTAGGGGTGCGGCTGAGGACTGCTCTGATCCCCGAGATCCCCCTGGTAGGAGCCGCAGAACACGTAGTCGGTGGAGACGTGGACGAGCCGGGCGCCGACCCGCGCGCACGCCCGCGCGAGGTGCGCGGGCCCGGTCGCGTTGACTGCATAGGCGGCGGCCTCGTCGCTCTCGGCGCCGTCGACGTCGGTGTATGCCGCGCAGTTGACCACCACGTCGCCGGCCTCGATGATCCGCTCCGCGGCCACCGGGTCGGTGATGTCCCACTGCGTCGACGTGAAGGAGACCGTGGCGCGGCCCCTGGCGGCCGTCAGCGCGGACAGAGTGACGCCCAACTGACCGCCCGCACCCGCGATCACGATCCGTTCTGGCCCCTGCGACCTGCCTGACATGGAATTGAGTGTGGCACGGAGCGCGCAGCCAGGGCCACGCCGGAGCTTCGCCTACCGCCACACCCCTGTTGCTTAAGTAAACTAGTGGGGTGTTTGTGCAAAGAGTGGCTCGTGTGGTTGCAATGGCGGTGGCCGTCGCGATCGTCATGGGCACCGGAATCGCCTGGAGCAACATCCGCTCGTTCGAAGGCGGCATCTTCCACATGTTCGCGGCGTCCCTGGGCCAGGGCGGCGACGACGGCGCGATCGACATCCTGTTGGTCGGCATGGACAGCCGCACCGACGCGCACGGCAACCCGCTGTCGCAGCAGGAGCTAGACACGCTGCACGCCGGCGACGACGACGGCACCAACACCGACACCATCATCCTGGTGCGGATACCGAACAACGGGAAGTCGGCCACCGCCATCTCCATTCCCCGGGACTCCTACGTGTCGGCCCCTGGTCTGGGCAAGACGAAGATCAACGGCGTCTACGGCCAGACCCGGGAGGCGAAGCGGACCAGTCTGGTCAAGGCCGGCCATTCCGCCGAGGACGCCGCGGCGCAGGGCACGCAGGCGGGCCGCGAGGCGCTGATCAAAACGGTCGCCGACCTCACCGGGGTCACCGTCGACCACTACGCGGAGATCGGTCTGCTCGGCTTCTCCCTGATCACCGACGCGCTCGGCGGGGTCGATGTCTGCCTCAAAGCTCCTGTCTTCGAACCACTCTCGGGTGCGGACTTTCCGGCCGGCCAGCAGCGGCTCGACGGCCCGGATGCGCTGAGCTTCGTACGCCAGCGCCACGACCTGCCGCGCGGCGACTTGGACCGGGTAGTCCGCCAGCAGGTGGTGATGGCCTCGCTGGCCCACCGGATCATCTCGAGCAAGACGCTCTCCAGCCCGGCCACGGTGCAGCGGCTGGAGGCCGCCGTCCAGCGTTCGGTGGTGATCTCCGCGGGCTGGAACGTGCTGGATTTCGTCCAACAGCTGTCCTCGCTGGCCGGAGGCAAGGTTGCCTTCGCCACCATCCCCGTGCTCGACGGCGCCGGCTGGAGCGACGACGGCATGCAGAGCGTCGTGCGCCTCGACCCGCACCGGGTCGCCGACTGGGTCGCGGGGCTGCTGCACGAGCAGGCTCAGGGCAAGACCGACGTCATCGCCTACACCCCGGCCAAGACCACCGCCATCGTCGTCAACGACACCGACATCAACGGCCTGGCTGCCGCGGTGTCAGAAGTGTTGAGCACCAAGGGGTTCACCACCGGCCCCGTCGGCAACAACCAGGGCGGCCACATCAAGACCAGTCAGGTCCGGGCCGCCGCCGCCGATGACCTGGGCGCCACGCAGGTGGCTAAGGAACTGGGCGGGTTGCCGGTGGTCGCCGACTCGTCGATCGCGGTCGGAACGGTGCGGGTGGTGCTCGCCAACGACTACACCGGCCCGGGCTCGGGCCTTGGGGGCGATGTCTCGTCGACGGCCGCACGCGTGTCTGACGCCGCCGCGGTGGTCGACCCGAATGTGCCCCCGCCGTCACCGATCCTCACGGCGGGCTCCGACAAACCGGAGTGCATCGACTGACCACGCTCAGCGCCGCGATCCTGGATCCGATGCTTCGGGCCGACCCTGTCGGGCCGCGCATCACCTATTACGACGATGCTCCGGGGGCCAACGGGGAGCGCATCGAACTGTCGGCGGCGACGCTGGCGAACTGGGCCGCCAAGACCGGTAACCTCCTTCGCGACATGGGCGCCGGGCCCGCGAGCCGCGTCGCCATCCTGCTGCCCGCACACTGGCAGACAGCGGCGGTCCTGTTTGGCGTGTGGTGGATCGGCGCCGAGGCGGTGCTCGAGCTAGGCGGGGCCGAGCCCACGGACATAGCTCTGTGCACTGCCGACCGGCTGGAGCAGGCCGACGGCGCCGTGAGCGGGCCCGCCGGCGAGGTGGCCGTCCTGTCGCTGGACGCGTTCGGCCGCCCCGCTGACGGCCTGCCGATCGGCGTCACCGACTACGCCACCGCGGTACGGGTACACGGCGACCAGATCGTGCCCGAACCCCACCCGGGTGCGGCACTGGACGGCCGGTCGGTCAGTGAGGTCCTGGAACAATGCCGACACTCCGCCGCAGTGCGGGGTGTGACGGCCCGTGACCGGGTGCTGTCGAGGGCCTCGTGGACGCGCGCCGACGATCTGGTGGACGGCCTGTTGTCGATCATGGCCGTCGGCGCGTCGCTGGTTCAGGTGGCCCATGCCAACCCTGATCCCGGGGCGCGGCAACGCAGGATCGACACCGAGAAGGTCACCCGGGTGCTGTGAGCGCCGACGGCTATCCTGGCGGACCGGCAGATCGAAAGGCATCGCCTGTGGCGAACGACACGCCCCCCAAACCACTTGACGGATTTCGGGTTATCGATTTCACCCAGAACATCGCCGGTCCGCTGGCCGGACAGGTGCTGGCCGACCTGGGTGCCGAGGTGATCAAAGTCGAGGCACCGACCGGTGACGCGGCCCGCCACATCGGCACGGTACTGCCCGGACGTCCGCCGCTACCCACGCTGTTCCTGCCGCACAACCGGGGCAAGAAATCGGTGACTGTCGACCTCACCACCGACGAGGGCCGCCAACGAATTCTGCTGCTCACCGATACGGCCGACGTTGTGCTGGAGGGATTTCGGCCCGGGGTGATGGAGCGCCTGGGCCTGGGTCCCGACGACCTTCGTGCCCGCAACCCCACACTGGTCTATGCGCAGCTGTCGGCCTACGGCGGAAACGGGCCCCACGGTAGCAGGCCCGGAGTCGACCTGATGGTCGCCGCCGAATCGGGCATGACCACCGGAATGCCCACGCCGAGCGGCAAACCCCAGATCATCCCGTTCCAGCTCGTCGACGCCGCCAGCGGCCACGTGCTGGCCCAGGCGGTGCTGGCCGCGCTGCTCAACCGCGAACGCCACGGGGTGGCCGACGTCGTCCGGGTCGCCATGTACGACGTCGCGGTGTCGTTGCAGGCCGGCCAGCTCACCGTCCACCTGAACAAGCCCGCAGCCGGGTCCGCGCCGAAAGTCGACCCGGCACCGAAAACGACGCCGCGCAAGGGCGTCGGCTTCGCCACCCAGCCGTCGGACGCCTTCAAGGCCGCCGACGGCTACCTAGTGGTCAGCGCCTACGTGCCCAAGCACTGGGCGAGACTCTGCCAGGTCATCGACCGGCCCGACCTACGCGACGACGAGCGGTTCATCGACCAGCGTTCGCGCGCAATGAATTACCACGACTTGGCCGAGGAATTGGAGAAGGCGCTGGCCGCCAAGACTGCCGCCGAATGGGTTGAGCTGCTGCACGATGCCGGCCTGATGGCGTGCCTGCCCTACACCTGGAAGCAGGTCGTCGACACCCCGCTGTTCGCCGAGAACGAGCTCGCCCTGCGAGTCGGCGGCAGCGGCAGCGACGACAAGGATGCGGCCGTCACGGTGGTGCGGATGCCGGCGCGCTACTCCAGCTTCGACGCGACGGCCACCGATCCCCCGCCCGCGCCGGGACAGCACAACGAGCAGTACCTGACGTGACCGTGCCTCAGCGCAGCAGCGCCCGCGACATCACGACGCGCTGAATCTGGTTGGTGCCCTCGTAGATCTGAGTGATCTTGGCGTCGCGCATCATCCGCTCGACGGGGAAGTCCTGCGTGTAGCCGTACCCGCCGAACAGTTGCACCGCGTCGGTGGTCACTTCCATTGCGACGTCGGACGCAAAGCACTTCGACGCCGCGGAGATGAAGCCCAGATCGCCCTCGCCACGCTCCGCACGTGCGGCCGCCTGGTAGACCATCAGGCGCGCAGCCTGCACCTTCATCGCCATGTCGGCCAGCATGAACTGCACGCCCTGGTTGTCACTGATCGACCGCCCGAACTGCTTGCGTTCCTTGGTGTAGTCGATCGCGGCGTCCAGCGCGCCTTGGGCGATACCGACCGCCTGCGCCCCGATGGTGGGCCGGGTGTGGTCCAGCGTCGCCAGGGCGGTCTTGAAGCCCGTCCCCGGCTCGCCGATGATCCGGTCGCCTGGGACGCGGCAATTCTCGAAGTACAGCTCGGTGGTGGGCGAACCCTTGATGCCGAGCTTGCGTTCCTTGGGGCCGACGGTGAACCCCTCGTCGTCCTCGTGCACCATGAACGCCGAAATCCCGTTAGCGCCCTTGTCCGGGTCGGTCACGGCCATCACCGTGTACCAGGCCGACGCACCGCCATTGGTGATCCAGCACTTGGCGCCGTTGATGATCCAGCCGTCCCCGTCGGCCTTGGCCCGGGTCCGCATCGCCGCCGCGTCGCTGCCGGCCTCACGCTCACTCAGCGCGTAGGACGCCATGGCGGTGCCGTCGGCGAGCTGCGGCAGCACCTGCTTCTTGAGGTCGTCGGAGCCACGCAGGATCAGGCCCATGGTGCCGAGCTTGTTCACCGCGGGGATCAGCGACGCCGAGGCGTCGACGCGGGCGACCTCCTCGATGACGATGCACGCCGCCACCGAGTCCGCACCCTGCCCGCCGTACGCCTCGGGCACGTGCACGGCGTTGAAACCCGACGCGTTGAGCGCGTCGAGCGCCTCCTGCGGGAACCGCGACTTCTCGTCGACGTCCGCCGCGTACGGGGCGATCTCCTTCTCCGCCAGCGCCCGGATCGCCTCCCGTAACAGCTCGTGCTCCTCCGGCAACTGGAACAATTCAAAGCCGGGGTCTCCGGTCCAACCCGCCGTGTTCGACGCCATGTCCGCCTCCTCCCTACCTCGCTACTCGTGGGTAACTTTACCGTGCAACTGCTGCACCGCCGCATCCCTGGCCCGCACACTCTCGGCCAACTCGTCCTGAAACACCACGACGCGCGCCCGCAACTGCGGGTCGGACGACGCCAGGATCCGCACGGCGAGCAGGCCGGCGTTGCGGCCACCGCCGATCGACACCGTGGCCACCGGGACACCCGCGGGCATCTGCACGATCGACAGCAGCGAGTCCAGCCCGTCCAGCCGGGCCAGCGGCACCGGCACCCCGATCACCGGCAACGGCGTCACCGAGGCGACCATGCCGGGCAGGTGGGCGGCGCCGCCGGCTCCGGCGATGATGACCTCGATGCCGCGGTCAGCCGCGCCGCGCGCGTAGTCGAGCATCGCCTGCGGCGTGCGGTGCGCCGACACCACCCGCACCTCGGCCGGGATCTCGAACTCGGCCAGCGCGGCGGCGGCGTCCGACATCACCGTCCAGTCGCTGTCGCTGCCCATGATCACCGCGACCCTCGCTGTGTCAGCCATGCGGATCTTCAGCCATGCGGATCCCATCCGTCGGTCCACTGTGCGTGCGACATCCAGTGTGCCGCCAACTCCGCGCGTTCACGCAACACCGCCAGCCCGGCCGGGTCGACGCAGTCGCCGTGGCCGAGAAAATTGACGTGCCCCACCTTGCGGCCGGGCTGCTCGGCCTTGCCGTACAGGTGGACCCGCGCGTCCGGCATCCGCGCGAACAGGTGGTGCAGCCGCTCGTCGGCGCTCATCGCCGGCGGCTGCGGCGCGCCCAGCACGTTGGCCATCACGGTCACGGGCGCGATGGCGGCGGTGTCGCCCAGCGGGTAGTCCAGTACCGCACGCAGGTGCTGCTCGAACTGACTGGTCCGCGACCCGTCCATGGTCCAGTGCCCGGAGTTGTGCGGACGCATCGCGAGCTCGTTGACCAGCAGATCGCCCCGGACGGTCTCGAACAGCTCGACCGCCAGGACACCGACGACGCCGAGTTCGTGGGCCAGGCGCAACGCCAACTGTTGCGCCGCGGACGCCACGTCGTCGGGCAGGTCGGGGGCGGGGGCGATCACCAGGGTGCAGATGCCGTTGTGTTGCACCGTCTCGACCACCGGCCACGCGGCGCCCTGCCCGAAGGGCGATCGCGCCACCAGCGCCGACAGTTCCCGGCGCAGCTGAACCCGCTCCTCGACCAGCACCGGCACCCCCGAAGCCAGGTATCCCTGCGCGATCTCGCGGGCGTGCGCCGCGTCGCCGGCAATCCACACGCCGCGGCCGTCGTAACCCCCGCGGACCGCCTTGACCACGACGGGGCCGTTTTCGCCCTGCGCGAACGCATCCAGCGGGCCCAGACTCTCCGGGCCGGGTATCCCGACGTAGCGCGGCACCGGAACTCCGAGCGCCTCCAACCGCCGCCGCATGACGAGCTTGTCCTGGGCATGCACCAGCGCCTGCGGGGGCGGCGCCACGTTGACGCCGTCGGCGACCAGCTTCTCCAGCAGTTCGGTCGGGACGTGCTCGTGGTCGAAGGTCAGCACCGCGGCACCGGCCGCCGCCCGGCGCAGGTCCTGCAGGTCGGTGTGCGAACCGATGATCACGTCGGGGGTGACCTGCGCGGCCGGGTCATCGGGTGCGGTGGCCAGCACCCGCAGCGTCTGACCCAGCGCGATCGCGGCCTGATGGGTCATCCGGGCCAGTTGGCCGCCACCGACCATCGCCACCAGAGGGGTGGCGCGGTGTGCGGCCAGGGGGTTGACCCTGGCCGGGCGGGTTCCGGGCACGGCAATCATGGTGTCACGGCTGCGCGGCGCGCGGCGTCCGGCGGTGGCGCTCGCAGACAGCCTCGCCGTCACCGAATCGTTATGGACGTCTTTACCGCGGTTTCGTCTCCGTCCGTAGACTGGCGCCTGTGTCCCTTGCCGAGGCCGTCATAGAACGCATGCCTGCACCTATTCGGCCGTATTTGCTGCAGCACCGCGAACTGATCAAATTCGCGATCGTCGGCGGCACCACGTTCATCATCGACTCAGCGATTTTTTACACGCTCAAGTTGACCATTCTGGAAGCCAAGCCGGTGACCGCGAAGGTGATCGCCGGCATCGTCGCGGTCATCGCGTCCTATGTGCTCAACCGCGAGTGGAGCTTCCGTCACCGCGGCGGCCGCGAGCGCCACCACGAGGCACTGCTGTTCTTCGGGTTCAGCGGCGTGGGCGTGATGCTGTCCATGGCACCGCTGTGGTTCTCCAGCTACGTCCTGGGGTTGCGGGTGCCAGCGGTGTCGCTGACGGTGGAGAACCTTGCCGACTTCGTGTCGGCCTACCTGATCGGCAACTTGATGCAGATGGGGTTCCGCTTCTGGGCGTTCCGGCGCTGGGTATTCCCCGACGAGTTCGCCCGCGCCGGCGACCAGGCGCTGGAATCGGCGCTCACCGCGGGCGGCATCGCCGAAGTGCTCGAG
>CAIYOH010000260.1 GCA_903927745.1 uncultured Mycobacteriaceae bacterium
CTCGTAGGCGACCACCACGCCGGGCGCCAGTGCGAGCGTGTTGTTCCCGTCGTCCCACTGCTCACGTTCGGCGACGATCGGATCCACGCCTGTGTCGAGGACCCGCAGCGTGTCGATCCCCATCGCCCTGGCCGCGGCCTGCGTGAAAGGAGCCTCGTCGCTGATGGCCACACCATCAGGTGTGGCCTCGATCGTGAACGCCGAGAGGGTGTCGACGATGTTGGCGTACATCAGGACCGTGCCGGTGTCGACCATCGTGCACACGGTGTCGAGGTGCATCTGTGCGCGCCGCTGCGCGATCGGCACCGCGAGCACCGTGCGGGCCAGACCGTCGCTGAACAGGCTGCGCGCCAACGCTTCCGCGCCAGCCGGGGTGGTGCGCTCCCCGACCCCGACTGCGAGTACCCCGGAGGCGAGCAGCAGGACGTCCCCACCCTCGACGGGGGCGGTGCGCGATTCGTAAGCCCGCCGCACACCGGTGAACCGGGGGTGATGGGCGTAGATGAGATCGGTGAGCGAGCTTTCCCGAACCCGGGCGCGCAGCGCCAGCGTCGGGATCACCACTCGCGGCCCGATCCATATCGAGGAGTCCCGGGTGAACACCAGGTTCGGTAGGGGTTCGATGACGAAATCCGCCCCGTGGTGCATGCGCAGCACCAGCGACACCTCGCTGCGGGCCTCCGCCGGCAGCTCGTGGAACGTCATGCCGCTCATCAGCACCTGAGCCAGCCTGCCCGGCTCGAGACCCCGCAGGTAGGCCGATAGCTGCGTAGCCAGCGGCACGCCGAGCCGGCGCGCATCGACCGCGGCGGCCACACCCTGCATCCGCGCGGCGCCGCTGTGCTGCAGCGCCTCGGTCAGCAGGTCCGACAGCAGCAGCACCTCCACGCCCCGCGACCGCAGCAGCGCGGTGAACCGGTCGTGTTCCTCCTGCGCGCGGGCCACCCAGGGCAGCCCGTCGAACAGCAGCTGGTCGAGATTGCGCGGGTTGAGTCGACCCAACTCGGCACCGGGGCGGTGCGCGATCACAACCCGCAGCGTGCCCACCTCGGAATCGGTGCCCAACTCGACTGCGCCCACACCGAAAACCGTATCCGCTCGGCCCGTCGCGCCCCCGCTATCGAACGGGTGTGCGATAAACTCGAGCAGTGGAGGTCGCGGTGCAGAGCTCGCTGTTCCAGCACACCGAGCGCAGGAACCTCGGCGACGGCGCGTTCGTCGAGATCCGGGCCGGGTGGCTGGCGGATGGCTCGCCCAATGGGGACGGGCTTCTCGACGCCCTGTTGTCGGCGGTGCCGTGGCGGGCCGAACGTCGCCAGATGTATGACCGCGTGGTCGATGTGCCGAGGCTCGTCAGCTTTCACGACCTGACGGCGCAGGACCCTCCGCACCCGATGCTGGCCCGGTTGCGCGAACGGCTCAACGACATCTACGCCAGCGAGCTGGGCGAGCCCTTCACCACGGTCGGGTTGTGCTACTACCGCGACGGCGCCGACAGCGTCGCCTGGCACGGTGACACCATCGGCCGCAGCCGCACCGAGGACACCATGGTCGCGGTCGTCAGCCTGGGCGCCACCCGCACCTTCGCGTTGCGGCGGCGCGGCGGTGGCGCGTCGCTGCGTCTGCCACAGGCGCACGGCGATCTGCTGGTGATGGGCGGATCGTGCCAACGCACGTGGGAACACGCGGTTCCCAAGACATCCGCACCGACGGGCCCGCGGGTGAGTATCCAGTTCCGGCCGCGCGACGTGCGGTAGGCCCGATCAGCTTCGGATCGCAGCCACCGCCGCGACCAACACGTCGCGGGCGCGGTGCATATCGACCTTGGCCACCGGCTGATTCGGGACGACGAGCGGGTTGGCGATCACGATCACCTGGTAGTCACCGAACTGCGCGGAGTAGTCGTAGAGCTCGCCGGTGTGGGCCCCGCCGCCGTAGATCGCCTGCAGGACGCGGTGGATGCCCTGCGTGTGCGCCCCGTCGATGTGCGGGGCGTCGATCACCTCGATGGCCCCCCGCAGCTGGGCCCCCGAGAACCCGACTTTGCTGCAGTCTTTGCTTGGGTCGTTGATCGGCACCTCTTTGGAGGTCTCCACCGCGATGACGACATACCGGACGCCGCCGCCTTCGGCGGACTCCGCGGCCATGTTGCCCTTGAGGTCCGGCGGCATGTCCGGCCCGAGTGCCGCTTTCGCGCACTGGGCGGGATCGAAAGTGAGGCCGTCGGGCAGCTTGCGGGCGGCCAGAAACTTGGGATCGATGGCTCTTTCGCTGACATCGGTGACGGTGAACTCCGGGCCGAAGCTCGACTTGACGGCCGCGACGTGAGCGATGTCGACCTTCGCCGCCGGGGTCGTCGTCTGCGACGAGCAGCCCGCGAGCAGACACACGGCTGCGATCGCGAGCACTGACTTCATCATCGTGGCCAATCTACCCGTTCAACTGCGCAAGATGGACACCGTTTTGACCAGCAGATCGGCGGCGAACTGCGGTGGCAGCGACGGGTGCGCCGACCCGGGATCGGTGGTGAGCGTGGTGAACGCGTAGCAGTCACCCAGATAGGCGGTGAATGTGTAGGCTCGCGAATCGATTTCGGTGCCGGATTCGACCAATGTCCTGATGTCGGCAACCATACCGAGGGTGTCGGCGTCGTCGATGTGTGGGGCGTCGGTGAGGCGAATGCTGACGGTGGTTCGATCGGCCGTCATCGTCCATTGCTCGCAGGCGGCGACGACGTCGCGGTCCAGAGCGAGCGACGACGGCGAACCGGGCACCGACACCGCCACCGCGTCGACGATCCCGCCCGCGCCCGACCCGGAGACGCCCTGGGCCGATTGGTCGCGGCCGCTGCCGGGGTCCGCGAGCGTCGCGCATTGCGGCGGCGTGGCCCCGACACCCCCCGAGTTGAGTCTCCACGCCAGTCGCGGCGCGCCGGGGATGCCGCTAGTCACCTCGTAGCCGGGCGGCAGTTCACGACCGACCCGCCTGATGTTGGCGGGGTTGACGGCGGTGCCGTGAGCCGACGGTGATGGGGACCCCTGATGCACGGGCCCGTGCGACCCAGCGCAGGAGGCCGCCAGCAGCATCACCGCGAGAATGGCCGACGGGCCAATCCGGAACGGCCGCATGACCGTTCCTATCACGACAGCCGGTTGGCCGGGCGGCGTGGCGCGCGTGTGTCGCGGGGTGACCGCTCCCCTATCATCGGAGGGAATGCCGCGGCGACCGGCCGCGGCCGGACAGCCGGGACCGGACAGGAGCGCAATGACCGACGCCAGCGATCGCCCGGCTGGCACCACACGCGAGCGACTCATCGCCGCGGCATCGCGCCAGTTCGCTCATCGCTCCTACAGCGCGGTCAACCTCGATGACATCCTGGCCGAGGCCGAGCTGACCAAAGGCGCGATGTATTTTCACTTCCCCTCCAAGCAGGCACTGGCCACGGCGATCGTCGACGACATGATCGGGACGAGCCGTTCGGCGCTGGCCGAGTTGGTCGCCCGCAAGATGTCGGGCCTGGAAACCCTGGTAGAGGTCGTCTGCCTGCTCGCCGTTCACGATGCCCAACAGGACACGGCCCGAGCGGGACTGCGGCTGTTGGAGAGCTTGGAGACCACAAGCACTGCACCGACGGCGGTGTGGCAGTCATGGATCGAGATCTTCACCGCCCTCATCCGCGACGCGATAGCCGAAGGCGACGTCGCCGACCACCACAAACCCGACGACATCGCCACCATGATCGTGGCGTTGTGGCTGGGCGCCCGCGGGATCAGCGATCCCGACCAACCCGGGCAATTCCTCGATAACCTCCGAACAACGTGGATCCTGGCACTGCCGAGCTTCACCAATCCCGACCGGGTTGACTACTTCACCCAATTCATGAACCGGCGTCACGCACTGGCCGTGAAGAAAGTGTCCGTCGACGCGGTTTGACCCGCACTAGCGCTCGTCAACCCACAGACGCTCCGTCATATTCTCGAACGTCACCAGCGCAACCGGGTCGTCGCGACGCATCAGCGACTTGCTCATCCTGGCCCGCACCGTCCACCCCTCACGGTGGCGCAGTTCCACAACCAGATTCGCCAGCGCGTCGGTCCCGACCAGCGCAGCGATCTCAGCCGGCATGGTGTGGAAGATCTCGGGGAAGGCCGACCCTGCCACGCTGTC
The DNA here is from genome assembly GCA_903927745.1 of uncultured Mycobacteriaceae bacterium. Classification (GTDB taxonomy): domain Bacteria; phylum Actinomycetota; class Actinomycetes; order Mycobacteriales; family Mycobacteriaceae; genus Mycobacterium. The sequence continues at coordinate 4,168 of CAIYOH010000260.1, forward strand.
GTGCTCGTGACCCACCATCTCCGCGAACGCCGTATTGGCGAACGCGATGGTTCCGTCCCTCGTCATGGCGAGCACGGGAACCGGGATCCGCTCCAGCAAAAGTGCAGCCGGCACCCGCTCCAGGATCTCCGTCAGCGAATCGTCGGAACTCCCCTGGTGCCGCCGCTCGCCGGGCTGACTCCCGGCGCCGGCTTCAGGTGACCGAGCATCCGCCATAAACGGCACGGTAGCACCGGGCGAGACCCGGCGGTGATCGCGCGCGGGATCAGAGCCAGCCGGTGCGGGCGGCAGCAACCGGCTCGGTCGGGGTCGGAGCCAATTCCCCGTCGCGCACCTGCTCGAGCATCCTCTTGTCGGCGGCGACGATCTCCGGGGCCGCCGCAGCGAGTCCGGTCTCGTCGGCCGCGGTGAACTCTTCCGCACCAACACCCGCCCGAGCCAGCACGGCTGCCGGGTCGGACAGCTGATCGGCCAGCCACGACAGCGGGTCGGCGGACAACTCGGCGACGAAGTTGCGCCGTCCGGGTTCCCACCCGTCGAAGCGGGGGTGGTGATGGGCCCTGTCCAGAGTCCCGGGTGGACTCTGAGTGGACCCGAAAAGGTCCACCCGCCACACCGGACGGGTGAACGCGATCGGGACTCCGGCATAAATCGACCCCCGGGGCTCGCCCCTGTCGACCAGCCGCAGTTCCAGTCTTACTCCCCGCTCCGGGGTGTCCTGACCGGCTTGCGGGGCCGGATCGACGAAATACATGTCGCCGACGACCACACCGAGGGCCTCGAATCCGAACGCCGCAATCATCTCGCACCTTCCCCTGTGATGTGTCGAGCATAAACCCAGGCCCAGGGGGCGGTGCACCCCGAACCGTCAGTCAGTTAACTGGTAATTAACGTCGTCAAACGCCCAGTTTTCGAACCGCACACCGCGTAACTTCGTAACAACGTGAGGAAGCCCGGCTAACAGGGGTGCCAGGCCAGCATGAGGCGGGGGAACACCAGGTGCGAACGCGTGTGATCGACGGGCCGAGCACGGAGGCGCCGCCGTCTGTCGACGACATCCGGTCGATGCCCGCACCAACCGGCTACCGGGCGCCGGCCGCCGCCGACGCCGCCTGGCGGTCGGACTTCCGGTCGGCCGTGCTGGACGAGGTCGCGGGGTTCATCACCATGCGCGCCGTCGAATTGGACGGAGTTGGCCTCGGCGTGGCCGGCGATATGGTTTCGGAGTTCGTCTCGGGCGGCAAGTGCGTGCGGTCGACCTTCATGTACCTGGGCTGGTTGTGCGGGGCGTCGCCGAGCGCGGCGGCGTTGCGGGCCGCGGCCAGTGTGGAGTTGCTGCACGGATTTGCCCTCATCCAGGACGACGTGATGGACGATTCCGCCGAACGGCGGGGCCTTCCCGCGGTGCACGTTCAACTCGCGCAGTGGCATCGCGAGCGCGGGTTGCCGGGTTCGGCGCGGCGGTTCGGCGAATCGGGGGCCACCCTGCTGGGCGACCTGTGCCTGATCTGGGCCGAGCAGATGCTGCGGGACAGCGGCGTCGAACAGCGCTGCCTGCAGAGGGCGTGGCCGCGCTATGACGCGATGCGCGCCGAGTTGGCGATCGGCCAGTTCGCCGACCTTATGAACGACGTCCGTGGCATGCCGTCGCTGGAGGCGGTGCTGGACGTGGCGCGGCGCAAGTCCGGGAACTACACCGTGCGCCGGCCGCTGGAGATCGGTGCGGCAATGGCCGGCTGCGACGAGCGGCTGATGGCCCAGCTCGGCCGCTACGGCAGCGCCATCGGCGAGGCCTTCCAGTTGCGCGACGACGTTCTCGGCGTCTTCGGCGCACCGGCGGAGACGGGCAAGCCCACTGGAGGTGACCTGCTGGAACGCAAAGCGACTAGCCTTGTGGTGACAGCCTGCGAGTTGGCGGACGCGCCGACCGCGCGAGAGATCACCGCGTTGATGCACACCGAGGAGCTCGACGACACCGCAATCGACCGCTGGCGGACATTGATCCTCGAATCGGGGGCTCTACGAAGGATTGAAGACTTGATCGACTTTCGGCTCACGTCTGCGCTCACGGATCTGGCGGAGATGGCCATCAGCGACCCGGTGCGCACCGCGCTGGCCGATCTCGCGGCCGCGTGCGGGGAACGTTCGCAGTGAGAAGCAGCGTGACGGGCTCCACGCTGAATCCCGAGATCCCGGCAGGGAGCGGGCCTCACCGCCGCAGCGGAGACCTGCTCGCGACATTGGCCCGCTTCGCCCTGGCCTCGCCGCGAACGATCATCGCGGTCGCCATCCTCGTCATGGCCGCCGCGGCCGTCTTCGGCCTGCCCGCCGCATCCAGCCTCTCCGGCGGCGGCTTCGTGGACCCGGCATCCGAATCCGTCCGCGGCGCAGAGGTATTAGCCCAGAAATTCC
>CAIYOH010000261.1 GCA_903927745.1 uncultured Mycobacteriaceae bacterium
CGACCTCGACTTCGGCCGCATCCGGCTCAAGCTCGGCGGTGGCGAGGGCGGCCACAACGGGCTGCGCTCGGTGGCTGCGGCATTGGGCACCAAGGACTTTCAGCGCGTCCGTATCGGGATCGGCCGGCCACCCGGCCGCAAGGACCCTGCGTCGTTCGTGTTGGAGAACTTCACCGCCGCCGAGCGCGTGGAAGTCGCGACCATCTGCGAGCAGGCGGCGGACGCGACCGAGTCGCTCATCGAGCTGGGGCTGGAACCCGCGCAGAACCGCGTCCACGCCTGGTAGCGGGCAGCGGGCCGTCACACGGCGTGGCGACGACTACGAGACCAGGTTGACCGAGTTGGACCGGCGCAGCTTGCCCGACGGGGTCTTCGGGATCGCGCCGGGGCCAAGCACCACCACGTTGCGGGGCCGTAAGTCGACCTCGGCCACTACCTCGTGGGCGACCTGGTGCTCGATCCGACGCACCTCGACGGGGTCCTCCCACGCGCTGGACTCGACCGCGACGGCGAAGGTCTCGCGCGAGTGGCCGGCGTCAAGGCGCACGGCGACGGCGCAGCCGGGCCGCACCCCCTCGACGCGACCGGCGGCCCGCTCGATATCGGTCGGGTAGATGTTGCGGCCGGCCATGATGATGACGTCCTTGACCCGGCCGCACACCACGACGTGCCCCTGCTCGGTCAGGTAGCCGAGGTCGCCGGTGTCGTACCAGCCGTGTTCGTCTTGGGCCGAGATGAAACCGCCCATGGTCAGGTAGCCCGGTGTCACACAGTCGCCGCGTAACTCGATCACACCGACGCCGCGCGCGGGCATCACGCTGCCGTCCTCGCCGATGACGCGGGCCTCGAGGTCCGTGAGCAGCGGGCCGAGGGTGGCCAGCCTGCGGGTGTTGCCCTTGGTGGCGGGCACGGCGCGGCGCAGGGCTGCCAGCAGGTCGGCGTCGACTTCGTCGACGACCAAGCCGGCGCCGCACGGCGAGAACGCCACGGCCAGGGTGGTCTCGGCCATGCCGTAGGCCGGCAGGATCGCCGCGGGACTGAGCCCGAACGGCTTACCCGCGTCGAGGAGGTCCTCGACGTCGCCGGGTTCGACGGGCTCGGCACCCGACAGGGCGAAGCGCAGGGTGGACAGGTCGAAGTCCCCCGGCTTGGCATTGCGGCGCAATCGCTTGGCCAGCAGCGCATAGGCGAAGTTGGGCGCCGCGGTCATGGTGCCCTTGTACTTGTCGATGAGCTTCGCCCACAGCAGCGTGTCGCGCAGGAAGTCCATCGGCGTGACCTTGACCAACTCGGCGCCGAAATACATGGGGATGGTGAGGAACCCGACCATGCCCATGTCGTGGAAACAGGGCAGCCAGCTGACCATGACGTCCGTGGTGACGTCGTACTCGGCGCCGGTGAACATCGCCTCGGCGTTGGAGTGGATGTTGCGGTGGGTGATCTGCACGGCCTTGGGCGATCCGGTCGAGCCGGATGTCAGCTGCATCAGCGCCAGGTCGTCCTCGCCGACGTCGATGGGGGTCGATCGGCTCCGAGGCCAGCAGATCGGTAACGGTGAGGACCGTGATGCCTTTCTCCTCGAGCACGGGGATGGCGACCAGGAAGGGTTCGGACACGACGACGGCCTTGGCCTCGATCATGCCGATGACATTCATGGTGTCCTCGGCCCACACCACCAGGTCGGTGCGCGGCGTGGGTTGGTGCAGCATGGTCAGGCTGGCACCGCGGATCCACAGGCCCTGCGCCGTCGGGGCGATCTCCACCGGGAATCCGGCCAGCACGCCGACAGCGTCGCCGAGCCCGATACCCGCCTTAGCCAGGCCACCGGCGATGCGACGGGCGCGTTCATGAACCTCGCCCCAGGTGTGGCGTACCGGGTCGTGGGGCTCACCGGTGACCATGCCCGCCGTCGTGGTGCGGGCATTGAGATACATCTTCTCGGTAAACCTGCTCACAACAACCTCCTCAGGTCCGGCGTTTCAGCCGGGGCCGCAGATCTCATGTTCCACCCTCCGGGTGTCACGTGGTGGCAGGCGCGCGAGCAGACGACATACGTATCTTAAACTCCTCTTAAGGAACCGCCAAGCCCCGCGGCGTTTTGGGTGGGATTTCACACCTCGGAGGGTGTCGGCACCACGCGGGCGCCCGTCACCGGCCCGCTGGCGACCCGAACGGTGCGGCAGACACCAGCCCCCGACAGTTCCGTGCAGACGTCTACCGCCGCGGCCGCCGACGCGCACAGGAAGGCGCATGTCGGGCCGGAGCCGGACACCATGCCCGCCAGCGCACCGGCCTCCACGCCGGCGCGCAGGGCGCGCCGCAGGGCGGGTTGCATGCTCACGGCCGCCGCCTGCAGCTCGTTGCCCAGCAGCGGTGCAAGCTGCTCGGCATCCCCCGCGGCCAGCGCGGCCAGCACCGGCCCGGGTCCGGCAAGCCGTTCGCTATCGCGCTCCTGGTCGCCTGAGTCCCTGAGTCGATCCAACTCGGCGAACACCGCCGGTGTGAGCAGCTCCGTGTCGGCGAAAGCCAGCACCCAGTGGAAGATGTTGCGCGACAACACCGTTGCTAGTTCCTCGCCGCGGCCGGTTCCCAGTGCGGTGCCGCCGTGCAGCGCGAACGGCACGTCGCTGCCCAGTTGCGCCGCGAGCACGCGCAGGTCGCGGCGCGGGATGTTGAGCTCCCACAGAGAGTTCATCGCCACCAGCACCGCCGCGGCGTCGGCACTGCCACCGGCCATGCCGCCGGCCACCGGGATGGATTTGTCGATGAAGATCGAGACGTCGGGCGCCCGGCCGACGTGCTCGGCCATCAGCTCGGCGGCACGCCAGGCGAGGTTGTGTTGGTCGGTGGGCAGCGTGTCGGCCCCCTCGCCGACGAACTCGAGCGACAGCACGTCGGCGTTGCGCACCGTCACCTCGTCCAGCAACGAGACGGCCTGGAACACCGTCGTCAGCTCGTGATACCCGTCCGCGCGGCGGTCGCCGACGGCCAGGTAGAGGTTGACCTTGCCGGGCACCCGGACGGTGACCGAACCCGTGGGCACCCACTGCGCGGCGGTACTGCCGTCTGCCGGGGACACCGCAGCAGACTATCCGGAGCCCGGGACCACGGGCGACGGCAACCGGACGAGCCGCACGAAGTCGTCGACGGACAGCGTCTCGCCCCGGCAGCCCGGGTCGATGCCGACGGCCAGCAACCTGCGCGCGGACTCGTCGCCGGATCCGGCCCACGCGGCGAACGCGTTGCGAACGGTCTTGCGCCGCTGGGCAAACGCGATATCGACCAGATCGAAGACCTGCCGCCGGAATACCTCGTCGGCCGGCCACGGCGACGTCTCGTACCGGTCGATGCGAACCAACCCGGAATCGACCCGGGGAATCGGCCAGAACACCGTCGGCGGAACGGTGCCGCACCGCCGGACCCGCCCGAAGAACCGGGCCTTGACGCTGGGCACCCCGTACTCCTTGCCGCCCGGTTCGGCGGCGAGGCGCTCGGCAACCTCGGCCTGCACCATCACCGTCACCACCCGCAGCGACGGAAATTCGGCGAGCAGGTGCAGCAATGCGGGAACCGCGATGTTGTAGGGCAGGTTCGCGACCAGGCGGGTCGGGGCGGGCGGGTCGGTGGGAAAGTCGGCGGGCGGGTCGGCGGGAAAGTCGGCGGGCGGGTCGGTGGGAAAGTCGAGGGGCGGGTCGGTGGGAAAGTCGGCGGGAAAGTCGGAGCGGCGCAGCGTCAAGACGTCCCGGCTCAGCACGGTCAGCCGGTCGATCTCGCCGCCAGCGTGCTCGGCGACGGTGCGTGGCAACCGCGAGGCCAGCACAGGATCGATTTCGACGGCGGTGACCGAGGCGCCGCGGTCGAGCAACGCCAGCGTCAGCGATCCGAGGCCGGGACCGACCTCCAGGATGTGGTCCGACTCGTCGACTCCGGCGGCCGTCACCACGCGTCGCACCGTGTTCGCGTCGTGGACGAAGTTCTGTCCCAGGGATTTACGCGGCCGAAGGTCTAGTTCCGCGGCGAGCTGCCTGATCTCGCTGGGACCGAGCAGCCGGACCGTCAGTAGGCACCGGCCCTGCCGCTGCACACCGGCCACGCACCCCAACCCTGACGGGCCTGGGTCACTTGGGCAATGGCGATCTGCTCGTCGCGGGAAGCGAGGTCGGCGCGTGGGGCGAACCGCAGGCCGCCGTTGGCCGCCCAGGTCCCCAGGTCGAATTGCACGCCGCCATAGAACCCGTTGCCGGTGTTGATCGCCCAGTTTCCGCCGGATTCGCAGCTCGCGATCGCGTCCCAGATGGATCCGCTGCCCACTGAGGGCACGTCGGTGCCGGGTTTGGTGCCCACCCGCAGGACCGCGTCATGCGCCGGCGTGATCACCGTGTTGGCGATCGGCAGCCGGCCGGTCTCGACACCGTTGACCATCACCACCGAGAAGGTCACGTCCTGGGTGCCGGGGGTGCCCGGGTCCTCCACGACCTGGCGGCTGACGTTCATGCTCGGGTCCTCGACCCGGTGGGACACGGGTGGCAGCGGTATCCGCTCGGTGACGTGTTCGATCCGGTTGCGCGTCACCACGATCTGCATTCCGTCGACGATCGGGGATGCCGCGCCGGGCGTCACCTGGTCGGTGTCGAGCAGCGCCGCGCCGGCGGCGCTCAGCAGCGCTCCGACCGTCGGCCCGGGCAGGTGCACGGTGCGAACGGTGCCGCCGTCGTTGAGCTCAACGGTCTTGGCGCTCACGACCGGCAGCGCCATCCCCGCCAGGGGGAGACGGCTGCCGCGGGACGCGGTCACCGGGGCGGTGTCGGTCATGGCGAGCTGGGCCAGCGCCTCGTCGACGGTGGAGGCCGTCGTCCACACCTGCTTGGGGTCCTGGCCGTCCAGCGAGACCTGCAGCGGCCGGCTGCGCCGCAGGACGATGCTGCTGGCGTCAGCAACCCGCGCAGTGGCAGCGGGGTACAGGTCGTCGCGGGCGGCGACGGTGAATCCGTTTTCTCCGACGATGTCGATCACCCGGGATTTCATGGTCGCCACCCGCATCGCGACGCCATCGACCGTCAGGGTGACCGTCTTGTACGACGCCACCGCGACACCGCCGGCGCAGGCCAGAACGACCAGCAGCGCTCCGGTGACCAGCCGCAGAATCGGCGAGGGGTTCGTCTGGAGCTTGTTCACAACATTCACCACACTCATCGCGCGCAGGCCCTCCACGTCCACTGTCTGATCACAAGACGGTAACGAATCAGCCAAGGTTGGGCAACTCCAGCCCGTAGACGCGCCGGGCGTTGCCGGTGGTGATCTCGGCCAGGTCCTCGGGGGACCGTCCCAGCAGCTCGGAGATCGCCCGCACGGTGTAGGGCAGGCAATACGGTTCGTTCGCCGCGCCCCGGTAGGGATGCGGGGTCAAAAACGGCGCGTCGGTCTCGACCAGGAGCTGCTCGGTCGGTATCAGCGGGACGGCGTCCCGCAGGGCGCGGGCGTTGCGGAAGCTCACCGTCCCCGACACGCTGAGCAACCACCCGGCGTCCAGGCAGCGGCGGGCCATCGCGGCATCCGAGGAAAGGCAGTGGAAAATGACGACGTCGGGAGCGCCCTCGGCCGCGAGCACGTCCAACACCTCGGCGTCAGCCTCACGGTTGTGAATCATCAGGGGCTTGCCGCACCTCTTGGCCAGGTCGATGTGCCAGGCGAACGCCTCCCGCTGGACGGCCAGCTCGGCGCAGCCGTCCAGGCGCCCGGGCCAATACAGATCCAGCCCGGTCTCGCCGACGGCGACCACCCTGGGAAGGGCGGCCAGCCGCTCGATCTCCGCACGGGCGGCGTCGTCGAGGGCGTCGGCCCGCGTCGGGTGCAGCGCCACCGCGGCCCAGACGCGGCGATCCCAGTCGGCGGCCTGCGCCACCCAGCGCGCCGACTCCAGGTCGTCGGCGATGGTGACCACCGCCTCCACGCCGACCGCCGCGGCCCGGTCCACGATCGCCCGCACCCCGGCGGCGTCGCGTGCGCCGCACGCATCGAGGTGGGTGTGGGCGTCGATGAGCGGCGCCAACGGCTCGGGGGCAGGCGGGCGTTCGCGGGGTCGGCTTGAGCTCACGCCGGACACACTCTCACGCGGGACACACTCTCACGCAGGACACACTCCCACGCCGGACACACTCTCACGCCGACGCAATAGGGTGGTCTGCGAGATGAAGCCCTACTACGTCACCACCGCGATCGCCTATCCCAACGCGGCGCCGCACGTCGGTCACGCCTATGAGTACATCGCCACCGATGCGATCGCCCGGTTCAAGCGGCTCGACGGTTTCGACGTTCGCTTCCTGACCGGCACCGATGAGCACGGGCAAAAGGTCGAGCAGGCCGCCGCGGCGGCGGGAATCCCGACCGCGGAGCTTGCGCGGCGCAACTCGGATGTGTTCCAGCGCGTGCAGGAATCGCTGAACATCTCCTTCGACCGGTTCATCCGCACCACCGATCCCGACCATTATCAGGCCTCCGAGGAAATCTGGCGGCGGATGGCCGCCGCCGGCGACATCTACCTCGACAACTACTCCGGGTGGTATTCGGTGCGCGACGAACGGTTCTTCGTCGAATCGGAGACACAGCTCGTCGATGACGGGTCCCGGGTTGCGATCGAGACCGGGGCCGCGGTGACCTGGACCGAGGAGCGGTCGTACTTCTTCCGCCTGTCGGCCTACGCCGACAAGCTGCTCGCGCACTACGCCGCCAACCCCGGCTTCATCGCCCCGGAGGTGCGGCGCAACGAGGTCATCAGCTTCGTGTCCTCGGGGCTGGAGGACATCTCGATCTCGCGCACCTCCTTCGACTGGGGGGTGCCGGTGCCCGACGACCCGGGCCACGTCATGTATGTGTGGGTGGACGCGCTCACCAACTACCTGACGGGTGCGGGTTTCCCCGACACCGAGTCGGAGTTGTTCCGTCGCTACTGGCCGGCGGATCTCCACATGATCGGCAAGGACATCATCAGGTTCCACGCCGTGTACTGGCCCGCATTTTTGATGTCGGCGGGCGTCGAGTTGCCGCGAAAAGTGTTCGCGCACGGGTTCTTACACCACCGGGGCGAGAAGATGAGCAAGTCGGTGGGCAACGTCGTCGATCCGGTGGCGCTGGTGGAACGGTTCGGTGTGGACCAGGTCCGCTACTTTCTGCTGCGCGAGGTCCCGTTCGGTCAGGACGGCAACTACACCGAAGAGGCCATCGTCACGCGGATCAACACCGACCTCGCCAACGAACTCGGCAACCTGGCCCAGCGGTCGTTGTCCATGGTGGCCAAGAACCTGGGCGGCGCCGTGCCCGAGCCGGGCGAGTTCACCCCGGCCGACTCCGAGTTGCTGACGACGGCCGACGGGCTCCTGGAACGGGTGCGCGCCGATTTCGATAACCAAGCCATACACCTTGCCCTGGAAGCGATCTGGCTGATGCTGGGCGACGCGAACAAGTATTTCTCGGCGCAGCAGCCGTGGGTGCTGCGCAAAAGCGAGTCCGACGACGATCAGACGAGGTTCCGAACCGTCCTCTACACGACCTGCGAGGTGGTTCGCATCGCGGCGCTGCTGGTCGCGCCGGTGATGCCGATATCGGCCGGCGCGCTGCTGGACCTCCTCGGCCAGGCCCGGGAAGACCGGGCGTTCAGCGCCGTCGGCGTGCGCCTAGTTCCCGGCACGGCGTTGCCGGCGCCCACGGGTGTCTTCCCGCGCTACCAACCCGACGATCCGGCACCCTGACCGCTACGCGTCGGCGCCGACGCCCGCGTGGCGCAGCGATTCGCGGGCGAGAAACTCCCGGAAATAGGGCAGCGACTCGTCGGTCGCGATGCCGGCCAACAGGAAATCCCACATCTGTCGTGGGCTCGCGAGGTCCGCGACCCCGCTGCCGTGCCGACGCCCGGCAGGCCCCATCGCGTTGCTCACCAGCCGCGTTCCGAAGACCGCGCCTATCAGCGACTCACTCAGCGCCACCGGGTCGAGGTCAGCTCGAAGGTCCCCTTCGGCGCTGGCCCGGCACGCTTGCGCGGCCATCAGGGCGACCAGGCCCTCGCAGAACTGCCCGGCGGCCTTGTTGAATCCGGACAGAGCGGCGGTCAACTGCTCGGCCGCGCGCACCGTGGCGTCCGAACCGAGCACGTGCGCCAGGGTGAACGTGCCATGGATCATGTTCTCGAGCCCGGGCGAGGACGACCCGCACACGGCGCCGACGGCGGCCATCACCGTGTCGGACCCCTCCTCGATGATGGCGGACGCCAGCGACTCCTTGGAGTCGAAGTGGTGATAGAGCGCGCCCTTGGTCATGCCGGTGCGCTCGATGATGGTGTTCCACCCCGCGGCGGCATAACCGATCTCAGCGAACACACCGATGGCGGCGTCGAGAATTTTGCGCCGCGTCAACTCGGATCGAACCTGGCGTGCCATCGTCTCCCACCTCCCGAACCGCAACTTTTGACCCTAGCAGTCACCGCCTCGGCGGCCCGTTATCGAACAGTCGCCGATACGGTCGAATCGCGCGGGATGTCGAGGGTGGCGATTGCGTATGCGCCGGCGTCGTCTCGTCCGTCGCGGGCTAATGCCATGGGCGGGTAGTCGACGACGTGGGTGGCGTCGGGTTTGTGTTGGTGCCAGTCCACGACGGCGCGCAGGGTGTAGTGCCCGGGCGCCAGGCCGGTGAGGTCCACGCGCACCGATTCCGTCGTCGACGCCGGGGCAGGCTGCTGGGATTGCCCGGAGTCGTCGTGAACCAGGGCGGCGAGGTCGACCCCCGAGGGCAGGGTGCGCACCACCGCCCCGGAGAAATCCACCAACCGATACCCCGGGGTCCACTTCTCCACCGCCGCCGCCGAGCCGTCATTGGTCCATTCCACCGCGATGCTGGCCACCCCGCCCCCTGACCCGCCCTGGACCGTCTGCGATCCCGGCCGCGCCGCCACCGAGTACCGGTAGCCGGCCGCGGCGGTGGCCTGCGCCCACAGCGCATACAGCGCCGGATCCATCACCGACTGCGAATCCCGGTCCGGGAAGTTCACACTCGAGGTCATCGACACGTGATCGCGGATCACATCGTGCAGGGCCTTGGTGAAGATGGATCGCGCGTCGGAATCCCCCAG
>CAIYOH010000262.1 GCA_903927745.1 uncultured Mycobacteriaceae bacterium
CCGGAGCCGTCGGCTCCGGGGGTGTCGCGATCCGCACTACTTGACGGTGACGGTGGCGCCGGCGGCCTCGAGCTTGGCCTTGGCGCCCTCGGCGGCCTCTTTGGCCACCTTCTCGAGCAGCGGCTTGGGAGCGCCGTCGACCAAGTCCTTGGCCTCCTTGAGGCCGAGGCCGGAGACGATCTCGCGGACCACCTTGATCACGCCGATCTTCTTCTCGCCCGCAGCCTCGAGGATGACGTCGAACTCCGACTGCTCCTCGGCGGCCTCGGCGGGCCCGCCCCCGGCGGCCGGACCGGCTGCGGCGACGGCGACCGGTGCAGCTGCGGTGACCTCGAAGGTCTCCTCGAACTTCTTGACGAAGTCCGACAGCTCCAACAGGGTCATTTCCTTGAACACGTCGAGCAACTCATCGCTGGAGATCTTTGACATGGGGGATCCTTTCTGATTTCGGGTTGGGGTTATTCGGCGTCGGCCGCTGACTCGGTGGGTGCCTCCGAAGCAGGCTCCGGAGGAGACTCAGCGATCGGCTCCGCAACCGGCTCCTCGGCCGATTCGGGAGTCGGCTCCGCGGCGGGTTCCGCTGCGGACGGTTCGGGCGCGGGCGCGGCCACCGGCGCCGGAGGAACTTCGGCGGGCGCCTGTGCCGCCTTCTTCTCGGCGAGCGCGGCCGCGAGCCGGGCCATCTGCGACACCGGCGCGGCGAACAGGCCGGCCGCCTTGGCGAGGTTGCCCTTCATCGCACCGGCTAGCTTGGCCAGCAGCACCTCGCGGGATTCCAGATCGGCGATGCGCTCGACCTCGGCGACCGACAGGGTGCGGCCGTCCATGTAGCCGCCCTTGATGACCAGCGCCTTGTTGTCCTTGGCGAAGTTCTTGAGCGTCTTGGCGACGTCGACCGGCTCCCCGGTGACGAAGGCGATCGCCGTCGGGCCGTGGAACAACTCGTCGAGACCCTCGACGCCCGCTTCCGATGCCGCACGCTTGACGAGGGTGTTCTTGGACACCGAGTAGGTCGCCGAACCACTCAATGATCGACGCAGCTCAGCGAGGTTGGCCACCGTCAATCCCCGGTACTCGGTGATCAGGGCGGCGGTCGCCTCACGGAACTGCTCGGCGATGTCCGCTACAGCGGTGGCCTTGTCAGCCTTGGCCATGCCTAACCTCCTGCAGATGGTCATGTGACACCGGAAACGCGTCGCACGCGATCACCCGGAAACGATAAACGCCCCGGCGCAGGGAACGGCCGGGGCGTGAAACTACGACGGCCAAGGCCGGCGCTGACACCTCGTCCTCCTGCGCGGGCCGCCGGGATGTTCCCGGACCTTCGACCGATTTCTCGGTGACCGACGGTCTTCGGTGGATCGAGCACCACAATAGCCCGACCGGAACCCGTGGGCCAAAACGGTGCGGGATCTACGTGGTCAGCGCCAGCCTGGCCGCCCCAATGAGCCCGGCGTCGCCCCCGAGTTCGGCCGGTACGACGCGCAAGCCGGCCAGGAAATCCAGCCGAGCGTAGTCGCTCAGCGCCGCGCGCACGGGGTCGAACAGCAGGTGTCCGGATTTGGCGACGCCGCCGCCGATCACGACAAGGTCCAGGTCGCAGACCGCGCCCACCGAGGCGATCATCGCCGCCAGCGCGGTCGCCGCCCTACCGAACGCGCGCACCGCCACGGGGTCGCCGGCCGCCGCCGCGTCGGCCAACTCGCTGGCCGACGCTGCCGGAGGCGCCGACCACCCGTTCTCCCGCGCCCAACGCACCATCGACGGGCCGGACGCGACCGCTTCCACGCATCCGCGGCCGCCGCAGGCGCAGCGTGCGCCGTCGGTGTCGACCACCACGTGACCCACGTGACCGGCGTTGCCGGTGCGGCCCAGGTAGGGGACGCCGTCGAGTATCAGCCCGCCGCCCACCCCGGTGGAGACCACCATGCCCAGCAGGAATCTCGTCGTCTTTCCCGCGCCCAGCCAGTGCTCGCCGAGGGCCATGCACACGCCGTCACCACCGAGGCGCACCGGCACGCCCGGTACGGAGGCGGCGACCCGGTCGCGCAGTGGGAAGCCGCGCCAGGACCGGATGTTGAGCGGGCTGACCGTTCCGCCGCGCACGTCGATGGGGCCGGCCGACCCGATGCCGACCGCTGCTATCGGGGCCCTCAGCTCGCCGGCCTCGCGCACCGCGTCGGCGATCATGGCGTCGACCACCGCCCAGACCTGGTCGGCGGCCGCGTCGGCCGGGGTGGGCCGGGTGGCGGTGTACTCGAGCGCGCCAGCGGGGTCGGCCAGGGCGATGGCGATCTTGGTGCCCCCGATGTCCAGGCAGAGGGTGAGCATGTCGATCAGTGCCGGTGGGTGTTGTCGGGTTGGCGCGGGTCGCCGGGGTGCTCGTAGCCGGGCGCGAGCTCAACCAGCGCGGCCCGCCGCTCGTCGAGCCATAGCCGGAAAGCGCGCCGCTGCGCGGCGGCCCGCAGGTGCGCGGCGATCGCCGCACGAACCTCGCCCAGCGGCGGACCGACGGGGGACGGCGAGAGCCACCCGTGCCGGTCGCGGCGCGTGGTGGCGAACCGCACCGGATTGCGGGCGTGGTAGGCGGCCACCTCGTCGTCGCTGACCCTGACAGCCGAGGTGACGGCCACGAACAACGCGCGAGCGCACGGGTCGGCCAGCGCGGCGGCAGCGACGCTGCCGATCTCCAGCCGGGCCGTGACGTCGGGCAGCACCTCCCGCTCGTCCGGCGCGTCGCGCGCGGTGAGCCCGCGCGCGGCCGCTTCGGTGGCGATCACCCGCTGGGTCACCATCAGCTGGGTGAGCCAGCGCCGCAGTTGGCGCCCCTCGCTCGTCCCGCGCGCCGGCAACGCTGCGGCACCGCGGCGGCTGCGCAGCCGTGCTTCGGCGGCGTCCAGTTCGTCGACCGGAACGGGGCGCCCGGCGACGGTCGCCACCCAGCCGGCTGTCATGTCACGGTCACCCGCACCGCCGGCGAGTAGACCAGGCGGCCCGCGCAGGCGACCCTCACCAGGGCCCACCACTGGCCGGGCTCGACCCACGCCGGGGGACTCACCACGAAGGTGAGATCGGCGGTGCCGCGTGCGGGCAGCACCGCGCCCAGAGCCGCCGGGCCGATCCACTCCCAGGTGCCCCAGGGGCTGATCAGGTGCGCTTCGGCGGCCAGGGCGGCGCCGGCGCGGGTGCCGACCGTGACGCTCAGCGTGGCCGTCTCACCGGCGGCCAGGGTGACGTCGGCGGGCCCATCGACCAGGTGGAGCAAGTCCCCGGGATCGGCGCCGACACCGCCGACGCTCACGACGCACACGTCCTCGACCGCCTGACGCCAGGCCGCCGGGAGGTCCTCGCCGATGACGTCCCCGGTGACGCGGAGCTGGGCGCGGACCGGATACGGGCCCGGGCGCGCGCCGGCGGGGACCGAGACCACCACCTCGGCCTCCCGGTGTTCGCCGCTGGGCAGCATGAACGGTAATTCGGCGGGGGTGGCCGACCAGCCCTCGGGGCACACGATAGAGACCGTCCCGTCCAGGGTGGCGTCGCTGCAGTCGCTGGCCACGGTCAGGCGCACAACGGCCTTGCCACCCGGCTCGACGTCGAGCGACGCGGGGTGCAGGTGCGCGACGGCCGGCATCCCGCCGATCGGCGCCGGGCCGCGGTTGTGTAGCCAGTAGCGCGCGTACAGCGGCTGCGCGGTCTCGGCGTCCGGAGCGAGATCGACGGAATCACCACTTGCCCTGGGTATTTCGAGCTGGGCGAGCACGGTGGCCACCTGCTGCCCGTGCAGGTCCACCGAACCTCCCGTTCGTTGCAGTGGCTGTTCCAACAGGTCGGCGAGGCGCAGCTCGCTGATCGTGCCCAGGGTGGAGCCGACGGAGACGCGGGTGCCCGCACCGGTGGTCTCGACCAACCGCAGGGCGACCGCCGCGGGCTCGACTGGCACGGCGCTACCCGCCGCCAGCGGGTTCCCGGCCGCCTTGAGCGCACCCAGGCGGACGGCGTCGGCCGGCTCGACGTGCAGCAGCGATCCCGATGCCGCGAGCGTGCCCGGCCTGGGAACGGATGCGACGGCGATCAACGGCTGGGAGAACGCCGCGCTGCGGCCCGGGATCCCGGCGCCGCGCCAGTCACCCCCACCGGAGACGAGTGCGTAGTCGAAATCGTGCGTCCAATGCTGGAGTTGAAAATTGGACCCGTCGGGTGCTGTGCGACGCGGATCGTCGATCCAGGTACCCGACGGCCAACCGGTGCACGACCGCATGAGCGCGGAATGCAGTGTGCCCTCGAGGTCGACGGCGAAGCCGGGCACGCCCCGGTTGAGCAACGCGACCGTGCGGGCCTCGAAGGCGTCCATGCCCGCCGGGGCGTCCTGGGTGACTCCGATCTCGGCGGTCCCCAGATCGTCGGCCAGCGACGCGATCGCGGCGCGCAGGCTCTCGTCGTCACGCCCGTCGATCACCAGCACAGGAAGTGCGCGCGGGGGCCGCAGGTCGGCGCCGGGCACCCATACTGCGGCCAATGGGCTGAACTCCGGGGCGGCGGGCACCCACACCCTGGCCCGGCCCGTCGCGGCCAGCTGGCGCTCAAGTTCCGCGGTGTATGCGGGATCGGACTGCGCGAGAACGACTTTGGTGAAGACGTTGCGGTCAGGACCGCCGAGCGCGATCCGCGCGTCCGGGAGATTGGAGTCGACGTCGAGGTCGCCGTAGCGCGGCTTGTCCGCGCCGCTGCAGGTAGCGGTGACGCCAGCGCGGACCAGCGCGACCATCAGCGCGCGCGCGATAGGGCTTGACCCCTCCTCGTCGGGCGCCACCACCTCGGCCACCGAGACCGCCCGCACGCCGTCGCCGGCACGCACGCGCGCGGCAGATGACAGACCGAACCAGCCGTAGGCCGGGTTGTCCAGGGTCCACAGGTGTTCCGCGGCGTCCACCGACACCCCGCCCACTCCGCCGCCGTGGTGAAGCAACGCAAACCCTCGCCCGATGACGGCGTCACCCACCTCGCTGACCGGCATGGCGCCCGGCACGGGGCACGGCCAGCGCAGCCGGACCAGGTGGTCGGAACCGGTGAACTCGTCAATGGTGGTGCGGCAGTCCACCCTGTCCACACCGCGCCACAACGTCAGGGTCTGGGTGTAGCGCAGCAGCGTGCCGATCCGGCCGTGGACCACCAGTCGCTCCCCGAGCGGTCCGCGAAAGGCCTGGACCCGCGCGGGCGCCTCCGAGGAGCACGCAAACGGCCCCTTGGGCAACAGATGCCACGGGCCCTCGCCCTGCGTCGGATGCGACGGGTATTCCTCGTACACGGCGAGCTCGTTGCCCACCCGGCCCTCGGCGATCAGCTGGCGGCCCGAGTGGGCGCGCTCAACAAGCGAATCGACCCCACCCCCGCGCGCGACGTCGACACGCAACTCGTAGTGCTCGTTGGCGATCTGCGGCCCGGGCACCGGCGTCCAGTCGGCCGGTTGCGTCCCGGTGGCGGCGGGCACCAGTCGGTAAGTCCGCCACCCCAGCGACGGCACGTCGCGCGCCAGCCAGGTGACCGAGCGGCCGCCGTGTTCGACCAATGCCGGCACCTCGTCGCCGGTGTCGTCGAGCACCCGTACGGCTGCGCCAGGCGACGGATCGAGGCGGGCGGTGACGACGTCGGTGCGCTGCTGCGTCAGCGGGTTCCACACGACCATCTGGCCGGCCCGGGCCTGCCCAGCCCCGGAGGCCTTCCCGGCCCCCGACAGGGCCGCCAGTGAGTTGTCGCGGGCCGCCCGGCCCAGCTCCCAGGCGTCGCGCCAACCGGTCAGCAGATCGAGGTAGACCTGGTCGGACTCCGAGCCGGTGATGGCGTCGTGGTGCGCCCCGTAGGCCAGTTGCACCCAGGCCTTGGCCAGCGCGGCCTGGGGGTAACGGGCTCCGGTCATCGCAGCGGCGAACACGGCGAAACACTCGCCCTCCAGGACGGCGTTCTCCGCGGCGCGGTTGGCCTGCTTGGTGTCGATGTAGGAGACGTCCTTGCCGGTGTAGATCGGGTTCATGTCGCGGGTCTGCGGCGACGGCACCCGCCCACCCGACCGGGAGCCGTCGGCGAGTTCCGCGCGCACCGCCGCGAAGAACTCCTTCGGCAGCGCGCACACGAACCGCGGCCAGGTGTATCGCGCGGCCCAGTCCCGGTGGATCTCGGTGACCCACTTGTTCGGCGGCGTGTAGTCGGTGCCGACCGGCAGCAACGTGTTGCGCGTCAGGGCGACCGTTTTCAGCTGGCTGAACAGCTCGAAAGTCGCATTCTCGGCCTCCGCCAGCGAGGTCGACGAATCCATCCACCAACCCGCCGAGTAGTGCGCGGGCATGTAGTGGGTGAGCAGTCCGCGGCCCGACGGCGAGATCCACTCGAATTCGCTGCTGAACTGCATGCGCTCCATGTCGCCGCCGTCCCGGGTCGGACCCCACTGGTGGTGCGGACCGCGGGCCCACGAGCTGGACGTCAGGCCGGCGTCGGCGGCCATCCCCGGGAATTGCGGGTCGTGTCCGAACACGTCCAGCTGCCATGCCGTGGCCGGGTCGGCGCCCAGGATGCCGCGCTGAAATCCGATGCCGTGCACGAAGTTCCGGATAGTGGTCTCCGGGTTGGTGAGGTTGGTGTTGGGCTCGTTGTAGGTGCCGCCCATCACCTCGAGGCGGCCCTCGGCAAGGAACCTGCGCAGGTCGGCGCGGTCCTCGGGCCGGGTGTCCCAGTACGGCTTGAGGTAGTCCACTTCGGCGAGCACGAACTTGTAGTCGGCATCGCGGCGCGCCATCTCCAGATGGGCATGCACGAGTTCGAAGGCGTTGGTCTGCCGGGCATCCCCCGGCGGGTCCTCGGTCCATTCGCTGGTGTAGGCGGCCTGTGTGTTCCACCAGACCGGGTCGTAGTGGAAGTGGCTGACCATGAACATCGTCCAGCCGGGCTCGGCGACGGTGAACTCGAACGCGAAGGGCTCCTCGGACCCGGCGGCGTACACCCGCGCGGCCCGCCGCTCACCGACGAGCGGGCGTTGCACCGCGACCGGGATCTCGACGATCTCCTCGCCACCGAAAGACGCTGCCGGGGTACCCGCGGCCCCGGGGGACCTTAGGGCCCCTGATGCCATGGCCTCGCCACTCAGCCCTTCCCCGTCGACGCGCAACAGCGTCGGCCGGGTGCAGCCGGAAACGGTCACGCGCACCACTTGAAGCGGCGCGTCCGCCGGACCTACGAAGAGCTCCGCGGATGCCGCTGATTCCACGCGCATCCCCGAACTTTACGGTCCGCCCCGTCGCCCAGCGTGCACCCACCGCGAAAATCCGGCCGGGTTTTCGCGGTGGGTGCACGTTCGTGAAGCGACCGTCGGGGTGACGGCCGTCACGCCCGCATTGGGACCTGACACCGTTGGTTTGGCAGACTGCTGGAATGACACCCACGCCGCAGCACCGCGAGGTCGCCACGCTGGACCGGGTGCCGTTGCGTGTCGAAGCGGCCCGGGTGGCCGTCACCGGGTGGCAGATCACGCGCGCCGCCGCCCGGGTCGTCGCCACGCTGCCGGGCAAGGGGCCGTGGCAGCAGAAGGCGATCGCGCAGTTGCCACGCGTATTCGCCGACCTCGGACCGACCTACGTCAAGTTCGGGCAGATCATCGCGTCGAGCCCCGGAGCGTTCGGCGAGTCGCTGTCACGCGAATTCCGGAGCCTGCTCGACCGGGTGCCTCCCGCCGTCCCCCGAGACATCCACGAGCTCTTCGTCGAGGACCTCGGCCGGGATCCCGCTGAGCTGTTCGCGACGTGGGACGAGACGCCGTTCGCATCGGCCTCCATCGCGCAGGTTCATTACGCGACGCTGCACACCGGCGAAGACGTCGTCGTCAAAATTCAGCGCCCCGGAATCCGCCGCCGTGTCGCCGCCGATCTGCAAATACTCAAGCGCTTCGCCCGGGCTGTCGAACTGGCCAAGCTGGGCCGCCGGCTGTCGGCCCAGGACGTGGTCGCCGACTTCGCCGACAACCTCTCCGAGGAACTCGACTTCCGCCTCGAGGCGCAGTCGATGGAGGCATGGGTCTCCCACCTGCACGCCTCCCCGCTGGGCCGCAACATCCGCGTGCCGCAGGTGTACTGGGGCTTCACGAGCGGGCGGGTGCTGACCATGGAACGGGTGGAAGGCATCCGGATCGACGACGCCGCCGCGATCCGCAAGGCGGGGTTCGACGGGGTCGAACTGGTCAAGGCGCTGTTGTTCAGTCTCTTCGAGGGCGGCTTGCGGCACGGGCTGTTCCATGGCGACCTGCACGCGGGCAACCTCCACGTCGACGCGGCGGGCCGGATCGTGTTCCTCGACTTCGGGATCATGGGCCGCATCGACCCGCGCACCCGCTGGCTGCTGCGCGAGTTGGTGTATGCGCTCCTGGTCAAGAAGGACCACGCCGCGGCGGGCAAGATCGTCGTGTTGATGGGCGCGGTGGGAACCATGAAGCCCGAGGCCGACGCCGCCAAGGACCTGGAGCGCTTCGCAACTCCGCTGACCGCACAGACGCTGGGCGATATGTCGTACGCCGACATCGGCCGGCAGCTCTCAACGCTGGCCGACGCCTACGACGTCAAGCTGCCCCGCGAGCTGGTGCTGATCGGCAAGCAGTTCCTCTACGTGGAGCGGTACATGAAGCTGCTGGCACCCACGTGGCAGATGATGTCCGACCCGGCGCTGACGGGATACTTCGCGAACTTCATGGTCGAGGTCAGCCGCGAGCACCAGCCAGACAACCACCAATCGGACGTCCCGTCGGATATCCCGTCGGACATACCGTCGGATATCGAAGCCTGAGGCCCGTTAATGCAGATTCGCACCGGCAGCACGACCGTGGGCCATCCCGACGGCGATCTCGAGATCTACTACGAGGACATGGGCGACGTCGACAACCCAGCCGTCCTGCTGATCATGGGGCTGGGGGCGCAACTGCTGCAGTGGCGCCCCGGTTTCTGCGAGAAGCTGGTGGCCCGCGGGTTGCGCGTGATCAGGTACGACAACCGCGACGTCGGCCTGTCCGGCAAGACCGAGCCGCCGCGCTCCACGCAGCCGCTGGTTCCGCGGCTGCTGCGCTTCTGGCTCGGCCTGCCCAGCCAGGCCCCCTACGGCCTCGAGGACATGGCCGATGACGCCGCCGCCGTGCTCGACCACCTCGGCATCGACAGCGCGCACATCGTGGGGGCATCCATGGGGGGCATGATCGCCCAGGTCTTCGCGGCGCGGTTCACCGAGCGGACGAGTTCCTTGGCGATCATCTTCTCCAGCAACAACCAGCGGTTCCTGCCGCCGCCCGCCCCGCGCGCGCTGCGGGCGATCCTCACCGGGCCGCCGCCGGGTTCCCCGCGCGACGTGATCATCGACAACGCCGTGCGCGTCTCGGCGATCATCGGGAGTCCGCGTTACCGCAGCACCGAGGAACAGGTGCGGGCCGATGCCGCCGAGGGCTTCGACCGCAGCTACTACCCGTCGGGCGTCGCCCGCCATTTCGATGCGATCCTGAACAGCGGCAGCCTGGTGCACTACAACCGGCGCACGGTCGCCCCCACCGTGGTGATCCACGGCCGCGCGGACAAGCTGATGCGCCCCTTCGGCGCTCGGGCGGTTGCGCGCACCATCAGCGGCGCCCGGCTGGTCCTGATCGACGGCATGGCCCACGACCTGCCTCCGCAACTCTGGGACCGGGTGATCGGCGTGCTGGGCAGCAACTTCGCCGAGGCGGGCGTGAATCAGGTGATACGGGAGACATGGGCGTAGATATCGGATTCACGCATATCGCGCTGTCGGTCATCGACATGGATGAAACGATCGACTTTTATGCGAAATACGCGAACATGAGCGTCGTCCACGAACGAGTCGACGCGCACACGGCCGTCCACGTCGTCTGGCTTTCGGATAAAACCAGGCCCTTCGTGATCGTGTTGATGCAGAACGACGAGCCGGAGACAATTCTTCGACCTCTGACCCACCTGGGTGTGGGTTGCGCATCCGCGCGGGACGTCGACAAACTCTGCGATCTGGCACGCGTCGAGGGAGTCCTGGTCCGAGAACCCGAGGACGCGGGATACCCCGTCGGCTATGTGGCCATGGTGCAGGATCCCACCGGGCACACAGTGGAACTCTCCTACGGCCAGGAGGTCGGTCTGACCGTCAGCGGGGATCGTTCGTAGAACCGGGGTGCCGCCCCGGCCGTTGCGGGACGACGATGAGCAAAACGACGACGATGGCGGTGATCACGGCCGACGCGAGCGGACGGCTCAGCGCGAAGCCGCCGTTGGCCACCGGCTTGTCCAGGAGGTCCCCCACCGTGGCGCCGAGCGGGCGGGTCAGGATGAACGCGACCCAGAACAAGACGACCCTCGATATGTTCGTCCAGAAGTACAGGGCCACCACAACGAGGAGCGCCGCGGTGAACACCAACGCGCCGCGTTCGTAACCGAATCCACGCGTGTCGGCGAGCCAGTCGCCGAGTGCGGTTCCCAGCGTCTGCGAAAAAGTGATCGTCGCCCAGTAGAACGCCTCTACTTTCGGCGTCGATACGGTACTCACCGACACGGTGCCCTGCGACCAGCGCCACAAACCCAACGTGGCCACAAGGCACCCCAGCAGCAGGAGCGATCCGCCGGTGTAGCCGATCCCCAGCGAGCGGTCCGCGAAGTCGGCCAGCGCCGTGCCGAAGGTTGTCGAGGCCACGATGGTCGCCCAGTACAGGGTCGCGTGGAAGCGCCGGGCGAAGATCTGCGCGACGACCAGTGCGGCGAGCGTGACGCCGAAGAGCGCAGCACCGGCCGCATAGCCCCAGTCCAGCGTCATCGTGACGGTGTCGCCGCCCGTCTCGCCCAGGGTTGTCGCCAGGATCTTGATGATCCAGAACCCCAGAGTGACCGCCGGCACCTTGGTCAGCGTCGTCGCATCGCTCATGACACTCCGTTCCTCGCGCTCTTCCATGCGGCCGCGCCGAGCAACGCCACCGCGAACACCGCACCGACCGACCCGGACACCAGCAGGGGAAGTCGCCCGTCGGCGCCCCACAGGAAACCGGCCCACAGCCCTGCCGCCAGGACGGCAAATCCGGTCAGACCCTGGAACAGGCCCTGGGCGCTGGACTGCAGGTCGGCGCCGACGATAGAGGAGATCCAGGCTTTTCCGACGCCGTCGTAGCAGGCGGTGAACAGCCCGTAGACGGCGATCAGTCCCCACGCCGCCGCGATGTTCGTGGTAATGCCCAGTCCGAGATAGCCGACCGCGAAGAAGACCAGCCCGACCCCGAACACCACCGGGCGGCCGAACCGGTCGGCGAGCGCGCCGGCCGGGAAACTCGCCAGCGCGTACACCAGGTTGTAGCCGACGTATGCCAGGACGATTCCGACGACAGAGAAGCCGATCCCCTTGAGCCGCAACAGCAGCAGCGCGTCGGGGAAGTTGACGAGGCTGAACAGAACCAGGAATGCGGCCACCTGCCAGTAGCGGTGCGGCAATCGCCGGGTTCCTGCCAGCATCGGCTCCCGCGGCCCCTGCGCCGCCTGCCGGGTTCGTTCACGCACCCAGAAGACCAACACCACACTGAGCGCGGCGGGAATCACGGCCAGGTAGAGCACGGGAGCGATCCGGTGATCGAAGAACTCGTAACCGGCAAGTCCGAGCAGGGGTCCGATGACGGCGCCCAACGTGTCCATCGCCCGGTGGAACCCGAAGGCCCGGCCGCGCTCGGCGGCGTCCACGCCGTCGGCCAGCAGTGCGTCGCGGGGTGCACCCCGGATGCCCTTCCCCAACCGGTCGACGACCCGCCCGGCCAGCACCCCGGGCCACGCACCAGCGAGGGCGACGACCAGCTTGCCCAGCGCCGCCATCCCGTAGCCGGTCGCGATCAGCGGGCGCCGGCCGAACCGGTCACCCAACGGACCCGACGCGAGCTTGGTGAACGCTGCGGCGCCCTCCGCGGCGCCCTCCACCGCCCCCACCACAGACGGCGGCGCACCCAGCACCGTTGTCAGATAAATGGGCAGCAACGGGTAGATCAATTCGCTCGCCGCATCCTGCAGCAGCGACACCCACGACAGCACCCACAGGTTTCGGGTGAGCCAGGCCGGCCGGGTTCGCACGGTCCGGGCCTATGCCTCCGCGAAGTTGCGAGTGACGGCCGGGTCGACCGAGATGCCCGGCCCCGTCGTCGTCGACACCGTGATCTTCTTAATGTAGCGGCCCTTCGACGCGGACGGCTTGAGCCGCAGCACCTCGTCGAGGGCGGCGCCGTAGTTCTCGGCCAGCGCCTGGGCGTCGAACGACGCCTTGCCGATAACGAAGTGCAGATTGGCCTGCTTGTCCACGCGGAAGTTGATCTTGCCGCCCTTGATCTCGGCGACGGCCTTGGCGACGTCGGGGGTGACGGTGCCGGTCTTGGGGTTCGGCATGAGCCCGCGGGGGCCCAGCACGCGCGCGATGCGACCCACCTTGGCCATTTGGTCGGGGGTGGCGATCGCGGCGTCGAACTCCAACCAACCGCCCTGGATCTTCTCGATCAGGTCGTCGCTGCCGACGAGGTCAGCACCGGCGGCCTGCGCCTGTTCGGCTTTATCGCCCACCGCGAACACCACAACACGGGCAGTCTTGCCGGTGCCGTGTGGCAGATTGACCGTGCCGCGGACCATCTGGTCGGCCTTGCGCGGGTCGATACCGAGTCGGATCGCCACCTCGACCGTCGCGTCCTGCTTGGTCGACGACGTGTCCTTGGCGAGCTTGGCCGCCGCCAGCGGGGTGTAGAGGTTGTCCCGGTCCACCTTCTCGGCGGCGGCACGGTAGGCCTTGCTGGTCTTGCTCATCGTTTCATCCAATCTGGTGTTGGGTCGTGGTGCGGATGTGCCGGATGGCTCCTCGGGCCGAAGCTGGCCCTCCCACGGGTGGACGCGCGCTTCGGCGCTATTCGACGGTGATGCCCATCGACCGGGCGGTGCCGGCGATGATCTTGGCGGCCGCGTCGATGTCGTTCGCGTTGAGGTCGGTCTTTTTGGTTTCGGCGATCTGGCGAACCTGATCCCAGGTGACCTTGGCGACCTTGGTTTTGTGCGGCTCTGCGGAGCCCTTGCCCACGCCCGCTGCCTTGAGCAACAGCTTGGCCGCGGGCGGGGTCTTCAGCGCGAACGTGAAGCTGCGGTCCTCATAGACGGTGATCTCCACCGGAATGACCTGGCCGCGCTCGTTCTCGGTGGCGGCGTTGTAGGCCTTGCAGAACTCCATGATGTTGACGCCGTGCTGGCCGAGCGCGGGTCCGACGGGCGGCGCCGGGTTGGCCTGCCCCGCCACGATTTGCAGCTTGATCAGCCCGGTGACTTTCTTCTTCGGGGCCATGAGATGTCGATGTCCTTCCTGATTGAGCCTGGTTGAGCCTGGTTGAGCCTGGTTGAGCCTGGTTGAGCCTGATTAAATCTTCGCCACTTGGCCGAACGTCAGCTCCACCGGCGTTTCACGGCCGAAGATCGACACCAGCACCTTGAGCTTCTGTTGTTCGGCGTTCACTTCATTGATGGTCGCCGGCAGCGTGGCGAACGGACCGTCCATGACGGTCACCGACTCGCCGACCTCGTAGTCGACCTCGATCACCGGACGTTCCAGGCCGCCCAACCCGGCGGCGGCGGCCGTGCTGGCCGCACCCTTGGCGGTCTTCTTCGCCGCGCCCCGCGGCAGCAGGAACTTCACCACGTCGTCGAGCGACAGCGACGACGGTCGTGACGTCGCCCCGACGAATCCGGTCACCCCCGGGGTGTTGCGCACCGCCGCCCACGATTCGTCGGTCAAGTCCATGCGCACCAGGATGTATCCGGGCAGCACCTTGCGGTTGACCTGCTTGCGCTGACCGTTCTTGATTTCGGTGACCTCTTCGGTGGGCACCTCCACCTGGAAGATGTAGTCGCCGACGTCCAAGTTTTGGACCCGGGTCTCCAGGTTGGCCTTGACCTTGTTCTCGTAGCCGGCATAGGAGTGGATGACGTACCAGTCGCCGGGCTTGCTGCGCAGCTCCGCCTTCAACGCAGCCGCCGGGTCGAGTTCCTCGTCCGGATCCGCCACAGCGGTGCTCTCCGGGGACTCCGGGTCCGCCGGAGCCTCTTTCAGATCGACCGCGTCACTCGCGGACGTGTCGCCGTCGAAGGTCGTCACGGTTTATTTGTTCCTTCCATACTTTCGAAACTCAGCCGAACACCAGCAGGATCAGCTTGGCCAGGCCCAAATCCGCGAGGCCGACAACCGTCACCATGATCGCGAGGAAGATCAACACCACCGAGGTGTAGCTGAGCATCTGCTTGCGGTTCGGCCAGATGACCTTCCGCATCTCCGCCACGACCTGCTTGAGGTAGTTGTAGACGAAGACGAGCGGATTGGCCGATCGGTCTTTCCCGGGTGTCGTGGCTTTCTTGGTCTTCTGTGCCTTGTGGGCCTTCTGGGCCTTCGTCAACGCCCGCCCGGAGGTGGCTGCCGCGGCGTCCTGCGCGTCCTCAACCTCGTCGGCCTCGTCCCGGGATTCCGCGTCGGCGGCGTCGGCCGCCCGCTGACGGGACCGCTTGCCGGTGGGGCGTTGCGGCCGTGTCACAGGTTCGGTCACCACGGCGGTCCCGCCGCCGCTGTCGCGGTCTTCCGCGTTGTCGCCGCCCTCGCGTGCGGCGTCGTTGGCAGCGTTGCCCTCGTCGCTCACCGCATGCTCCTCTGTCTACAGTCTGTCTAGGTCTGTCTAGGTCTGTCTAGGTCTGTCTAGATCTGTCTAGATCTGTCTAGGTCTAGCTCGTTCTATTCATGCCGGCCCGGGCCGACCTGTTCCAGTGTCCACCATGGTGCGGCTGCACCGTTGAGCAGGGGCGACAGGACTTGAACCTGCAACCTGCGGTTTTGGAGACCGCTGCTCTGCCAGTTGAGCTACGCCCCTTCGCGGTTGGCAGGCCAACCTGCGCTTACCTGCCGGGGCTTACATGACACGCGCGCTCCCCGATCGTCCGACCAACGGAAAGCGCGCTGATGTTGGGAAAACCCCGAAAAACGAGTGTACTCGATTGCCCTTGAGCTGAGGAAATCCGCGACCAATTACGCCGTTCGGACGATCTGGCCGGAGTCTTTGTCCCATCTCAGCTCGATGGAGGCGTCCCCCTCGTGGCCCATCAGGGTGGTGTAGCTCTGCATCAGGACCTCGCCGTCGTCGTTGGTCAGGATGTTTCTGGTGACGACGATGTCGGCGCCGAAACGCTCATTCACCGACAGGATTTCCACCCGGGCCCACAGCTTGGCCCCGGCCAGAATCGGCCGAAAGAAGACGAATCGCTGGTCGACCTGGACGATCTGCATGGTCTCCAAGCCGATGTCGACGTTCCGGAAGAAGTCGAGCTGGACCAGTTTCCCCAGGATGCTCACGAAAGTCGTCGGAGCGACGATGCCGCCGTGGCCGAGCTCGGCGGCTGCGTCCTCGTCGTAGCAGGCCGGGTCGTCGCACTTGGTGGCCTCGGCGTACCTGCGCAACTCCTCGCGGCCCACGATGAAGTAGTCCGGGTAGCGCCAGATCATCCCGCGGACGTCGACCTTCAGCGCCACGGGCTACGCCAGCTTCGCCGAGGCGATGGCCCGGCCGAAGATTTTCTTGCCGCCGGTGGTCGCGGTCAGGGCGACGGTCACCGACTTGGTCTCGGGGTCGACAGATTTCACCCGGCCGTTGAAGACGAGCTCGGCCCCCTTCGCGTCGTTGGGCACCGGGACCACGGCGGTGAACCGCACGTTGTACTCGGTGACCGCGCCAGGGTCGCCGACCCAGGAGGTGACGTAGCCGCCGCCGATGCCCATGGTGAGCATGCCGTGTGCGATCGCGGTGTCGAGCCCGACGACCTTGGCGATCTCGTCGTCCCAATGGATCGGGTTCAGGTCTCCCGAGACGCCCGCGTAGTTGACCAGGTCTTGGCGCGTCAAGGTATAGATTTTCTCCGGGATCCGGTCACCGACCTGCACTGAGCTGAATTCACGCAGTGGCATCGGAAAACCCCTCTTCCCCAGGTCCGCCGGCACGGCCCGCCAGGGTCGTGTAGGTCTCCTGCACGATGTCACCGGCTTCGTTGGTGACGATGTTCTTGGTCACGACGATCTGGGTGCCGTGCGCCTCGCGCACGGCTTCCACGTACACGTCGCAATAGAGCGTGTCTCCCGCGACGATCGGTCGGAAGAATGTGAGCACCTGATCCACCTGGACGATCTGCGCGTCGGAGATCGCGATGTTGGCGTATTTGAAGAACGACAATTGAGCCTTGTAGCCGAACACGCAGATGAAGGTCAGGGGCGCCACTAGGCCCTTGTAGCCGATCTCGGCGGCCGCGTCTTCGTGGAAGAACAAGGCTTCGTCATTTTTTACGGCGACAGCGTACTCACGGACTTTCTCGCGCTCCACCACGTACGAGTCGGGGTATCGGTAATGCATCCCGACGATGTTCTTGGTCAACGCCACGTTGTCAGAACCTACCTGGTCTATCGCGGCAGACGCGGATGGGTGGCTACCGTGTCTCGCGGTGGGCCTGGTGTTTGCCGCAGTTGGGGCAGAACTTCTTGAGTTCCATCCGGTCCGGGTCGTTTCGACGATTCTTTTTGGTGATGTAGTTACGGTGCTTGCACTCATCGCATGCCAAGGTGATCTTCGGCCGCACGTCAGTACTGGAAGCCATGTCCGTTTTCCCTCTTTTACATTCTGATCTGGTGAATGTCGCAGTTGTGTGGTGATCAGTAGCGATGGCCGGACTCGAACCGGCGACCTAACGATTATGAGTCGTTCGCTCTAACCGACTGAGCTACATCGCCTCTAGCCCGACCCTGATTGGGGTCGAGGCCGCCGCCTGTTCGGCGTCCGCCGAGCCCCCTAACGGAATCGAACCGTTGACCTTTTCCTTACCATGGAAACGCTCTACCGACTGAGCTAAGGGGGCCGTTAACCCGAAGCAACCGGTCAAACGTCGGGCCAAACAGAGGGTACAGCGTGGCCTGCGGCGCCACCAAACCACGGGGCGCGGCCCACACGTCACCGCCGCGGGCCCTAATCTGGTCGTGTGTCTGAGGACAGGCTGTACTTCCGCCAACTGCTGTCCGGCCGCGACTTCGCGGCCGGCGACATGGTTGCGACGCAGATGCG
Source organism: uncultured Mycobacteriaceae bacterium (assembly GCA_903927745.1). Taxonomy (GTDB): domain Bacteria; phylum Actinomycetota; class Actinomycetes; order Mycobacteriales; family Mycobacteriaceae; genus Mycobacterium. The sequence goes on from CAIYOH010000262.1 coordinate 17,165, forward strand.
CAACTTCTCCTACCTGATCGGCGACCGTCAGACCGGGGACTGCGTGGTCGTGGACCCCGCCTACGCCGCAGACGATCTGCTCGATGCGCTGGAATCCGACGGCATGCACCTCTCGGGCGTACTTGTCACCCATCATCACCCCGATCACGTCGGCGGCTCGATGATGGGCTTCGAGCTCAAGGGTCTGGCGGAACTGCTGGAACGCGCGGAGGTGCCCGTGCACGTGAACACCCATGAGGCGCTGTGGGTTTCCCGCGTCACCGGGATCGCCAGCAGCGACCTCACCGCCCACGAGGGCCACGACACGGTCAGCGTCGGCGCTATCGACATCGAATTGCTGCACACCCCCGGTCACACGCCCGGCAGCCAGTGCTTTCTGCTCGACGGCCGCCTCGTCGCCGGGGACACGCTGTTTTTGGAGGGCTGCGGGCGCACGGACTTCCCCGGCGGCGATTCCGACGAAATGTACCGCAGCCTGCAGAGACTCGCCGCACTTCCGGGTGACCCGACGGTGTTTCCTGGGCATTGGTACGCCGCCGAGCCGAGTGCCTCCCTGTCGGAGGTCAAGCGGACCAACTACGTCTACCGGGCCGCCGATCTCGACCAGTGGCGGTTGTTGATGGGCGGCTGACCGATCAACCGTCCCCAGCGCTAGCGACAAGGAGTAACTCATGAGCGGCCCGGTCTTCTACAGCCACACCGATCCCATCGCCGTCATCAGGATGGACGACGGCAAGGTCAACGCGCTGGGCCCGACGATGCAACAGGCCCTTAACGAGGCGATCGACCAAGCCGACCGCGACGACGCGGGCGCGCTGGTCATCACCGGCAACGAGCGGGTGTTCAGCGGCGGGTTCGACCTGAAGGTCTTCAACTCCGGGGAACTGCAGCCGGCGATCGACATGCTCAGGGGGGGATTCGAGCTGGCGTACCGACTCCTGACCTTCCCGAAGCCGGTGGTGGTGGCCTGCACCGGACCCGCCATCGCGATGGGTGCGTTCCTGCTGTCATCCGGCGACCACCGGGTGGCCGCCCCCGCGTACACCATCCAGGCGAACGAGGTGGCGATCGGCATGGTCATTCCCTACGCGGCCCTGGAGATCTTGAAGCTGCGGCTGACCCGGTCGGCCTACCAGCAGGCGACCGGGCTCGCCACCACGTTCTTCGGCGAAACCGCGCTGGCCGCCGGCTTCATCGACGAGATTGCGCAGCCGGACATGGTGGTCGCACGCGCCGAAGAGGCCGCGCGCTCATTCGCCGGACTCCACCAGCGCGCCCACCTGGCCACCAAGCTGCGCGCCCGCGAGGCCGGACTGAAGGCCATCCGCGCCGGGATTGACGGTATCGAGGCAGAATTCGGCCGCTAGGCCGCGCGCGGTCCCGTACACACCCGATCTGTCGGTGCCCGCGTCTATCGTGACACCGCGATGGGACTTCATATCCACCGTGCCGAGCGCACCGACCTCCTCGCCGACGGCCTCGGCGCGCTGCTGGCCGACCCGCTACCCGACCCGTTCGCCGAGGAACTGGTGCTGGTGCCGGCGCGGGGCGTCGAGCGCTGGCTCAGCCAGCGGCTCTCGCACGCGCTCGGTTGCGGCCCCGGACGGGCGAGCCAGGACGGGGTCTGCGCGGGGGTGGCGTTTCGCAGCCCCGCCTCCCTGATCGCCGGGATCACCGGCGCCGACGACGACGACC
>CAIYOH010000263.1 GCA_903927745.1 uncultured Mycobacteriaceae bacterium
CGAACCACACCGCGGCGATCACGAAGAACACCATGGGGCCGACGGCGTGCCCGGTGGTGGTTAACGCCGCACCGCGGGGCCAGGCCATCACCGCCATCGCCACCGACATGGTGAAATGCAACAGGTGGCCGACGACATGCGGCCACTTCAGATGCCCGACTGCGATCGCGTACAGAATTTGGGCGGCGGTGAGCACGAACAACACCGTCACGATCCAGCGCAGGACGGGGTCCTGGATCATTCGATCGGCGGCTTTCGGTCGACGGGAGCTAGATAAAACGGGTTGGTTCTGCGCACTGGTCGGCGGGGATCGGCGAAAAGTTCCCGAGGGCCCACGGCGAGCGGCCCTAGACTACTGAAGTGCAGGCAATGCAGACACGTCCGGAGCCGGCGAGCCGACGCGGGACGCTTCTGTCGTTGGCCGTCGGTGGCATCGTCGCAGCGGCGGGTCTGGCCTGCTATGCGTTGGCCGCGGGCGGACGCGCCTACGCCGTCAGGGGCGACTCGTTTCCGGGGAACGCGACTGCGGTGGCCGAAGTTGTGGGCTACTTCGTCGCGACGTTGGCCGGCGGCCTCTGTTTCGGCGGGCTGCTCTACATCGTCGTTATTGCCCGCCCCGACGCGCGCGGCGTGATCGACGACCGGGCCTTCCGGACGCATCTGCTGGTTGAGCGGTCGTCGGTGATCTGGGTGCTGTCGGCGATGGTCATGGTGGTGGTGCAGGCGGCCAGCAGCGCGGGTTTGCCGGTCATTCGACTGCTGGGCAGCGCGGCGATGTCCGACGCGGTACTCGCGTCGGAAATGTCGCGGGCCTGGATCGCCGCCACCGCCGCCGCTGTCGTGGTGGCGGTCGGCAGCCGGCTGTCGGTCCGATGGGTCGCACAGTTCCTGCTACTCGTGCCCGCGTTGATCGGGGTGGTGGCCCTTCCGGTCAGCGGCAACGCGGGACAGGGGCCCGATCACGACTACGCGACGAGTGCGGCCATCGTGTTCGCCGTCGCGCTGGCGGCGCTGACGGGCGTGACGGTGGCCGCGGCGGTCAATCCGCCCGCCGAACGAATTGCGCGCCGCGTCCTCGTCGTGAAAACACTCTGCGGGGCAGTGGCCCTCGGCTACGGGGTGGTGCTGTTGTCGACGCTGACGGACCCGGGTGATCTGGTCGCGACCTCGTACGGTCGTGCCGGCGTCGCCGCCGGGGGCCTGCTGGCCCTGGCGTGGCTGGCGGGTGTGGTGACGGTCGGTGCCTCCCGGGCCCGCGACGCGGTGGGCGCGCTGGCGGTGATCGGGGTGAGTGCCCTGACGGCGTCGATGGCGACGCAGATCGCGCCGCGGCTGTTCACTCACCGGTTGACCCTGTGGGACATCCTTCTCGGCTACACGTTGCCGGGCCCGCCGAGCGTGTCGAGGATCCTGTCCGTGTGGCGGTTCGACCCGTTCATCGGGGTGGGCGCCGTGGTGCTGGCGGTCGTGTACACGCTCGGTTTCCTGCGCCTGCGGCGCCGCGGCGACGGCTGGCCGGTCGGGCGCCTCGTTGCGTGGCTGGCGGGGTGCCTGGCCATGCTGGTCACCAGCAGTTCCGGGGTCAAGGCGTACGGCTCGGCAATGTTCAGCGTCCACATGGCCGAGCACATGACGATGAACATGTTCATTCCGGTCCTGCTCGTCCTTGGCGGGCCGGTGACCTTGGCGCTGCGGGCCTGCACGCCCGCCGGCGAGGGCGAGTGGCCGGGGCCGCGGGAATGGATTCTGTGGCTGGTGCACTCCAGGGTCACGGCGGTCTTCTCCCACCCCGTCACCGCCTTCGTGCTCTTCGTGGCCTCGCTGTACGCCGTGTACTTCACCCCGCTGTTCGCCACCCTGGTTCGCTACCACTGGGGCCACGAGTTGATGAGCGTCCACTTCCTGCTGGTGGGGTACCTGTTCTTCTGGGGCATCATCGGGATCGACCCCGGCCCACGCAGACTGCCGTTCCTGGGTCGGCTCGGCCTGCTGTTCGCGGTCATGCCGTTCCACGCGTTCTTCGGGATCGCGACCATGACGACGACATCGATCATCGGCGGCCAGTTCTACCGTTCCCTCGCGTGGCCGTGGGTGCCCAGCCTCGAGGCGGATCAGCATCTCGGCGGCGCACTCGCGTGGGGATCCAGCGAACTACCCCTGCTTCTGGTGGTCGTCGCACTTGTGGCGCAGTGGGCGCGGGAGGATCGGAGGGCCGCGTCGCGGTCTGATCGGCACGCCGACTCCAGCTACGGTGACGGCGACGGCGACCTGGATGCCTACAACGCCATGCTGCGTGAACTCTCCCGGGATCGGTGAGCGGGACAGACCGTCAGGGGTGGACCCGGAAGTCGCCCTTGGCCGCCAGCGCCGACTGGACGCGGTCGGTATCCAACACCTGATCCGCCTCGACGCGCACGGATGCGGGCGCGCCGTCGAAGAGTTCGACGTCGACTGCGCTCACGCCGTCCAGGGCGACGAGTGCTTGTGTGACGGTGTCCGCGCAGCCCGCGCATTTCAGCCCGTCAACCGCGAACGTTTGGTGCGCCATCACGGGGTCCTTTCTCCGAAGTTCCGCAACCGCAAGCTGTTCGACACGACGAAGAACGACGAGAACGCCATGGCCGCGCCCGCCACCACGGGGTTGAGCAGCCCGGCGGCGGCGATGGGAATAGCGGCGATGTTGTAGCCGAATGCCCACATGAGGTTGACCTTGATCGTGCGCATCGTGGCGGCGGCCAGATCGAGCGCGAGGGGCACAACGTCGAGGTTGTCGCGGACCAGGATGATGTCGGCGGCGCCGATCGCGACGTCGGTGCCGCGGCCGATCGCCATGCCGAGATCGGCGCAGGCGAGCGCCGGTCCGTCGTTGATGCCGTCGCCGACCATGGCGACCACCCGCCCGCGGTCGCGCAGTTGCTCGACGACGTCGACCTTGCCCTCGGGCAGGATGTCGGCGATCACCTCGTCGATGCCGACGTGGGCGGCCACAGCGGCGGCCGACGCCGGGTTGTCGCCGGTCAACAGCACGGTTCGAAAGCCGCGATCATGCAGCGCCGACACGGCGCCGGCTGCCGAGTCCTTGACGGCGTCGGCCACCGCGATCGACCCGCAGGGCTTGCCGTCGATTTCGACGAATACCACCGTCTCGCCTTGTGTTTCGGCATAGCGCCGCGCCTCGACCAGAGCCACCGGGGCACCCGAGGGGGCGATCCACGACGGCTTGCCGACGCGCACCGATCTGCCCGCCGTTCCTCCGGTGAGGGTGCCGCTGACTCCGCGGCCGGCCACCGCACGGAAGTCGGTGAGCGGTTCCCGCCGGGCCGTCGCCCCGGCGATCGCCAGCCCGACGGCGTGCTCGGACGACGCTTCCACCGCCGCCGCCAGGTCCAGCACCTCATCGGCGTGCCACCCGGGTGCGGCCACCACCGCGCCGACCGTCAACTGGCCCGTCGTCAGGGTCCCGGTTTTGTCGAACACAACCGTGTCGACGGCGCGGGTGGCCTCCAGTGCGCGATAACCCTTGAGGAATATGCCCAGTTGGGCGCCGCGACCGGACGCCACCATCATGGCGGTCGGCGTCGCCAAGCCCAACGCACACGGGCAGGCGATCACCAGCACGGCCAGCCCGGCCGAAAATGCCCGATCGAGCCCGCCTCCCGCGACGAGCCATCCGACGATGGTCAGCGCGGCGATGACGAAGACGCAGGGAACGAACACCGAGGCAATCCGGTCGGCCAGTCGTTGCGCGTCGGCCTTCTGCGCCTGTGCCTGCTCGACCAGGCGGACCATGCCGGCGAACCGGGTGTCGGCGCCCACCGCGGCGGCCTCCACGATGAGCCGGCCGTCGAGCACCGTCGTGCCACCGATGACGTGCGAACCGGGTGCCACCCGAACCGGTCTGGCCTCGCCGGTCATCGCGCTCATGTCCACCGACGCCGACCCGTCGGCGACGAGGCCGTCGGCGGCGATCGTCTGGCCGGGCCGAACAACGAAACGCTGTTGTTCTTTGAGTTCCTCGGCCGGGATCACCATTTCCGACCCGTCGGGCGCCACCACGGCGACGTCCTTGGCGCTCAGCGCCGCCAATGCCCGCAGTGCGCTGCCCGCCTTCGACTTGGCGCGGGCTTCGAAGTACCGACCCGCCAGCACGAACACCGTGACACCGGCGGCGACCTCGAAGTAGATGGCGTCGCTTCCGAGCAGCGCCTGCCAGACACCCCTTCGCTCGGTGGAATGGTGTCCGCCGAAGACCGTGTGCAGCGACCAGATGGTGGCCGCGGTGATGCCGACCGAGATCAGCGTCTCCATGGAGGCAGCACGGTGGCGGGCGTTGCGCAGCGCCACCCGATGGAACGGCCACGCCGCCCAGGTCACGACCGGCAGGGCGAGCGCGGTCAACACCCACCCCCAGCCGGTGAAGCGGGTGCTGGGCACGACGGCGAACATCACCGAAAGGTCGGCCAGGGGCACGAAGAGCACTGCGGCGACCGCGAGCCGGATCAACAGAAAGCGCGCTCGATCGGCGTCGTGATCGACGTCGCCGCCTCCGCCGGCTCGGCGCGGCTGCGCGTCGTAGCCGGCCTGGTGAACCGCCTCGCACAGCGCGGCGGCCGGGGTTTCCGTGTCGGCGTCGATGGTCGCGATCCGGGTGGCGAAATTCACCGAGGCGCGCACGCCCGGCAGCTTGTTCAGGGTCGACTCGACCCGACTGGCGCAGGCCGCGCACGACATCCCGCTGATCTCCAACTGCACCCGCTGCGCATCGGCGTGCGCCTGGTCAGGCGCCCTGGTCTGCACCGGTACCGGTGACATCGTGTCTGTTCACCTCCCTGCGAACCTGCTCCCACGTATGGGGTCGACACGGACTAGGTCGTCGTGGCCTAGTGGTGAGTTCCCGTCGCTCGTAGCTTAGGCTCTGGTGCCATGGCGACCGGTGACGATGACGACCGTGTCACTCAGCTTGCCAGGGCCGCCGGGCGGGGGGATCAGGGCGCGCTGACGGAATTCATCCGCGCCACTCAGCGCGATGTGTGGCGCATGGTCGCCTACCTCGACGGCCCGGGCAGCGCCGACGATCTGACCCAGGAAACGTTCTTGCGGGCGATCGGGTCCCTGCCCCGCTTCAGCGGCAGGTCGACCGCCCGGACCTGGCTGCTGTCGATTGCCCGCCGCGTGGTGGTCGACCAGATCCGCTACAACACGCGCAGGCCCCGCACGGCATACGTGGCCGACTTCGAGGACGCGGTGAACCGCGGCCGCCGCGGCAGCCGGATCGAAGACATGGTGGAAATCCGTGTTCTGCTGGACGGGCTGGATTCGCACCGCCGCGAAGCGCTGGTGCTCACCCAACTCCTCGGTCTCACCTACGCCGAAGCGGCGGAGGTCTGCGGATGCCCCGTGGGCACCGTCCGGTCTCGGGTGGCGCGGGCCCGTGACGACCTGCTCCGCGCGGCCGACGAGGCCGACCGCGCCGGCTGATCGACCGATGAACACTCCCCGCCCTCCCGAGGGTGATTGGCTGGGCACCCCGTATCTGAGCTTCGAGCGGCTGGGTCCGATCGCCGTGTGCACCATCGACCGCCCCCAGGCGCGCAACGCGCTGACTCCGGCGATGTACTTCGGCATCCGCTACGCGGTCGGCCGCCTCAACGGGGATCCGGACCTGGCGGGTCTGCTCCTCACCGGAACCGGGGACGTGTTCGCGCCCGGCGGCGACATGGGCGGCGGGGACGGCACCGACGCCTGGATGACGTTCGGCGCGGGCCTGGGAATGGACATCACCCCGTTCGATGCCCTGCGCACCTCGGGTAAACCGGTCGTCTGCGCGGTCAACGGCCTGTGTCAAGGCGGCGGATTCCAGATCGCCCTGTGCAGCGACCTGTCCGTGGTCAGCGAGCGGGCGACCTTCCGCGTCCCGGAGTTGTTCCGCGGCTACGCCGACACCTACTACAGCCAGATGCTCACCCGGGTCGTCGGGCCGGTGCGCGCCCGCGACCTGATGTTCACCGGGCGGGTCCTCAACGCGCACGAAGCCCTCGACTGGGGCCTGGTCAACAGGGTCGTACCCCACGACGATCTGCTCGGCGAGGCGACAACCCTTCTTGCGCAATGCTGCCGGACGGCACCGGGTGCTCGCGGCGTCATCAAGTCCAGCATCGACACCTATCTCGGCCTGTACGACCGCATCGGGATGACCGGCAGCCTCTCGGGCGCCGAGGCCCGGGAGGGGGTCCGGGCGTTCAAGGAGCGCCGCTCGCCTGACTGGGTGCATCCCGACCTGCGTACCGACGGTCGGCTCTGACCTCGGTCAGATGGCTCTTGTGCGGTCCCGCCAATACGGTTCGCGCAGCGTGGTTTTGAGGATCTTCCCGCTGGCGTTGCGGGGAAGCGCGGGCACGAAGTCGACGGTTCGCGGGCATTTGTATCCGGCCAGATGCCGCCGGCAGAATGAGATGATGTCGTCTGGGTCGGTACCCGCGGTGGTCACGACGATCGCCTTGACCGATTCGCCCCAGAAATCGTCGGGAACCCCGATGACGGCCGCGTCGGCGACCGCGGGATGCTCGAGGAGCACGCTTTCGACCTCGGGGCCGTACACGTTCTCGCCGCCGGTGATGATCATGTCTTTGATCCGGTCCTCGATGTAGACGTAGCCGTCGGCGTCGAGGCGCCCGATGTCACCCGTGCGCACCCACTCGTCCACCGTGATCGTCTCGGCGGTGGCCTCGGGCCGGTTCAGGTAGCCGCTCATGGTCTGGTTGCTGCGCACCCAGATCTCACCCGGCTCCCCTGCGCGAAGGTCGCTGCCCGTCTCGGGGTCGACGACACGAATCTCACAACCCGGCAACGCTTGTCCGGCCGACAGCCGCACATCGGGCCGGCTGGCGTCGCGGTGGTCGGCGTCGCTGAGCGCCGTGACCGCCCCGCACAGTTCGGTCTGCCCGTAGACCTGAACGACATTGGTCTCGGGCCAGGTGGCAAGGGCCTGCTGCAGCAGGGGTGACGGCATGGGGGCGGCCCCGTAGGCGAGGTAGCGCAGGCGCGCGATCGCCGCGATCGCCCCCTCGCCGTCCACCAGGAGCCGCGCGATCAGTGGCGGCACGAGGAACGCGTGCGTCGCACCGGCCCGCACGGCCCCGATCAAGCTGGCCGAGTCGGGCTCGCGGGTAACGATCGTCGGCACCCCCGCGCCGATACCGAACACCGCATACCCGATTCCGCCCACGTGAAACAGGGGCATGGCGACCAGGTTTGCGTCCCCTTCGGCGAACGGGAACGCCGGCGCGAGGTTCGCCGCGTGGTTGACCAGTACGCGTTGGCTGAGCAGGACGCCTTTCGGGCGCCCGGTGGTGCCTGAGCTGTAGATCACCAGCGCGGTGTCGCCCGCGTCGACCTCCACGTCGGCGCGCACGGGTTCCGCTGCGGCGAGCAACGATTCGTACTCGTCGGCCTCGCCGCCCACCACGACGATGCGTTCCAGGCCGGGCACCCGGTCGGCGGCCGCTGTGGCCGCGGCGTGCAAGTCGGCCCCGGCGAACAACAGTCGCGCGCCGCTGTCATGCAGGACGTGAACCATCTCGTCACCGGCCACGCGCCAGTTGACGACGGTGGTCGCCGCGCCGATGGACGCCGCGGCGAACAGGACATCCAGGCAGGCCGGGTGGTTGCGGTCCAGGAATGCCACCCGGTCTCCGTGCCGGATCCCGGCGGCGCGCAGCACCCCGGCCGTGCGAGCGATCCGGGACGCCCATTCACCCCAGGACCACGTCAGGTCGCCGTAGCGGATCGCCGTGGCGTCGGGCCGCTCCCGCGCGTGGTGCTCGACGAGGCCCGCGAGTATGCCGGCCGTGTCGGTCGCGTTGGTTTCTGCCATGGCCCCTGCGTCAGAGCCCATCAGAGCATGGAGTTGATCATCGCTGCGCCGTCGGCGGCAGCCTGTGGGGTCGCGTTGGTGCTTTGCCGGAAGTCGATGAATGCCGACAACCCGGTCGCGGGGTTGAGCAGCGCGGTGAACGTCCCGAGGACGGGAACCACGCCCTGCCGTCCCGACAAGCCCGCGGTGTAGTCGATGGAGGCCTTCTCAGGAAATTTGCCACCCTGCTGCCCAGGGATGGGCGCGCTCACGTCGCTCACAGTCGTTAAATGTGACGACGGGATGTACTGCGCGATGTCGGCCTTGCAGATGGCGACGGCGTCCGTCGATGCCACCTGCCTGACCGTAACGCTCATCTGAGCGCTGCCGTTGGCGTTGCTGAGAGTCACCCAGTCGGGGCCCCGGTTCCCGGGCGTCCAACCGGGGGCGGGGGTGATCGAGACGTCGAGCGCGATGGCGATCGGGTCAGCCGAGGTGAGCGACACGCGCACCGGCGTCCCAGTGGCTCCGGCGGCGACGAGGGCCGCCGCCACGGTGGCAGTGGCGGTGGCGACGCAGAGCGGCCGCAGCAGGCCCGCTGGCCGTAACGGGGTCGACGACGTGGTCATGGTTGCTCCAGCGTCGCACCCTGGCGCAACGAAGTTCAAGACCGGGCCGTGTGCCAGCATGACTGCCATGGTGAACGCCGAGCGCGCCCGGTCCCGCACCGTCGTCGTGACGGGCACCGCATCCGGAATCGGGCTGGCCACCGCGCGGCGGTTGCTCGCCGACGGCGGCTCCGTCGTCGGCGTCGACGTGGCCGCCCCACCCGACCTCGGCCCGGATTTCCGCTTCGTCGCCGCGGATGTCACCGACGAGTCCGCGATCGCCGCGGCGCTCACCGCCGTGCCGGGCCGCCTCGACGGCGTCTTCCACGCCGCAGGCGTGGCCGGGGGCGGCCCCGTCCACCTGCTCGACCGGGCCGAGTGGGACCGCGTCATCGGGGTCAACCTCACCGGCACCTTCGTGGTGGCGAAGGCCGCGCTGGCCCGGATGATCGAACAGCCCCGCATCGACGGGGAGCGGGGTTCGATCGTCACCGTCGCCAGCGTCGAAGGTCTGGAGGGCACCGCGGGCGGCAGTTCGTACAACGCGGCCAAGGGCGGCGTCGTGTTGCTCACCAAGAACATCGCGCTCGACTATGGGCCGAGCGGTATCCGGGCGAACGCCATCTGCCCCGGATTCATCGATACACCCATGGCCCGAAGTGTTTTCGACCTACCGGGGATGGAGGAGCCGCTGGCCTCGATCACGTCGGCGCACGCCCTGCAGCGGCTGGGCCGGGCCGAGGAGGTCGCGGCCGTGGCGGCGTTCCTGCTGTCGCCCGACGCGTCCTTCGTCAGCGGCCAGGCCATCGCCGTCGACGGGGGTTACACCGCCGGCCGCGATCACGGCGTCGTCACACTCTTCGGCTTCCCGGCGTGAGGCTTCAGGCGGCGTCGGCCGCGGAGGTGCCGGCGTTGCGGTGGTGCTCTTCCTCGAGTTCGGCGATCGTCCGCGCGGTGCGCTCGCGCAGTGCAAAGGCGGCGATGAGCCCGAACGCGACCGCCACCACCAGGGCCACCCAGGAGAACCTCGACAGCCAGCGCTCAGCGGCCATCCCGGCGTAGTAGACCACCGCGGTCGTGCCCCCCGCCCAGCACAGCGCGCCCGAGACGTTGGCCGCCAGGAAACGCCGGTACGGCATCTTCAGCGCCCCGGCCAGCGGCCCGGCGAAGATCCGCAGCAGCGCCATGAAACGCCCGAAGAAGACCGCCCCCGATCCCCACCGGTTGAACAGCCGCTCGGCGAGCGCCACGTGTCCCGGACCGAAGTGCTTGGGGAATCGCCGCCCGAGCCGGTCGAACAGCTGCATGCCGAACCGGCGCCCGATCGTGTAGCCGATGGAGTCGCCGACCACGGCACCGATCACCGCTGCGACGCCCACCCCAATCGGGTTGACGGCCAGGTCGTGCTGCGAGGACATCAACGCCGCAGTGACCAGAACGATCTCGCCGGGAAGGGGAACACCCAGGCTCTCGACGCCGACGACACCACCGACCACCAGGTACACCGCGAGCGGGGGGATCGACTGCAGCAGCGCCTCCACGTCCATGGGACAAGGATGCCCGACGGGCGGCGACCGCGCGCCATGTGGTCGGCGTCGTTACCGGGGGCGCGCCGGCGGAGGCAGTAGAGTCCGCGCATGCCCATTCTCGATCGGCGCACCATGTTGTGCGCCGTCGCCGGGGGAGTGCTGGCGGCGCTGACCCGGGGGCCGGAGACCGCCGGGCCACCCGTCCCCCGGAGCATGCCCGTGGTGCCGCTGGCACCGGGCGTGGTCGGCTCGCGCCTTCATCGGCCGCTGGTGCCGGGTGTCGGCGTCCTGACCCGACTGCCCGGGGACGGTAACCGGATCGCGCTCACCGTCGACGACGGTGCGAGCACCTCCGTCGTGGCGGCCTTCGCGCAGTTCGCCAAGGACAGCGGCACCCGGCTCACGTTTTTCGTCAACGGCGCCAACAACTCGTGGTCGGCCAACGCACCGGTGCTGCGCCCGATGGTGGACTCGGGGCAGATTCAGATGGCGAACCACACGTGGTCGCATCCATACCTCAACCGCATCAGTCACCGCGCGGTGGCCGATCAGATCCACCGCAATGCCGAGTTCCTCAGGAAGACCTACGGCACGGACGGCCGCCCGTTCTTCCGCCCCCCGTATGGTGTGCACAACGCCGACACCGACCGGATCGCCGCCGAGCACGGTTATCGCGCGATCGCCATGTGGAGCGGGGACGTCGGCGATTCGCTGCCAGAAACGGCGGCCAAGCTCATGTCCCGGGCTACGTCGTCGTTTCAGCCCGGCCGGATCGTCCTGATGCATGCCAACCAGGCGCCCATCACGCATTGCTACGGCCATTTGCTCGATCTCATCCGGACCCGCACGCTGCAAACCGTCACCCTCAAAGAGGTGTTCGGATGACCCCGGCGGTGGCGTCGATTCCCGCCGTGTCGTCGAAAACTGCAGTTCGATCCCCAAGAACTCAATGGTCGGTCTAGTTGCGGACCACAATGCGATGCTGTAGGAACAAGATGCTCTGCTTGTCGCTACGCGCCGGTAACATCAGGTTGTAGGACGCATCACCCCCAAGCTGCGGCGGTCCCGGAGACTCACCCCCCGTCCGGGACCGCCGCTTCTCATCTGCGGTCACGGTCGATTCGGGCGGCTCACCGCTGGCGTACCGTAACTCGGATGAGCGCCGTCAGCGCATCAGATCTCGCGACGCTGCCGCTCTTCGCGGAGATTTCCGCACGGGATCTTGCCACGCTGGCCGCCAGCCTGGAACCACTGCGCGCGGCGGCCGGCGAGGTCCTGACGCGCCAGGGTGAGGAGGCGGAGTCGTTCGCCCTCATCGCGTCCGGTGCGGTCCAGATCCAGCACGTCGGGCCGGACGGTGAGATCGCGACCGTCGAACTGTCGGCGGGGACGGTCGTCGGTGAAATCGCGTTGCTGCGGCGCTCGCCCCGCACCGCGACCGTGGTCGCCGACGACGACGTGCTGGGTTATCGCGGCGGCACCGCCGCGTTCGACCGCATGCTGGACATCCCGGAGGTCGCCGACCGGATGCTCCGCACCGCGCGCCAGCGGTTGGCCACTTTCCTCACCCCCATACCGGTGCAGACCAGCGACGGCGCTGAGCTGCTGCTGCGACCGGTCCTGCCCGGTGACGCCGAGCGGTTCACCGACAGCGGCTCCTTCTCCCGCGAGACGCTGTATCGCCGTTACCAGGGCGCCACCCCGTCGGCCGCGGGGCTGGTTTACCTGTTCGAGGTCGACTACGTCGACCACTTCGTGTGGGTCGCCGTTGCCGGCGTGGACGGTCCGGCGGTCGCCGAAGCACGGTTCATCCGCGACCGGGACGACCCCGGCTCGGCCGAGGTGGCGCTCACCGTCGCCGATGCGTACCAGGGTCGGGGGATCGGGGCGCTGCTGCTCGGCGCGCTAGCGGTCGCGGCCCGCGTGGACGGCATCACACGGTTCCACGCCCGGGTGCTCGCCGAGAATCCGGGCGCCCGCGCGTTGGGGGACAAAATGCATCTCCACTGGGAACCCGAGGAGCCGGGCGTGGTCACGACGGCGTGGCAGGTACCCGAGGCCAGGGACCTGTCGCTGCCGCGCGGGCTGCACCGGCAGATCGAGCTCGTCGCCCACCAGGTGATCCACGCGTTCGGCTGAGGTGGGGTTTCCCTGTGGTCGCCGATCGTGACGTAAGCCCCTGACGGCCCCGGCCAGGGTGTTGGTAGTTTTCCACCATGGCTCCACCGCCGGACGACGAGCCGCAGGGCCGCCGGATCTGGCTGCCGAGCCCGCCGGATGTCCTCGGCCTCGGCAACGCCGTCAAACCGTTCACGAGCACTGGTCGCTACGTGGCCAGGTCGTGGCGGGACTACCGCGACCACGATTCGGGCGAGCTGCCGCTGGCCCGGCCCACCGTAGCGCTGGCGGCACAGGCTTTCCGCGACGAGGTCGTCCTGATGGGTCTGAAGGCGCGCCGCCCGGTCAGCCGACCCGAAGTGTTCGAGCGCATCACCGCCGAGGTGACCGCCGGACTTCAGTTCTACGGCGAGAAGGGGTGGCTCGACAGCCCAAAGCGGTTCTTCGCCGCGCCCCCGCCGCTGGCTGACGTGACGGTCCACAAAGTCAAGGGGAATAAGCACTCCCTGCATCGCATCGTCTTTGACAGCGGGTATCAGCCGCGGCCGGGTGAGCCCGGCGCGCAGCGGTGGATGGGGTACTCCGCCAACGACCACGAGTACGCCCTATTGCTGCGTCATGCGGAACCGCGGCCCTGGCTGGTGTGTGTTCACGGGACGGAAATGGGACGCGCTGCAATGGATCTCGCCATTTTTCGCGCCTGGCATCTGCACGAGGATCTGGGCCTCAACGTCGTGATGCCGGTACTGCCCATGCATGGGCCGCGCGCCCGCGCCCTGCCGAAGGGCGCGGTATTCCCGGGCGAGGACGTGCTGGACGACGTGCACGCCACCGCGCAGGCGGTGTGGGACGTCCGGCGGCTATTGTCGTGGATACGGACGCAGGAACCGGAGTCGCAGATCGGGCTGTACGGCCTGTCGCTGGGCGGCTACATCGCCGCGCTGGTCGCCAGCCTCGAACGCGGTCTCGCCTGCGCCATTCTCGGAGTCCCGGTCGCCGACCTGGTCGGGCTGTTGGGCCGGCACTCCGGGCTCGGTCGCGATGATCCTCGCCGGCACACCATGGAATTGGCCGAGCCGATCGGGCGGATGACCTCGCCGTTGTCGCTGGCACCGCTGGTGCCCAAGCGGGGCCGTTTCATCTACGCCGGCGTCGCCGACAGGGTCGTGCTTCCCCGCCAGCAGGTGATCCGCCTGTGGCAGCACTGGGGCAAGCCCGAAATCGTCTGGTACTCCGGTGGGCACACCGGATTCTTCCGCGCGCGGCCGGTGCAGCGGTTCGTCGACGCCGCGCTGGCGCAGTCCGGGCTGTTGCAGGGGGCGTCGCCGCCCAGCGAACGCCCCGCCTGAGCGCCCGGCCGCGAACGGTGGGCGGCCCCGCACTGCGGCGCGGGCGATCGCCGAAAGTTGTTGACGCGCCGCGGGCCCGGGCTAGGCCCAGGCCCGCGGCGGTTCGGGTGGTTGGCTCTGCGACGCCCTCCATGGGACCACCGGTCGTGGCGCTGTACTAGGGGCCGAAGTCCTCACCACGTGGCTGGTTGTGGAAGGTCCAACGGCCCTAGCGTCGAGGTCCGCGCCGCTCTATCGTCGGCCCCAGAGAGGTGCCGGACACACCGCCTCGGGGGTAGGGGGGCCGAAGGAGGGGTGACGTGCGCGACGCCATCTCGGTGGGGCGCTTCGCCGGATCTCCGGTGCGTCTCCACTGGAGCGTGCTGGTCGTCCTCTGGCTGTTCGCATGGAGCCTGGCGAGTTCGTTGCCCGATCTCGCCGAGGGCTATTCGCCCGCGGACTACTGGCTGGCCGGGGTCTGTGGCGCGCTGGTGCTGTTGGCGTCGCTGCTGGCCCATGAGCTCGCGCACGTCGTCGTCGCCCACCGCTCAGGAATCGCCGTAGTGGACATCACACTGTGGCTGGTCGGCGGCATGACGAACCTCGGTGCCGAGCCGGCAACCCCCACAGCGGCCTTCCGGATCGCGATCGCGGGGCCGCTCGCCAATCTGGCGTGTGCGGTGGTGTTCGGTGGGCTGTTCGTGGCGCTGGAAACCTCAGGGGCCGCCCCGATCGCGGTTGGCGTCGTGTACTGGTTGGGTGTCACCAACCTGCTGATGGGACTGTTCAACCTGTTGCCCGGCGCACCACTGGACGGCGGCCGGGCGTTGCGGGCCCGTCTGTGGCGCCGACACGGCGACATCGTTCGCGCCGGTATCGGCGCCGCCCACACCGGACAGGTGTTGGCCGTTGTCGTGATCGTGTCGGGATTGGCCGAGTTCGCGGCGGGCGGACTCATCGGCGGTGTCTGGCTGGAGTCCATCGGCTTGTTCATCTTCGCCGCCAGTCGCGAGGAACAGCACCGGATCACCACCCAGGAGGCCTTCGCCGGGGTGCGGGTGGCCGACGTGATGACACGCCGGCCGAACACCGCCCCCGGGTGGATCACCGTCGACGACTTCATCCAGCGATACGTGCTGCGTGGCCGTCATTCGGCCTACCCGGTCACCGACCAGGACGGTTCGATCCTGGGCCTGGTCACGCTGAACCAGCTGCGCGACATCGCGCCGGGCCGACGCGCCGTTACCCGCGTCGGCGACGTCGCACTGCCCCTCAAGACGCTGGCGACCGCGGTCCCGCAAGAGCCGCTGACAGCGCTGCTGCAGCGGATGTCTGCGGCCCGGCGGCGCGCCCGGGCCCTGGTGTTCGAGGGCGGGCAGTTGGTCGGCATCGTGACGCAGCACGACCTGGTGCGGCTCATCGACGCCCACAAGCTCACCGGCGTGACGACCCGGTGACGGTGGCGCCCCGCGGGGAGGGCGGGTGAGGGCCGGACCGGCGCTCACCGTTGCCGTCACCTTCGTCTGGCTGGGCATGGTGCTCGCCATCTCGTTTCTCGAAGCTCCGCTGAAGTTCCGCGCGCCCGATGTGACCCTGCAGATCGGGCTCGGTATCGGACGCCTGGTGTTTCGCGCGCTCAACACGGTGGAGGCCTGTTTCGCGATCCTCCTCGTGGCGATCATGGTGGCCGCTCCGGCACCCGCGGGAGCGCTCATGGCGGCCAGCGCCGCCGTCGCGGCGCTGGCTATCCAGGTGATCGCGGTGCGCCCCCGGTTGACGCGCCGCTCCGACGCGGTGCTCGCGGGGGCGGACGGGCCACGCTCGCGAGCCCACTACGCCTACGTCGGGCTGGAAGCCGTCAAGGTGGCAGCGTTGCTGGCTGCGGGAATCCTGCTGTTGGCCGGCTGACCCGAGCCTGACGCTCGGGCGTCACACCCCGCGCAGGTAGCGTCGAGCGATCACGCGCTGGGCGACCGTCGCCAGCGGCCCGCCGGCTCTGCTCCACCACGTCGCGGGCCGCGAGAACGCCGACACCTCGGCGAACACCGCGTCGGTGACGGGATCGCGGCGTACGACAAAGCGTTCCTCGCCGGACTCGGGGTGGCCCGGCAGCGTGCCGTAGCCGAATCCGCGGATGTCGGGCTCGTCGACGACGTAGACCACCCGGCACGGCGCGGGCAGAAAGCCGATGCGCACGATCACCACGGCGCCAACGGCGGCCATCTCCGAGCTGGCCCGCACCCGCAGGCCCGCGCTGCGCTGCATACCCCAGTGCATCACCGCGTCGGCGGCCCGCTCGAAACGCTGACGACCCGAACCGATCTGACGCTGCACCCGCAGGTGCCCGTATCCCGCAGGGAGCCGGCCGGACTCGGTCGCCCCCACCTCCGGATAGGTCAGCGGGAGATTGTCGAGCGCTGCCAGGTCCACCCGCCCAGCTTGCCACGCCGCGGCACGGGGCCGCGGCTGGCGTACGGTCTTCCACGTGACCGCAGGAAACTCGACAACTGTTGCTGACGCGTCGGGAACGTTCACCCTCGGTGGCGACCTGACCGTCAACCGGCTCGGGTTCGGCGCCATGCGCCTGACCGGCAAGGGGGTGTGGGGCGAGCCCGCCGACCGCGGCGAATGCATGCGGGTGTTGCGACGCGCGGTCGACCTCGGCGTGAACTTCATCGACACCGCCGACTCCTATGGGCCCTACGTCTCCGAGGAGCTCATCCG
>CAIYOH010000264.1 GCA_903927745.1 uncultured Mycobacteriaceae bacterium
GGCGACGGCCCGGTGGCGATGGTCGGCGGCCTGGCCACGGTACCGGCGCTGCGCCAGCAGATCGACCTGGTGACCACCGTCGAGCTCGTGCCCCCGGCGGGTGACGCTCTGGAGGGCGCGCTGCGGCTCGGCCCGATCCACGAACCGCACGTAATCCGACTGCAGTCCAACAGATCCCACCGACTGGACACGCTGACCACCGAGGCCGTCCGACCGGATCTGCACGATCTGGACATGCTCCCTATCGGCGAGGTCGTCGCCCTGCTCGTCGGCGCCGAGGGCCGGGCCCACGGCGCGGTGGTGGCGGCGCTTCCGCACATCACTGCGGCGGCCGAGGCGATCGCCGCCCGGCTCGAGCGGGGCGGCCGCCTGATCTACGCCGGCGCCGGCACACCCGGGAGGCTCGGCGTGCTCGACGCGTCCGAGTGCGGGCCGACGTTCGGCACCGACCTCGTCCGTGGCGTGATCGCCGGCGGCCCCGCGGCCCTGACCCAGGCGATCGACGGCGCGGAGGACACTTTCGACCCGGCCGATCTCGCCGGGCTGACCGCCCTTGACGCGCTGGTCGGGATCACGGCGTCGGGTCGCACGCCGTACGTGCTCGGGGCGCTGGCGCACGCGCGCGCGGCGGGCGCCCTCACGGTCGCGGTGGTCAACAACCCGGGCAGCGAGGCGTCCGCCGATCTCGTGATCGAACTGCTCACCGGGCCCGAGGTGCTTGCCGGCTCCACAAGGCTCACTGCGGGGACGGCCCAGAAGGTTGTCCTCAACGCGCTGTCAACCAGCGTCATGATCCGGCTCGGCAAGGCCTATGGACCGCGGATGGTGGACGTCCGCGTGACCAATGCCAAGCTGCGTCGCCGCGCCGTGCGCATCGTGCGCGATGCGGCCGGAGTCGACGAGCAGTCCGCGATCGCCGCGCTGGCAGCCGCCGGGGGCCACGCCAAGACCGCCGTCGTGGCGCTGCTCGCGGGAGTCGACGTTGCCGAGGCCGCAGCTCACCTCGACCGGGCGCGGGGACGCGTCCGGGATGCGCTCAGCGCTGCGGGCTCGACGACTGCGCCCAGAAGCGCTTCGGGATCCGGCCGGCCCGCCGCGCCAGATACCCGGCGGTGACGGCGGCGGACATCGCGGTGGCCATGGCCACCGGGTCGGCGGCCCGGGTCACCGCGGTGGCCAACAGCACCGCGTCGCAGCCCAGTTCCATCGCGATCGCCGCATCGCTGGCGGTGCCGATGCCCGCGTCGAGCACCACCGGGACACCGGCGCGCGCGACGATCATCTCGATGTTGTGCGGGTTGGTGATGCCGAGACCGGTGCCGATGGGCGACCCCAGTGGCATGACGGCCGCGCATCCGGCGTCCTCCAGCCGCCGCGCCAGCACGGGGTCGTCGTTGGTGTAAGGCAGGACCACGAAGCCGTCGTCGACCAATTGCTCTGCTGCTCTGACTAATTCGACGGCATCGGGCAGTAGCGTGCGTTCGTCCGCGATCACCTCGAGTTTGACCCAGTTGGTGTCCAGCGCCTCGCGGGCCAACTGCGCGGTCAGCACGGCCTCGGCTGCACCGCGACAGCCGGCGGTATTGGGCAGCGGCGTGATACCGAGCCGATTGAGCAGGTCGAGCAGCCCGGTTCCCCCCTCGGTGTCGACGCGGCGTATCGCGACGGTGGTCAGTTCGGTGCCTGACGCGGTGAGCGCGTCCTCGAGCACCACCAGGTTGCTCGCGCCCCCGGTGCCCATGATCAACCGCGAGGTGAAGCTTCTGTCGGCGATCGTCAGTTTTTCGTCAGCCACCCTGCACCGCCGTCACCACCTCGAGTCGCGCACCATCGACAAGCTCGGCACCCCAATCCGATCGGGGCAGCACCGACGAGTCGACTGCCACCGCGACACCCCGGTCCGGGTATCCCATCGATTCGAGCAATGCCGCGACGGTGGTGCGCCCGTCGACCTCGACGCTGCGTTCGTTGACCGTGATGATCATCGGGACGCCCCGACCGGGGCGAGTTCGGCGAGGATCTGCTCGGCGGTCCACGGCGCCAGCAGGAAACCGGATCGTCCATGTCCGGTGGCGACCAGCGTCCGCGCATCGAGCCGCGCCACGATCGGCAGGTTGTCGGGGGTCATCGGGCGCAGCCCTGCAGCGCACTCGGCGAGTTCGTACTCGCCCAGCGCGGGCAGTACTGCACACGCGTCGTCGAGCAGGTCGCGCACTCCCGACACCACCGGGGCGGTGTCACGTCCATGTTCGTACTGGGTGGCGCCGACCACTATCCCGTCCGAGCGCGGGACCAGATACACCTGCCGCCCGCGCACGCGGGCGCGAATGACCCTCTGCGGCAGCGGCATGCATCCCTTGCGCCAGCGCAGGCGAAGAACCTCGCCCTTGACCGGACGCACCGGAAGCCCCGGCCACAGCGCGGGGGCGTCGATGCCGTTGGCGATCACGACCGCGTCCCCGTCGACCCGGGACAGGTCGTCCACCGGCGCGTCCCACCGAACACCGAGGTGCTCGCAGTCGGCTCCCAGCGCCTCGAGCAGGACGCGGTTGTCGACGGCCATCTCGGTGGGCGCCCGAAAACCGTGCCGAATACCCTGCGCCAGTTGGGGTTCGATGTCACGGGCTGCGGATTCCCAGACCACCGGGTGCCCCTGCTCCGACAACCAGTCGGCAACGGTGCGCAAGTCCGCCACGTCGGCCTGGTCCACGGCCACCACGAGCGACTCGCGGGCGGTGATCACCTCCGGTGGCAGCCCGTCGGTGAACCCGCCCTCGTGCCACATCCGCAGCGATTCCAGTCCCAGCCGGAGCAGACGCTCCTCGCCGGGCCAGCCTTCGCTATGCGGTGCCAGCATGCCGCCGGCCAACCAGGACGCCCCCGTGTCGGCGGTGCGGTGCACGCGCACTGACCAACCGGCTTGCGCCGCGCGACGCGCGATGGACAGCCCGATGACACCGCCCCCGATGACGGCCAGCGAACCCATGGGTGGTCCTCCCTTCGCCGGCGTGACCCGGAGTGTGACGGTAGGGAAAGGTCCAGGTTCTCCGCCTTCTACGCTAGCGCGCTAGCGTCGCGGTGTGCGCAGACACCTCGGACGCCTGGCCTCGGCGGTGCTCTACCTGTGTACCGACGCACGGCGTGAGCGCGGGGATCTGGCCGAGTTCGCCGAGGCCGCCCTGGCCGGCGGGGTGGACATCATCCAGCTGCGCGACAAGGGATCCGCCGGTGAGCGGCGTTTCGGTCCGCTCGAGGCGCGCGAGGAGCTGGCCGTCTGCGACGTCCTGGCCGACGCTGCCCACCGGTACGGCGCCCTGTTCGCGGTCAACGACAGGGCCGACATCGCCCGGGCGGCGGGCGCGGATGTGTTGCACCTGGGCCAGGGCGACCTTCCGGTGGCGCTGGCGCGCGAGATCGTCGGCCCCGATGTGGTGATCGGCCTGTCCACCCATGACCCCGGGCAGGTCGCCGCGGCTGCCACCGGCGCGGGAAGCGGCCGGGGGGCCGACTACTTCTGCGTCGGTCCCTGCTGGCCCACGCCGACGAAACCGGGCCGCCCGGCGCCGGGCCTGGCGTTGCTGCGGACGGCGGCTCACCATGCCAGCGAGCAGCCGTGGTTCGCGATCGGCGGCATCGACGCGCAGCGGCTTCCGCAGGTGCTCGAGGCCGGCGCCCGACGGATCGTGGTGGTGCGGGCGATCACCGCGGCCACGGATCCCCGGGCGGCGGCCGAACTGCTCAGATCGGCACTCAGGTCGGCAAGTGCAGCAGCGAGCGGTGACTGAGCTGCGACGGCGGATGATCGGCGTCACCGGGCATGCACCAGACGAATAACCCCGCCTCGAGGTGCAGGGTGCGGGGCAGGTGCCGCCGGCGTGCGTCACCGTGGTCCAACGGCAGCAGCGCCGGGGCCGTGCGCAGTCGTTGCCAGCTCGCCTCGAATCCGGGGTGCAGCGGCAGCTCGACGACCTCGTGCTCGGCGACCCAGCGCATCTCGGCGCTTTCCTGGTTGGGCACGGTGCGCAGCATCTCCGGCGTGTCGGCGACGACGGTGGTGTAAGTCCAGCCGATGCCGCCCCTGCCGGACACCTCGGAGGTGACCACCGAGGCGCGCACGACGAGTCGGTCGCCGGGCAGGCCGGCTTCCTCGTGAGCCTCGCGGAATGCGGTCTGCTCGGGGGTCTCGTGGCTGTCCCGTGCGCCGCCCGGCAGACCCCAGGTGCCGCCCTGGTGGCTCCACGCCGCCCGGTGCTGCAGCAGCACGGCGGGCGTGCCATCGGGCAGCGGGGCGCGCAGTAACAAACCGGCCGCGCCGTATCGACCCCAGTGGTGGGCGCCGCTGTCGGATATCACCCAGCCGTCTCCGTCGCCGTTCACGAGATCAAGGATAGGCAGTCCCGCACCGGTCCCCGCATGTGTCGACGCCGGGGCAATCGGGTCGGCCTCCCCCCATCGGCGGCGAGATCCTCTTAGACTTCGCTTATGCAGGCGAGTCAGTAGCCCGAGGGCTGAGCAGACGTGACGGTTGAGTTGGCACACCCGTCGACCGAACCGCGCGGTGTGCGGTGGCCCGCCGAGCCGGCCCACCCCCGCTGGTGGTTCATTTCGACAACCCCGGGCCGCATCCTGACCATCGGGATCATCCTCGCCGCCCTCGGTGGTGCCAGCGCCTTCGCCACGTCGACGACGATCAACCATCGGCAGCAGGTTCTGACCAGGGTGCTCAACCGCACCGAACCGCTGGCGTACGCCGCGGGACGTCTCTACACCACGCTGTCGATGGCTGACGCGGCGGCGGCCACCGCGTTCATCGCCGGTGCCGAGCCCCGTCTCGTCCGGCAGCGCTACGAGCAGGCCATCACCGACGCCTCCGTCGCGGCGACCAGGGCGTCCAGCGGGCTGACCGACGAACCCCTGGTGGATGTGCTGGGCCGGGTCAACGCCGAACTGGCCATCTATACGGGGCTGATCGAAATCGCTCGCACCAACAACCGGGAGGGCAACCCGGTCGGCTCGTCGTACCTGTCGGAGGCGTCGGGGCTGATGCAGTCGACGATCCTGCCGGACGCCTCGCGGCTCTACCAGGCGACGTCGAATCGGGTGGATTCCGAAACCACCGCGTCGACGGAGATTCCGCTGCCGGTCATCCTCGTCGTCGTCACCACCGCGCTGTTCGGTGCGTTTGCGCATCGCTGGCTGGCAGATCGGACCCGGCGCCGGATCAACCCGGGCCTGGTCGTGGGCGGCTTCGCCATTCTGATCATGGTGGTGTGGGTGGGAACCGCGCTGGCCATCTCGACAACGGCCAGTCGCAGTGCCAAGGACACCGCTGCCGAGTCGCTCAAGACGGTGACCAGCGTCGCGATCACCGCACAGCAGGCGCGAGCCGACGAGGTTCTGTCGCTGATCCGCCGCGGCGACGAAGAGGAACGAAAGGAGGCGTTCTACCAGCGCCTCGACTCGATGCACCAGCAACTCGCACAGTACATGTCCCGCCGCGACACCGTCGACAAATCCGATCTGCAGGGCGCCGAGCAGTTGCTGGTGCGCTGGCGGCAGGCCAATGACCGGATCAACGCGCTCATCCTGGTGGGTAACTACCGGGCCGCGACCCAGATCGCTCTGGGCAGCGGAGACGGCGACTCCACCCCGGCGTTCGACACCCTTGAGGACAAGTTGGGCAAGGCGACCGACCAGAGCCGGGCCCATCTGCGCAAGGACGTCCTCAACGCGCGCAGCGGGCTGTCCGGCGCCCAGGTCGGCGGTGTGGTGCTGAGTCTCGGCGCCGCCATCGCCGTCGGCCTCGGGTTATGGCCCCGGCTGCGGGAGTTCCGGTGAGCGCGCGGGCGCTAGCGGCGGCGGCGCTGGCGGCGGCCCTGACGGCGGCCGGGACGGCGTGCGGCCATCCCGAACCGCTCGCGGCGACCACGGCGCCGACGCTGCCGCCACCCACACCGGTCGGCATGGAGCGCCTAGCGCCGGAGCCGCCGCTGCCGCCGGATGACGCGAGTCAAAGCTGCGACCTGACCGCCAGCCTGCGGCCGTTCTCCACCACAGCGGAAGCTCAGGCCGCCGTCGCCTACATCCGCAACCGCGGCCGGCTGATCGTCGGGCTCGACATCGGCAGCAATCTGTTCAGTTTCCGCGACCCGAAGACCGGACAGATCACCGGTTTCGACGTCGACATCGCGGGCGAGATCGCGCGCGACATCTTCGGCGCCCCGTCACACGTCGAGTACCGAATCCTGTCGTCCGACGAGCGGATCACCGCCTTGCAGCGCACCGACGTCGACGTCGTCGTCAAGACGATGACCATCACCTGTGAGCGGCGCAAGCTGGTGAACTTCTCAACCGTCTACCTCGACGCCAACCAGCGCATCCTCGCTCCGCGGGATTCGCCGATCGCGACGGTCGCCGACCTCTCCGGCAAGCGGGTCTGCGTGGCGAAAGGCACCACCTCGCTGCACCGGATTCGCCAGATCGACCCACCGCCCACCATCATCTCCGTGGTGAACTGGGCCGACTGCCTGGTGGCCATGCAGCAGCGGGAAATCGACGCGGTCAGCACCGATGACTCGATCCTGGCGGGCCTGGTCGAAGAAGACCCCTATCTGCACATCGTGGGTCCGAACATGGCTAACCAGCCCTATGCCGTCGGGATCAACCTCGGCAACACCGGGCTGGTCCGGTACGTCAACGGAACCCTCGAACGGATTCGTCGTGACGGCACGTGGAACACGTTGTACCGCAAGTGGTTGACGGTCCTCGGTCCCGCGCCCGCACCGCCTGCGCCGAGATATGCGGACTGATGGGGAACTCCAAGAACGCGGGTCCCGGCACCCAGGCGGCGGACGTGCAGTCCGGTCCGCTGACACACGGGCGCCCACAGGCCACGCAGGCGCTGTTCCGTCCGCAGTTCGACGACGATGACGACGACGGCCTCTCGCTGATCGGCCCGGATACCACCGATTCCGAACCGCAGGAACGGGTGACGGTGGCGACGCGGGTGCTGCCGCCCGTCCGCAAGCTCAGCGGCGGACTTGTCGAGATCCCCTGGGTTCGGGACATCGATCCGGTCGAGGCCCTGATGACCGATCAGGTGGTGCCGGAGTCCAAGCGGTACTGCTGGAACTGCGGGAAGCCGGTGGGCCGTTCCGACGGAAACCAGAACGGATTCCAGGGCTCCTCGGAGGGCTGGTGTCAATCCTGCGGAAGCCGGTATTCCTTCATGCCGCAACTCAATTCCGGGGACACCGTGGCCGGGCAGTATGAGGTCAAGGGGTGCATCGCCCACGGCGGGTTGGGCTGGGTCTACCTGGCGGTCGATCACAACGTCAACGATCGCCCTGTGGTGCTCAAGGGCCTGGTCCACTCCGGTGATGCCGAAGCCCAGACGATCGCGATGGCCGAGCGTCAGTTCCTCGCCGAAGTGGTTCACCCGCAGATCGTGCAGATCTTCAATTTCGTTGAGCACGTCGACCGGCAGGGAGATCCGGTCGGCTACATCGTCATGGAGTACATCGGCGGGCAGTCGCTCAAGCAGGGCCTCAAAGAAGGA
>CAIYOH010000265.1 GCA_903927745.1 uncultured Mycobacteriaceae bacterium
CCGCGCGATCGCCGCCGTGGCGGGCGTGTGCGCGGCGCTGGCCGCGGGCGCCGTCGGCACGATCGCCCTGCTGCGCTTCCCCGGGCCCGACGCGGGACCCGAGGAGACATCCCCCACGGCGCAGCACATCACGGTCTCGAAGCCGCCTTCGGAGACGGGCGGGGCGATCCCGCTCACGCGGGCCGAGGTCTGGGGCCTGCTGAGCCGCGCACCCGACTACGGCGGCGTGCTCGGCGACCCGTCCCGCCGCGCGTCGTGCCTCGGCGGCCTCGGCTATCCGGCGTCGACGCCGATCCTGGGCGCCCGGCCGGTCGAGATCGACGCCCGCCCCGGCGTTCTGTTGGTGATGGCGGCCGACACGGCCGACACCCTGGTGGTGTTCGCCGTGGCGTCGACCTGCAGCGCCGCGGAGAGCGGGCTGCTGGCCAGCACCGAGGTCCCCCGCCCCTAGTGTGTCTGGACGCCCGCGGGAACAGGCGCGCCTACGCTGGCGTTGGTAGGTATCCGTAGGACCCCCGTTCGAAAGGCCCGCATGACCGCCGACACCGTCCACGACGTGATCATCATCGGCTCTGGTCCCGCCGGATACACCGCGGCGCTGTACACCGCCCGGGCGCAGCTGGCCCCACTGGTGTTCGAGGGCACCGAGTACGGCGGCGCGCTGATGACCACGACAGAGGTGGAGAACTTTCCGGGATTCCGCGACGGCATCATGGGGCCGGAGTTGATGGACCAGATGCGTGAGCAGGCACTGCGCTTCGGCGCCGACCTGCGCACCGACGACGTCGAGTCGGTCTCGCTGGACGGGCCTGTCAAGTCGGTGGTGACCGGCTCCGGAGAGACCCACCGGGCGCGGTCGGTCATTCTGGCGATGGGCGCCGCGGCCCGCTACCTCGGGGTTCCCGGGGAGCAGGAGTTGCTGGGCCGCGGGGTGAGCTCGTGCGCCACCTGCGACGGATTCTTCTTCCGCGACCAGGACATCGCCGTCGTCGGCGGCGGTGACTCGGCGATGGAGGAGGCGACGTTCCTGACGCGGTTCGCCCGCAGCGTGACGCTGGTGCACCGCCGCGACGAGTTCCGGGCGTCGAGGATCATGCTCGACCGCGCGCGCACCAACGACAAGATCACCTTCGCCACCAACCAGGCGGTGCTCGCCGTCGAGGGCGCCGAGACGGTGACCGGGTTGCGGTTGCGCGACACCGTCACCGGCAAGGAGACGACGCTGCCGGTGACGGGGGTGTTCGTGGCGATCGGTCACGAGCCGCGCTCGGCGCTGGTGCGCGACGCCGTCGACATCGACCCGAACGGGTACGTGCGGGTGCGGGAACCCAGCACGGCCACCTCCCTGGACGGTGTGTTCGCCGCCGGGGACCTCGTCGACCACACCTACCGCCAGGCCGTCACCGCCGCCGGAACGGGCTGTGCCGCAGCCATCGACGCCGAGCGCTGGCTGGCGGACTCTGAACGCCCCGGAGCGGCCGCGTCCAGCTCCGCCGCGCACAATCGGGCAGTAACGACACCGTGAATGGAGCACCGCAATGACCGACGCTGACAAAAGTTCCCAGCCGGGTTCCCACCAACCTGGCGCCACCATCGACGTTTCCGATGCGTCCTTCCGCACCGAGGTGTTATCCAGCACAACACCAGTGCTGGTTGACTTCTGGGCGTCATGGTGCGGACCCTGCAAGATGGTCGCGCCGGTCCTCGAGGAGATCGCCGCCGAGGGTGCGGGCCGTCTCACCGTCGCCAAGGTCGACGTCGACGCCAACCCCGAGACGGCCCGCGAGTTCCAGGTGGTGTCGATCCCCACGATGATCCTGTTCAAAGACGGCCACCCGGTGAAGCGGATCGTCGGGGCCAAGGGCAAGGCGGCGCTGTTGCGCGAACTTTCCGACGCCGTGCCCAATCTCACCTGATCGGCCTGGGTTTTTCCGGAAATCGGTGGGGTCTGCGACAATAACCGGTGGCTGATGTCCAGCCATCAGTCCGACTTTTCTTCCCCGGAAGGCCCCCGGCATGTCCCATCCGCGGCGCGAACACGGGGGCCCGCTGCGCTGCGGTGACCGCGCCGCGGCCGTGGTCGAGATCCGGCTCACGCTGGCCTCGCTCGGCCTGCTGGAGAATGCCGACGAAGACCTCAACACCGGGCGGCATGTAGCGCTCGACTTCTTCGACGCCGAACTCGACCAGGCGGTGCGCGCGTTCCAGCAGCGGCGTGCTCTGCTGGTGGACGGCATCGTCGGCGAAACCACCTTCCGGGCCTTGAAAGAGGCCTCCTACCGCCTCGGGGCGCGCACGCTCTACCACCAGTTCGGCGCTCCGCTTTACGGCGACGACGTCGCCACCCTGCAGGCGCGGCTGCAAGACCTCGGCTTCTACTCCGACCTGGTCGACGGCGACTTCGGGCTGCAGACCCACAACGCCCTCATGGCGTATCAGCGCGAGTCCGGGCTGGCCTCCGACGGGATCTGCGGCCCGGAAACCCTGCGGTCGTTGTACTTTTTGAGTTCGCGGGTCAGCGGCGGCTCACCGCACGCCATTCGCGAGGAGGAGCGGGTCCGCCGGTCGGGCCCCAAACTGTCGGGCAAGCGGATCATCATCGACCCGGGCCGGGGCGGCCCCGACCACGGCTTGATCGCTGACGGCCCGAACGGGCCCATCAGTGAGGCGGAGATCCTGTGGGACTTGGCGAGTCGCCTCGAGGGACGAATGACCGCGATCGGCATGGAGACGTTCCTGTCGCGGCCGGCCAACCGCAGCCCCTCGGACTCCGTGCGCGCCGCGATCGCCAACAGCGTCGGCGCGGATCTGATGATCAGCCTGCGCTGCGAGGCTCAGGCGAGCTCGTTCGCCAGCGGCATCGCCACCTTCCACTTCGGCAACGCGCACGGTTCGGTGTCCACCATCGGACACAACCTGGCCGACTTCATTCAGCGTGAAGTGGTGGCCCGCACACGTTTACCCGACTGCCGGACGCACGGCCGCACCTGGGACCTGCTGCGGTTGACGCGGATGCCGACGGTTCAGGTCGATGTCGGCTACATCACCAACCCGCACGATCGCGCAGCGCTGACGGCGGTGCAGACCCGAGACGCGATCGCCGAGGGAATCCTCGCCGCGGTCAAGCGCCTCTACCTATTGGGCAAAAATGACCGTCCCACAGGAACATTCACCTTCGCCGAGCTGCTGGCCCACGAGATGGCGGCCGAGCGCACCACCCGGCTGGGCGGCGCTTAAACCCACGCTGCCCGCGCCCGCCCCGACGGGCTGCTGCAGCTGGGCGGACTCCAGCAGGCGCTCCAGCGCGGCCTCCACCTCGGCCTTCCAGCCCAGCCCCTTGTCCAGCTCCAGGCGCAGCCGCGGGAAGTACGGGTGCGGCGTCACCACCACGAACCCCGCCTCCGCGAGGAAGTCGGCGTCGATGATGCAGTGCTCCACCGAACAGTCGCCCAGTGCTTCCAACACCGGCCACACGTCGGGACCCGCCAGGGCGAGCTCATGCAACTCCGCCGCCGCCGGCGTGCGGCCGAACGCCTCGAGCGCCCGCACTCCGCGCCGCATCAGCTCGTCGACGACCCGCGCGATGAGTGCGCGCGGCAGTTCCTCCGCGGCCTGCCCGGGCTCGATGCCCATCGACGTCAGCAACACCGCGTCGGGCGACACCGGCCCGGTGGGAAACCGCTGGGCCCGCGGCACCGCGCCCGGCGGGGCGTACAGGATGTAGCCGAGACACTGCTGCTCAGCCCCGGGATCGTCGGCGGCGACCCCCACGTCATCAGCGGCAGCGCCGGGGTCGCGGTCAGCGACCTGGATCGCGACCTGGCCGCAGCACCCCCACTCCAGCATCACCATCGACAGCCACGCCTCTTTTTCGAATTCGGGGTCGGCGAGATGATCCTGGTCACCAAGGATGGCGGGGTCGACCTCCCAGAAAACGCACCGGCGTGCGTGCTTGGGAAGGTGCTCGAACGCCTCGAGCCGCAACGGAATGATGCGAGCGGACACTAGCCTCCTGGCCTCCGTGCGGTACTACAGCCGATGTGAGTCGGCACCCTAAGGATAGGAGAGATGC
Organism: uncultured Mycobacteriaceae bacterium; assembly: GCA_903927745.1. Classification (GTDB taxonomy): domain Bacteria; phylum Actinomycetota; class Actinomycetes; order Mycobacteriales; family Mycobacteriaceae; genus Mycobacterium. The sequence goes on from CAIYOH010000265.1 coordinate 4,073, forward strand.
CCGCCCTCAGGCCAGCTTTAGCGAGACGGACGGGCCGCGGGCACTCAGGCGCGCTGCCCCGGCAGGCGCGATGACCGGAATGGCCTGTGGCGCAACGGTTTTCCGGATGTTGCCGCATGCGTCCACATCCGGGACGATTCGCTCACACCCCCGGAGTGTCACAGTGACGTAATTACGCCCATGGGCCGGTCGCGGTGCGGTTACGGTGTGGCCTCGGTAATCATGCCGACGATGCGTTGGAGGTCGTCGACCGACCCGAACTCGACGACAATCTTGCCCTTGCGCTTGCCCAGGCTGACACTCACCCGGGTATCGAGGGCGTTCGACAGTCGCTCGGCGACGTCCTGCAGGCCGGGCATGCGGATCGGCTTGCGCCGCGGCGGCGCGGGAGCGGTACCCCCGCTGCGGTTGGCCAGGGTGACGGCCTCCTCCGTCGCGCGCACCGACATCCCCTCGGCGACGATCCGGCTGGCCAGTGCCTCCTGCGCCTCCGGCCCGGCCTCCAACGCCAGCAGCGCCCGCGCGTGACCGGCCGACAGGACGCCCGCGGCCACGCGCCGCTGGACCGGGATGGGCAACTTGAGCAGGCGGATCATGTTCGAGATGAGCGGCCTCGAGCGACCAATGCGGGACGCCAGTTCGTCATGGGTGACGCCGAACTCGTCGAGCAGTTGCTGGTAGGCCGCCGCCTCTTCCAGCGGGTTCAGTTGCGCCCGATGGATGTTTTCCAGCAGGGCGTCGCGCAGGAGATTGTCGTCGTCGGTCTCGCGGACAATGGCCGGGATGGCCGTCAGGCCCACCTGCTGGGCGGCCCGCCACCGCCGCTCCCCCATCACGAGCTGGTACCGCACGCCGGTCGCGGCCCCGGGGACCGCGCGCACCACGATCGGCTGCAGGAGCCCGAACTCGCGGATGGAATGCACCAGTTCCGACAGCGCCTCCTCGTCGAACACCTGCCGCGGCTGGCGCGGGTTGGGTTCGACGTCGGCCGGGGAAATCTCGCGGTAGACGGCGCCGACCCCCGAGCCGACCCCCGAGCCGACCCCAACGTCGTCCGGAGTCCGGCCCCCGATCAACACGTCGGCCGCGGCGTCCCCCATGCGGGGCCCCAGCGTCGCTGGCCCCGAGTCACCGGCGGCCGGCCCCGTCGGGATGAGCGAAGCCAGGCCCCGGCCGAGACCGCCCCTTTTGCGTGACGGCTGCGTCATGGTCTTCCCTTCAGGTATGGCGCGTGGCGCCGGTGGCGAGTTCGCGGCTGGCGTCGAGGTAACTCATCGCCCCCCGCGAGCCCGGGTCGTATTCGATGATGGTCATGCTGTAGCCGGGCGCCTCGGAGACTTTGACGCTGCGGGGGATCACCGCCCGCAGAACCTTGTCCCCGAAGTGCCGCCGCACCTCATCGGCGACCTGGTCGGCGAGTTTGGTGCGGCCGTCGTGCATGGTGAGGATCACGGTGGTGACCTCGAGTCCGGGGTTGAGGTGGGCCTTCACCATCTCGATATTGCGCATCAACTGCGACACGCCCTCAAGGGCGTAGTACTCGCACTGGATCGGGATCAACACCTCGGGTGCGGCCACGAGCGCGTTGATCGTGAGCAGCCCCAGCGATGGCGGGCAGTCGATGAACACGTAGTCGAAGTCGAACTTGTCGAGCGCGACGAGTGCGGTCCGCAGGCGGTTCTCCCGCGCCACCATGCTCACCAGTTCGATCTCTGCGCCGGCCAGGTCGATCGTCGCGGGAAGGCAGAACAGTCGCGGGCTGTGCGGGCTGGCCCGTATCGCCTCCTCGAGGGTGACCTCGCCGAGGAGCACCTCGTATGACGACGGGGTCCCGGCATGACGGTCGGCGATGCCCAGTGCGGTGCTCGCGTTGCCCTGGGGATCGAGATCGATGACGAGGGTCTTGAGCCCCTGGATGGCGAGGGCGGCCGCGAGGTTGACCGCCGTCGTCGTCTTGCCGACACCGCCCTTCTGGTTCGCGACAGTGAACACCCGACGACGGGCCGGGCGGGGCAGCGGCTCGTAGGTGGTGTGCAGGACCCGCATGGCGCGCTCCGCGGCGGCGCCGATCGGGGTGTCAAACTCGGGGGATGTTTCACGTGAAACGTGGCCGGAAGCGTCGTCCGATGGACTCATTGCCACCTACCTTCCCGGCGCCGCGCCGGGGCGCGCCGCGCGACGACCGCGGTTGCGGGGGGCTGCACATACTCCGCACCACACGTCACCACACCGATCTCGGTGGCCCCCGCCGCCTCCATCGCCCTGCGGTGTTGCTCGATCTCGCCGGCCGCGCGCTCGCCCTTGATCGCAACCATGCGCCCGCCCGGACGTAGCAACGGCATACTCCACTTCGTCAGCTTGTCCAATGCTGCCACCGCTCGCGACACCGCGACGTCCCTCTCGCCCAGCCGGTCGCGCACCCAGCGTTCCTCGGCTCGCCCACGCACCACCTCGATGGCCAACCCTAGCCGTCCGGTCACCTCGCTGAGAAATTCGCTCCGCCGCAGCAGGGGCTCGAGCAGAACAATGTCGAGGTCGGGCCGCGCGATAGCCAGGGGAATCCCCGGCAGCCCGGCGCCGCTCCCGATGTCGACCACCCGCTCTCCTGGCTGGAGAATTTCCGCCAGCGCCACGCTATTGAGGACGTGGCGGTCCCAGAGGCGGTCCACCTCATTCGGCCCGATCAGCCCGCGAGCCACGCCCGCGTCGGCCAGCTCGTCGGCATAGCGCAGGGCCACCTCGAGCCGCGGACCAAAAATTGCGGCCGCCGCCTGGGTCCCGTTATGTTTCACGTGAAACATCCTTTGCCCGCTGGGCACCAGAACTACACCGCTGTAACTCTTGGCCACACTCCCCGATCAGTCGGGCAGCACAACGACGCGGCGCGCCGGTTCGACGCCCTCGCTCTCGCTGTGCACCCCGGGGACCGCCGCCACGGCGTCATGCACGATCTTGCGCTCGAACGGCGTCATCGGGGACAGCGCCTCACGCTCCCCCGCAGCCAGCACCCGACGCGCCACCTTGTCGCCGAGGGCCGCCAGTTCCTCGCGCCGCCCCCGCCGCCAGTTGGCGACGTCGAGCATCAGGCGGCTACGTTCGCCGGTCTTCTGATGCACCGCCAGGCGCGTCAGCTCCTGCAACGCATCGAGCACCTCGCCGGTGCGGCCGACCAACTTGTTCAGGTCGTCGCTGCCGTCGATGCTCACGATCGCGCGGTTGCCCTCCACGTCGAGGTCGATGTCGCCGTCGAAGTCGAGCAGGTCCAGCAGCTCCTCCAGGTAGTCGCCGGCGATCTCTCCCTCGGCGACCAGGTGGTCCTCCGCCGGTTCGGGCGCGTCAGCCCCGTCCGGTGTCGCGGGCCCCGCGTCCGTACCCGGGCCCGCGTCGAGCTCCAGCTCGGTGGTCTCGGCGTCACTCATGTCCGTATCTCCTATCGCGTATCTCAGTCCCGTATCTCAGTCCCGTATCTCAGTCCCGTATCTCAGCGTTTGCGCTTCTTGGGTCGCGCCCCCGGCCGCGGGGTGCGATCGCTCGTCCCGGTCTCCTCATCGGCCTCAGGGACGGCTGCCTCGTCCGACGCGGCGGTGTCACTCACTTCACCTGCCGGCCTGTCACCGTTCACCGGGGCGGCCTTGGCGCCGCGCCGGGGTTTAGTGCCGGGCGCCGGAGCGTTGGCTGCCCGGCGCGCGATCGCGTCCTGCTTTTTGGCCTCGTCTTCTTTTTCGATCAGGCCGAACACCAGGTGCTGCTGGCCGAACGTCCAGATGTTGTTCGAGAACCAGTAGAGGAGGATCGCGATCGGGAGGAACGGGCCACCGACAACCACTCCGAGTGGAAAGAAGTACAGGGCAAGCTTATTCATCATCGCGGTCTGGGGATTGGCCGCCGCCTCCGCGCTCTGACGCGCCACCGACGCGCGGCTGTTGAAGTACGTCGCGATGCCGGCCAAGATCATGATCGGCGTTCCCACCGCGATCACCGCGGGGCGGCTGAACACAGTGAAGGCGTCCAGCCCCGACCGCTGCGTCATGAACGCGCCGATCGGCGCCCCGAACAGGTTGGCGTCCAGGAAGTGGCCGACGTCGGCCGCGCTGAACACGTAGTTGCCCGTGAGGCGGTTCTGGGCCACCGACAGGTGGGGCTGGCCGAAGCCGCCAGTGGTGCGGTTGAACGACCGCAGCACGTGGTAGAGCCCGATGAACACCGGCACCTGGGCGAGCATGGGCAGGCAGCCCAGGATCGGGTTGAACCCGTGCTCGCGCTGCAACTTCTGCATCTCCAACGCCATCCGCTGGCGGTCCTTGCCGTATTTCTTCTGCAGCGCCTTGATCTGAGGTTGGAGTTCCTGCATCTGGCGCGTGGTGCGGATCTGGCGGACAAAAGGCTTGTACAGCAGGGCCCGCAGCGAGAACACCAGGAACATCACCGACAGGGCCCACGCGAAGAAGCTCGACGGCCCGAGTAGCGCGGCGAAGAGTTTGTACCAGGCCCACATGATCCACGACACCGGGTAGTACACGACGTCGAGGCTGAAGAAATCAAACAACCCGGCACTCCCCTCTGCTCGCGGCGCGCGGGTTCGGGCGCTCAGGAATGGGGTCCCACCCACCCCGGTGCCATGGGCCGCACTTGATCAACCGCGCCGCGGCCAGCCAGGTTCCCCGGAACAGTCCGAATTCGGTCAGCGCGTCGACGGCGTACTGGCTGCACGTAGGCACGAAGCGGCACGTCGCCGGTCGCAGGGGCGACATCGTGTGCCGGTAGAGCTGGATCAGCGAGACCACGCCCCGAACAACCCTCCGGGTCATGGCTTCGCTCCCGCCCGCTGCGCCGCGCGGCGCAGGCCGTCGCGCAGTTGCTGCTCCAAGCGCGCAGACGGTGCTGTGCGGCTACCAGGCAGGGCCCTGATCACCACGAGGTCGAAGCCGCCGAGGTCGCCTATCGCCGCGCGGGCGACATGCCGCAGCCGCCGCGCGACTCGGTGCCGATCGACGGCGGTGCCCACCGATTTCGGGACCACCAAGCCCACGCGCGGGGCATCTCCGACGGCCTGGGTATCGCCCCCACTCGCGTGCGCGAGGTGGACGACGAGGTCGGGTTGCCCGGCCCGCGTTCCGTGTTTCATCGTCATGCCAAACTCCGTTGACCGCCTCATGCGGTTGCGTGCAGAAAGCACCGCCAAAACCCGGCGCTACGTTCAGGCAGACAACTCGCGGCGGCCCTTGCGGCGCCGGCCCGACACGATCGCGCGCCCAGCCCGGGTTCGCATCCGCAGACGGAAACCGTGCACGCGGGCCCGCCGCCGATTGTTGGGCTGAAAGGTGCGCTTGCCCTTGGCCACGACATGCTCCTCGTTCTGTCACGCTCACGGAGTTCCACCCCCGACGACCCTCGGGACGGGGGTGATTCTTGCTCGCTGGCCGGCGCGGTCCCCGGGTCTTTCCGGATCGCTGCCACATCGCCGACGTTCGGGCGACTGCTTGAGGGTACTAATCCATCTCCGCTGGGTCAAACCTGCGCCCCAGGCACGCGCCCACCGGCCACGCCCTGCTCGTACCGAACCCCGCCCGCCAGACCACGTTCAAGTAAAAGTTAACAGTTGGCAGCCACGCTGAAACCTGTTAGCTTCTGCCAAGGCCGTTTCGGATTGGAACCGAGCCTCACAACGAATTGAAGATGGCAGATCGACTAGCTGCACAAAGGCCCACCGCGGGCTTGCGTGGGGCTTCGATTTTGTGCCGCTGTCCCCGGGACAGCGGTGCCCGCCGTCTTCCTCTCCACACCTGTGGATAACTATGTGGATAGCTGCGTTGTCGACTACCGTCACTTCCAATCCGGCCGAGACATGCACGAACCAGGGAGATGCTTCGTTGACCGACAACCCCGGTTCCGACTTCACCACCGTGTGGAACTCGGTCCTCTCCGAACTCAATGGCGAAGCCCTCCCCGACAGCAACTCTCCGAATCACACACTCGTCGAACCGCTGACCGCGCAACAGCGCGCCTGGCTCAACCTCGTCAAACCGCTCACCATCGTCGAGGGCTTCGCCCTGCTGTCCGTCCCCAGCGGATTCGTTCAGAACGAAATCGAACGCCACCTGCGCACCCCCATCACCGACGCGCTGAGCCGCCGCCTGGGACAGCCGATCCAACTCGGGGTTCGCATCGCTCCCCCGGAGGAGATTGCCGACGAGGGTTTCCTGACGATTGCCGACGATCACGAACCCGGCATCCACTTCGATGACGACGAGGACATCGAGGACATCGAGCAGGCCTGGCCTTATCACTTCACCCGCCCGCAGAACGGCACTTCCCCCGCCACCACCGACGCCAGCCTCAACCGCCGGTACACCTTCGACACCTTCGTCATCGGAGCCTCCAACCGCTTCGCACACGCCGCGGCCTTGGCCATTGCCGAAGCCCCCGCCCGTGCCTACAACCCGCTGTTCATCTGGGGTGAATCCGGTCTGGGTAAAACCCACCTGCTGCACGCCGCCGGCAACTACGTCCAAAGACTGTTCCCCGGGGTACGGGTCAAGTACGTATCCACCGAGGAATTCACCAACGACTTCATCAACTCGCTGCGCGACGACCGCCGGGTCGCCTTCAAGCGCAGCTACCGCGACGTCGATTTCCTTCTCGTCGACGACATCCAATTCATCGAGGGCAAAGAAGGCATCCAGGAGGAGTTCTTCCACACCTTCAACACGCTGCACAACGCCAACAAGCAGATCGTCATCTCCTCCGACCGCCCGCCGAAACAGCTCGCCACCCTCGAGGACCGGCTGCGCACCCGATTCGAGTGGGGCCTCATCACCGACGTGCAGCCGCCCGAGTTGGAGACCCGCATCGCCATCCTTCGGAAGAAAGCTCAAGTCGACCGGTTGGCAGTGCCCGACGACGTCCTCGAGCTGATCGCGAGCAGCATCGAACGCAACATTCGCGAACTCGAAGGCGCGCTCATCCGCGTCACCGCGTTCGCCTCACTGAATAAAACCCCTATCGATAAAGCCTTAGCGGAGATCGTGTTACGCGATCTGATCGCCGACGCAGGCACCATTCAGATCAGCGCGGCGACAGTCATGGCCGCCACCGCCGAGTACTTCGACACCACCGTCGAAGAACTGCGCGGCCCGGGCAAGACCAGGGCGCTGGCCCAATCGCGCCAGATTGCGATGTACCTGTGCCGGGAACTCACCGATCTATCGCTACCCAAAATCGGCCAAGCGTTCGGCCGCGATCACACCACCGTGATGTACGCGCAGCGCAAAATCCTCTCCGAAATGGCCCAACGGCGCGAAGTCTTCGATCACGTCAAGGAACTCACCACACGCATCCGCCAGCGCTCCAAGCGCTGAATCGTCGGCTCCTGCCGAATTTTTTTCGAGAAACTTCCAACACCTCCGCCACACCAGTCACACCCCGTGCCTGGGGTCAACCTGTGCACAGCACCCCTGACACAGCGGTGCGCTAACCCTCGCGGCGTGCACAACCGTCCCTCATCCCCAGGTGTCCACCTCTCAGCCCACAGCCCGGACGGCCGTCATACACAGCCCGGCGCCGTCCCTAGCTGCACCGAAGCCACACCATCCCCAGGATGCACAGTCCCTATTACTACTATTGAGTTCTCTCCAAAGGTTTTCCTTTGAAGTTAGGGACTGGGGACTAATCACGTCACACGCCCCGCTACACCGTCCTCGGCACGGCCCGTCGGCGTCATCGACTAGCTTTCAACTTGGCTTAAGAAGATCTAGGTTGTTCTTCTGCGGCCGTTGTTTCGTCGCGGCAGGTTGAGTCACACCGTGAACGCTCGGTAGGTGAAGGGACGCTATGAACGTGGCGACGACGACAGCTGGCCTCACCGATTTGAAGTTCCGTCTGGTGCGCGAGTCCTTTGCTGACGCGGTGTCCTGGGTGGCGCGCACTCTCCCGACGCGGCCTGCGATACCGGTGCTCTCGGGCGTCCTGTTGTCCGGCTCGGAAGACGGGCTGACCATCTCGGGTTTCGACTACGAGGTTTCCGCCGAGGCCCAGATTGCCGCCGATATCGCTTCTCCTGGAAGCGTTTTGGTATCTGGACGCCTGTTATCCGACATCACCCGGGCACTGCCGAATAAGCCGGTCGACTTCTACGTCGACGGTAACAAGGTCGCCCTGACATGCGGAAATGCCAGGTTTTCGTTACCAACCATGGCCGTTGAGGACTACCCGACGTTGCCTGTCCTACCTGAGGAAACCGGGACCTTGTCGGCGGAGCTTTTCGCCGAGGCCATCAGCCAGGTCGCGATCGCGGCCGGCCGCGACGACACCCTGCCCATGCTCACCGGTATTCGCGTCGAGATCTCCGGTGACCGGGTGGTGATGGCCGCGACCGACAGGTTCCGGTTAGCGGTCCGCGAGCTCACCTGGTCGGGTGTGGCACGCGACCTGGAGGCGGCGATTCTGGTCCCCGCCAAGACCTTGGCAGAAGCCGCCAAAGCCGGGTTGGACGGATCTGAGGTTCGGTTGTCCCTAGGTGCAGGCGCCAACGTCGGCAAAGAAGGGTTGCTGGGTATCAGCGGCAATGGAAAGCGCAGCACCACCCGGCTGCTCGACGCTGAGTTCCCGAAATTCCGCCAACTGCTGCCGGCCGAGCACACGGCGGTCGCCACCATCGGAGTACCCGAGCTGACAGAGGCCATCAAGCTGGTCGCCTTGGTCGCCGACCGCGGCGCCCAGGTACGGATGGAGTTCAGCGATGGTTCGCTGAAGTTGTCGGCCGGAGCCGACGACGTTGGGCGTGCCGAGGAAGATCTAGCGTGCGACTTCGTCGGTGAACCCCTGACCATTGCATTCAACCCGACCTACCTGACCGACGGCCTCGCCGCGGTCCACTCCGAGCGAGTGTCGTTCGGGTTCACCAACCCGGGTAAGCCGGCCCTACTGAGGCCGGTCGTGGGTGACGACGGTCCGTCGAGCGGCAGCGGACCCTTCGCCGCCGTCCCGACCGACTACGTATACCTGCTGATGCCCGTCCGGCTCCCCGGCTAGGTGTACGTCCGCCATCTGGGACTCACCGATTTCCGGTCCTGGCCCCACGCCGAGCTTGAATTGGAGGCGGGGCGGACAGTGTTCGTCGGTCCCAACGGCTTCGGTAAGACAAACCTCATTGAGGCCCTGTGGTATTCGACCACGCTTGGATCCCACCGTGTGGGGACCGATTCCGCGCTGATCCGCACCGGCGCCACCCAGGCGGTGATCTCCACCATCGTCGTCAGCGAGGGCCGTGAATGTGCGGTCGACCTGGAGATCGCCGCCGGCCGCGCCAACAAGGCGCGGCTCAACCGGTCCCCCGTGCGCAGCACCCGCGAGGTGGCCGGGGTGCTGCGGGCGGTGTTGTTTGCCCCTGAGGACCTGGCGCTGGTGCGGGGAGACCCCGCCGACCGCCGCCGCTACCTTGACGACTTGGCAACGCTGCGCCGCCCGACGATTGCCGGGGTGCGCGCCGACTATGACAAGGTGCTGCGCCAGCGCACCGCGCTGTTGAAGTCACTCGCCGGCGGGCGGCACCGCATGAACCAGGGCGCGTTGGAGTCCCTGGATGTCTGGGACAGCCGGCTCGCCGAACACGGCGCAAGCCTCATGGCGGCTCGGCTTGATCTGGTCAGCGAACTGGCGCCGGAAGTGGAAAAGGCCTACCAGCTGTTGGCCCCGGCTTCTCGGCTGGCGGGTATCGGCTACTGAGGCAGCGTCGGTGCCGACGGCGGCGCGGCCGGGGACCGCGCCGCCCTGGAAGCCGCCCTGCTGGCGGGATTGGCGGCCCGTCGCCCGGCGGAGCTGGAACGGGGCATGTGCTTGGTCGGTCCGCACCGCGACGAGCTGGAGTTGCGGCTCGGCGACCAGCCCGCCAAAGGCTTTGCCAGCCACGGCGAATCGTGGTCCTTCGCGGTGGCGCTGCGGTTGGCCGCCTACGAGTTGCTGCGCACCGAGGGCAGCGAACCGGTATTGCTGCTGGACGACGTGTTCGCCGAACTCGACGCCGCGCGCCGCCGCGCACTAGCCAGTGTCGCCGAAACCGCGGAGCAGGTCTTGGTGACCGCGGCGGTTGAGGAGGACATCCCGGACGGCTGGGCCAGGCGGATCCATATCGACATGTGCGACGCCGGTGACGGCCCGACCGGCCGGGTATCGGTGGTGCGCACGTGACCGGCGTCGACGACGCGGCGCACGGTGACGACGCGCACGACGATGCCGCTCCGGAACCGGCTGTGCCCCCGGAGAACCTGGCGCGCGGAATGGATCTGGTGCGGCGCACCCTCGAGGAGGCACGTGCGGCGGCGCGCGCGCAGGGTAAGGACGCCGGCCGTGGCCGAACGGCGGCACCTGTTCCCCGGCGTGTCGCGGGGCGCCGCAGGAGTTGGTCGGGCCCGGGGCCCGACGTACGCGATCCCCAACCGCTGGCCAAGGTGACCCAGGACCTGGCCAAGCAGCGCGGTTGGTCAACCCGTGTCGCCGAGGGGACCGTCCTGGGGCAGTGGACCGCGGTGGTGGGCCACCAGATCGCCGAGCACGCTACCGCGACCACGCTGCACGACGGTGTGCTCACCGTCGTGGCCGAGTCGACGGCGTGGGCCACGCAGCTGCGGATGATCCAGGCGCAACTGCTCGCCAAGATCGCCGCGGCCGTCGGCAACGGGGTGGTGACGTCGCTGAAGATCACCGGCCCGGCTGCGCCGTCGTGGCGCAAGGGGGCACGCCACATTGCCGGCCGGGGACCCCGGGACACCTATGGGTGACGCCCCGGCGCGCGGGGCGGAACCATCCCCACCGGGAGCGGCATCCACATACCCGCCCAAACCCGCCCACAACCGTTACGACGACGCGGCGCGCCCCAATTAACGTCCGGACGAGACCTTCAGCAAGAAATCTCGCCCACGACGCATTTAGCTAGGTGGAAACACATCCAGAAAACCGGTACCGCGCCCCAATAGCGGTAGACTGACACCGTGCGACGCCTGCGGTGACCGGACCGCTCGCACAAAACCCCCTTGAGGAGACCGTTCCGACCGTGGCTGCCCCGAAGAAGAAGGTCCCAGGCGAATACGACGCCGCCCAGATCACCATCCTCGAAGGTCTCGAGGCCGTCCGCAAACGCCCTGGCATGTACATCGGGTCCACGGGCGAGCGCGGCTTGCACCACCTGGTGTGGGAGGTGGTCGACAACGCCGTGGACGAGTCCATGGCGGGCTACGCCACCACCGTCACCGTGGTGCTGCGCGAGGACGGCAGCGTCGAGGTCGCCGACGACGGCCGCGGCATTCCCGTCGCCATGCACGCCTCGGGGATCCCCACCGTCGACGTCGTCATGACCCAGCTGCACGCCGGCGGCAAGTTCGACTCCGACTCCTACGCGGTGTCCGGCGGGCTGCACGGCGTGGGCGTATCGGTGGTGAACGCCCTGTCTACCCGGCTCGAGGTGGACATCCGACGCGATGGCCACGAATGGTCGCAGAGCTATGACCACTCCGTCCCGCAGACCCTCAAGCAGGGCGAGGCGACCAAGAAGACCGGCACCACGGTCCGCTTCTGGGCCGACCCCAACATCTTCGAGACCACCGAATACGACTTCGAAACCGTCGCGCGCCGCCTGCAGGAAATGGCCTTCCTGAACAAGGGACTCACCATCCACCTGAGCGACGAACGTGTGACCCGCGAGGAAGTCATCGACGACGTGGTCAGCGATGTCGCCGACGCCCCCAAGTCGGCGCAGGAGCAGGCGGCCGAGTCCGCCAAGACGCACCGGGTGAAGACCCGCACCTTCCACTACCCCGGCGGCCTGGTCGACTTCGTCAAGCACATCAACCGCACCAAGCACCCGATCCACAGCAGCATCGTGGGCTTCTCCGAGAAGGGGGAGGGCCACGAAGTCGAGGTGGCCATGCAGTGGAACGCCGGCTACTCCGAATCGGTGCACACCTTCGCCAACACCATCAACACCCACGAGGGCGGCACCCACGAAGAGGGCTTCCGCAGCGCACTGACGTCGGTGGTGAACAAGTACGCCAAGGATAAGAAGCTCCTCAAGGAGAAAGACGCCAACCTCACCGGCGACGACATCCGCGAAGGGCTGGCGGCTGTCATCTCCGCCAAGGTCAGCGAACCGCAGTTCGAGGGGCAGACCAAGACCAAGCTGGGCAACACCGAGGTCAAGTCCTTTGTGCAGAAGGCCTGTAACGAGCACCTCTCGCACTGGTTCGAGGCGAATCCTGCGGATGCCAAAGTGGTAGTGACCAAGGCGGTCTCGTCGGCGCAGGCGCGGATCGCGGCGCGCAAGGCGCGCGAACTGGTGCGCCGCAAGAGCGCCACCGACCTGGGCGGGCTGCCGGGCAAGCTGGCCGACTGCCGCTCTACCGACCCGAAGAAATCCGAGCTGTACGTGGTGGAGGGCGATTCGGCCGGCGGTTCGGCGAAAAGCGGCCGCGACTCCATGTTCCAGGCGATCCTTCCGTTGCGGGGCAAGATCATCAACGTCGAGAAGGCCCGGATCGACCGGGTGCTCAAGAACACCGAAGTCCAGTCGATCATCACCGCCCTGGGCACCGGCATCCACGACGAGTTCGATCTCAGCCGGCTGCGCTACCACAAGATCG
>CAIYOH010000266.1 GCA_903927745.1 uncultured Mycobacteriaceae bacterium
GCACGACCTGTGCGGCGGTGGGCCCCCCGGTGCCGATGAGCGTGGCCGCGCTGGCGGCCTCCGTGGCCACGTAGGACTCGGCACTGGAGAGCAGCGTCTGGATGAAGCCGTCGTGAAACGCCGCGGCCTTCGCCGCGAGGCCGTGGAAGTCCTGGGCGCAGCTGCTGAAGACACCGGCGATCGCCGCCGATATCTCGTCTTGCGCGGCGGGTATCAGCTGCGTCGTCACGGCCGCCGCGGCGGTGTTGGCACCGGTGATCGACGCACCGATGCTCTCCAGATGCCCGGCGGCTGCCGCCACCGCATCCGGAGCCACGGCAGTCACTGGCGTGAACGACATAGTCGACGGTGTCCCCCCGTAAGGATCAACCCTGGTCAGAGCAGATCAGGGCTGGTCAAGCCCCTGCAGATATGCTAGCGCGGCCGGGGCTAGCCATTGCGCGTTTGACGGAAGTTTGTGCTAGGTCACACCCGCGTGGGCGGGCCTGTGGCTTTCGCCGGTCTACGCCGGCCTGCGGGCGTAGGAGACGATGATCACCGCGCAGGTGATCAGCCACGCGATCGGCACCGCGACCAGCGAGGTGACCACCAGGGGCCGAGTACCCACCACCTCGAGGAAACCGGGATGTCCCGCGACCATCCCGAAAACGGGTTCAAAGACCGGCTGCGCCGAGACGGCGATCTGGGCGATGCTCAGCGCGACGGCCAGGCTCACGCAGATGCCGACCGCGCGCCGCGGTCCCCCCTGGGCCGCTAGCCGGTCGAAAATCCCCGCGCCGGGCGGCCCGTCCGGATCCCGGATGATCAGCGCGGCGACCGGCAGAGCGAACACCAGGTAATAGTGAAACACCAGGGCGGGAAAGAGACACGCGGTGGCCAGCAGCACGATGCCGGTCAGGACGGGGGGGAGGCGCGGGCCGAGGGCGAGCACGGCGACCACGACGACGAGCAGGACGGCGTATCCGGCGAGCGAGCGCGGGCCGGCGAGGAAGCCGTCCGGGATCTTCCCCCACCCGGTTTGGTAGGTCTTGATGCCATCCGGGATCAACAGCAGCGCCCTGCCGAAGGACACGTTGCGCATCCCGACCGCCAGTTGCGGGTCGCCGTACCCCAGCGAGGCGTGGATCGATTGGACGATGGTGGCCGGAAAATCACGCGGCCACAGCCCATATGCGCCGATGTTGCCGAGCACGACACCGGCGGCCGCGAGACCGCCCATCCGCCACTGCCGGACGGCGAACAACACGACGATCAGCACCGCGAATTGGGGTTTCACCAGCGACGCCACCACCACCATGACGGTGACCAGGCCCCACCTCTCCCGGCGCAGGGCCACTAGGAAAACCAGCCCGATGGGAGCCAACAGGCCCACCGAGTTGCCGCGGTCGAGAACCATCCACGCCGGAATTGCCGCCGCGCCGCACACCACGAACACCAGGATCCGTTCCGGGCCACGCGCGCCCCGGGCGGCCCACACCGCCGGGGTGAGGACCGCGACCGTCAGGACCAGCAGATACCCGAGCAACCCCGCCTGCGGTGCGTGCAGCCAGGTGCCCACGAGCCCGAAGAGCACCTGCGGCAGCAACGCGGCGGCGGGGTAGTTGTTGAGGGCGGGGTGGTAGTGCGGCGGAAAGAACAGCGGGTAGGGCGCCCACGGGTTGGGCCGCATCGCCCAGCTCAGCGGGAGCTGGTAGTCGCCGAAGCAGTGCCTGCCGATGCCGGCGCGCCACGGGAGGATGCAGTCGTCGGGGGTGGAGACCAGCGAAGAGATCACGTCGAGCGAGAAGTACTGGGTGAGCACGAACCCGAGCACAACCGACACCATCGACAGGACCAGCACCGCGCCGAGCACGATCGTGCGGGCGGGCTGGTCGAGCAGGGCCGAGAATCGGTTCCGCAGCCTCACGCGCCGGCCCCGGTCCTGGCA
>CAIYOH010000267.1 GCA_903927745.1 uncultured Mycobacteriaceae bacterium
ACGATCACGCGGGTGTTCCAGCGGTGGCCCAGCGTCGCGATGCACCACCAGCGCAACAGCTGGCTCAGCGCCACCACCGCCAGCATCGGCCAGCCCAGCCACGGGACGAACGGCCGATGCAACGCCCAGGGCTCCACGACGCAGCCGACCAGAAGCGCGGTGTGGATGGCGACCATCGTCGTGTAGTGGGGCCGGCCGAACTCCGTGGCACCGTGCGCGAACGACCAGCGCGCGTTGCGGTTGGAGACCATCAGCTCCACGAGGCGTTCGAGCCCCACGGCGACGATCAGCAGGTAATACATGTCCCCATTATCCCAGTAACGGTGGCGGTGCCGTCACGGTTCACTGAACCTCGCCGGTATGGTCGTCGGCATGGAGATTCCGGGCATCGGTGGCATCGACTCCGAGGACTTCGTCCACGCCGTGACCCACGTCGCCGCACCCGACAAAGAACCAGTCGGCGTCGTGCGCCGCCGGCGCATTGTGGTCGCGGTCACGTTGGTGATCGGCGCTGCCGTGCTGGGGTATTCGCTGCGTCGCCATCCGGGGGAGTCCAGCTTCTACCCGCTGACGACGGCGCTGGCGGCGGTGTGGCTCGGCGGTGCGCTGCTGTCGGGTCCGCTACACCTGGGCGAAATCCGCTGGCACGGCCGCCTCCACCGGCCCGTCATCGCGGGGACGACCATCGGTCTGCTGATCGCCGGCGTCTTCGTGCTGGGCGGGCTGATCGTCCGGCGGATTCCGCCCCTGTCGGCACTGATCGACCGGGTGGTGTCGCTGTTCGCCCACCACGGGTCGATCTGGCTCGTGATCTTCATCGCCGCCATCAACGCAGCAGCGGAGGAAATCTTCTTCCGGGGCGCCCTCTACACCGCACTCGGGAGCTTGCGCTACCACCCCGTGCTCATCTCCACCGTCCTCTACGCGGTCGTCACGATTGCCAGCGGCAACGCGATGCTCGGATTCGCCGCGATCGTCCTGGGGACCGTGTGCGCGTTCGAGCGTCGGGCCACCGGCGGCGTGCTGGCACCGGTGCTGACCCACGTCGTGTGGGGTCCGATCATGGTGCTGGCGCTGCCGCGGATTTTCGGCCTCTGACGCCCGTCTGCCTGGCCGCTTACCTGGCGGCCGCGATGACGTCGTTGGCCAGCGCGCGCATCGCGGCTGCGTTCGCCGACCGAGCGAAGAACCAGAACGCACGTCCCGGGTAGCCGCTGGGAAAAAAGATCGACCGCTGCGTGTACCGGCTACCGCCGCCGGCCTCAGGCGTGACCGACATTTCCAGCCACGCCCGTCCGGGTGCCCGCTTGGTCGCGCGCAAGCGCAGCTGCCCGTTCTGCGGGTCGCACTCCTGCACGACCCATCCCCGACCCGGGCGGCGGTGTCCGGTGGTCAAATCATGGGCGACGTTCTCGGCAGCCTTCCACAGCTGTTCAGGCGGGGCCGCGACGGCGGCCGTCTGCACGTCGGTGGAGACGATTTCGCCGGCCCAGTCCGGATCAGTGGGCAAGGCTTCGGCGGGCGCGGAGCGCAGCGACGCCCACGTCGCGTCGGGCAGCCCGTTCGCCGCCCGGCTCAGCGCCAGCCCGACGGAGCGGCGGTAGTCGGTGAGGCCGCCTGGGGGCGGCTCGATGATGCTGTCGATGTCGTGGTTGCGCATCACCGCGTCGCATTCCAGGGATTCGATGAGCGGCCGCGCCAGCCCGGGCGGAATGGGGGTCACGGCCCCCACCCAGAGGCTGGCGATCGTCGGCGTCAGAAACGGCAGCACGAACAGATGCCGCTTCCATAATTTCGCCACCTCGGCGTAGACCCGCATCATGTCGCCGTATTCCAAGACGTCGGGTCCGCCGATATCCCAGCTCCGCGATGACGTCACCGGTGCGGTGGCCGCTGCGACCAGGTAATACAGCACGTCGCTCACCGCGATCGGCTGGATCCGGTTGTGCACCCACTTCGGTGTGGTCATCACCGGCAAACGGTCGGTGAGGTGGCGGACCATCTCGAACGACGCCGAACCCGAGCCGACGACGACCCCGGCCTGCAGCACCAGGGTTTCGATACCGGACTCGAGGAGGGCTTCGCCAACGACCTTGCGGGACTCCAGATGCGGCGACAGGCTGCGGCCCTCCGGGTGCAGTCCGCCCAGGTACACCACGCGCCGCACCCCGGTGCGACGGGCGGCCGTCACGACATTGCGGGCTGCCCGGGCTTCCTCGTCGCCGAACTTCTTCGCTATGCCCATCGAGTGAACCAGGTAGTAAATGACGTCGATGCCGTCGAACGCCGCGATCAGCGAATCAAGATCACCCAGGTCGCCCCGAGCCACCTCCACCTGGTCCCGCCACGGCACGCCGTCCAGCTTCGCCGGGTCGCGGGCGAGCGCGCGGACGGAATGACCGGCGTCCAGCAGTCGCGGCACCAACCGGGCGCCGATGTAGCCGGTGGCTCCGGTCACCAGACAGCGAACCTGATCAACCATGAATGCTCCGTTCCGGTCCTGCGCGGTCAGCGAAGTTGGGGGCGCGGCCCTGCTGGAAAGCGGTCGCGCCCTCGGCGAAGTCGTGCGAGACGAGCAGCTGCGACTGTCCGTCGAATTCCCGCTGCAAGGTGGGGTTCAACTCGGTGAGCGTGGCGGTGTTGATCGCGTGCTTGGTCTTGGCGAACGCCACCGCGGGGCCGGTGAGCAGCCGTGCGATCACCGCGTCCACCTCGGCCTCGAAGTCCTCGGCGGGGTACACGGCGGCCACCAAGCCCCATGACAGTGCCTCTGTGGCCGACAGCCGTTCCGGCAACAACGCCATGCGCATCGCCCGGATCCGCCCCACCGCGGCCGCGACCAGAGCCGACGCACCCCCGTCGGGCATCAGCCCGATCTTGGTGAACGCGAGCATGAAAAACGCCTTCTCCGAGGCCAATACGACGTCACTCGCCAGGGCGATGGAGACGCCCACGCCGGCCGCCGGGCCCTGCACGGCGGCGACCACCGGGCGCGGCAGGGCCACGATCGCCCGTATCAGCCGGTTGATCTCCAGGACTGTGTCGCCGGGTGAGCCGCCGGGCGACCCACCGCTGCTGCCCGCCAGGTCGTCGGCGCCGATCCCGGCCCCGGAGCAGAAGCCGCGGCCCGCACCGGCCAGGCGCACCACCCTGACCCCCGGGTCGGTGGCGGCGCGCTCCAACGCGTCGGCGAACCCGGTGATCATCGGTGGACTTAGCGAGTTGAGGCTGTCGGGGCGGTCGATGGTCACTGACAGCACACCGTCGGCCAACGAGACGCCGAGACCCGCGACCGTGGGCAGCGTGTCGATCCGAGAATCCGGCATGTGCTCACCTTAAGTGACCGGGGTGCGCGCCGGGGTGGCGCGGCTGCGAAGATGCAGGCGGCCGGTTTTCCCCTACCCCGGCAGCGGACGAAAGGTCGATGGATCGTGGCTGGACCGTTGAGTGGACTGCGGGTTGTCGAGCTTGCCGGCATCGGACCCGGCCCGCACGCCGCGATGATCCTGGGGGACCTCGGCGCCGATGTGGTGCGCGTCGATCGCCCGCCGACGCGTCCCGGAGGCTCTGGTGTCGCGAAGGACGCGATGCTGCGCAACCGGCGCGTAGTGACCGCCGACCTCAAGTCCGACGAGGGGCGCAGCAGCGTCCTGCGGCTGGTCGCCGGAGCCGACGTACTGATCGAGGGCTTCCGCCCCGGCGTCACCGAACGGCTGGGCCTCGGCCCCGCACAATGCGCCGAGGTCAACGAGCGGCTGATCTACGCCCGCATGACCGGGTGGGGACAGAGCGGCCCGCGCAGCCAGCAGGCCGGCCACGACATCAACTACATCTCGCTCAACGGGATCCTGCACGCCATCGGCCGGGTCGACGAGCGCCCGGTGCCGCCGCTGAACCTGGCCGGCGACTTCGGCGGCGGTTCCATGTTCCTGCTGCTGGGCATCCTGGCCGCGCTGTGGGAGCGGCAGCGCTCCGGCAAGGGGCAGGTGATCGACGCCGCGATGGTCGACGGCTCCAGCGTGCTGATCCAGATGATGTGGTCGATGCGGGGCATGGGCATCTGGTCGGACGCGCGGGGCACGAACATGCTCGACGGCGGCGCGCCCTACTACGACACATACACGTGCGCCGATGGACGTCACGTCGCCGTCGGCGCCATCGAACCCCAGTTCTACGCGGCCATGCTCGCCGGCTTGGGCCTGGACGGAGCGGATCTGCCCGCCCAGAACGACGTCAGCCGCTGGCCCGAGTTACGGGCGGCGCTCACCGAGAGGATCGCCAGTCGCGACCGCGACCACTGGGCTCGGGTGTTTGCCGACTCCGATGCCTGCGTGACACCGGTGCTGGCGTTCGGCGAGGTGAACACCGAGCCGCACATCACCGAACGGCACACCTTCTACGAGGCCGACGGTGGGTTGCAACCGATGCCGGCGCCGCGGTTCTCCCGCACCCCGCCCGACATGCCGCGGCCCCCTGCGCCGCCACTCACCGACATCGACGCGGTCATCAACGACTGGGTTTAGATCAGGGATAGATCGGAAGGAAGGGCGATATGGAGATCAAAGACAGCGTCGCAGTCGTCACCGGGGGAGCGTCGGGCCTGGGCCTGGCCACCACCAAGCGGCTCCTTGATGCCGGGGCGCAGGTAGTGGTCCTGGATCTGCGGGGCGAAGACGCGGTTCGTGAGTTGGGCGCCCGCGCCCACTTCGCGCAGACCGACGTCACCGACGAAGCCGCCGTCACCC
>CAIYOH010000268.1 GCA_903927745.1 uncultured Mycobacteriaceae bacterium
CGCGGCTGGAGACCGAGATCGACCAGGTGCTCACCGTCGTGCGGACCCTGCTGGCTGAGCAGGACATCAAGCTCACCGGCGGGCTGTGGCTCGTCACCGAGCGGGCCGTGCCGACCGAAACCGGCGAACCGGTCTACCCGGTTAAGGCGGCGCAGAGGGTCCTGGCCCGCACCGACATCACCGAACAGCTGAGCAAGCGCTGCCGGCTGGTCGACTACGACGGGTTCGAGGACGCCGTGCCCCTGCTGGCCGGCCTGCTCGGCGCCACCGACACCGGTGTCGTCGAGCCGGAAATCGCGGTGCGGCAAGGCAAGTACCTGGTTCCGCGGCTGCTGCCCTGGACGCGCAGCGGGCACCTAGCGGTGCCCCACACCAGCGACTACATCCTGGCGCCGACCGAACGCGGCGCGATCGACAACCTGCGGATCACCGAGACGCGGGTGGCGGCCCCGGACGCCGGCTGTGTGCAGGTCCGGGTGGAGGCCTCCGGCCTGAACTTCCGCGACGTCCTCAACGTGCTGGGCCTCTACCCCGGGGACCCGGGCCTGATCGGCGGCGACTTCTGCGGCACCGTCACCGAACTGGGCGCCGGCGTCACCGGCTTCGAGGTCGGCCAGCGTGTCTTCGGCACCATGCAAGGGGCGTTCGCGACCCGGATCAACGTGCCGGCCGTGCTGCTCGCGGTGGTGCCCGCGGGCACCAGCCCCGTCGACGCGGCGACCATCCCCGCCGGCGCGCTGACCACCCGGCTCGCGTTCGACTGGGCGAAGGTGGGGCCCGGCGACCGGGTGCTGATCCACGCCGCCAGTGGCGGGGTGGGCCTGTCGGCAATCCAGATCGCCCAGCAGAGCGGCGCGACCGTGTTCGCCACCGCCAGCGCCTACAAACGTGATGCGGTGCGCGCCATGGGGGTGCAGTACGTCTACGACTCGCGCAGCACCGACTTCGCCGACCAGATCCTGGCCGACACCGCAGGCGCCGGCGTCGACGTGGTGCTCAACAGCCTCACCAACGACGGGTTCATCGAGGCGACCGTGCGGGCCACCGCCAAGGGCGGCCGGTTCGCCGAGATCGCCAAGCGCGACATCTGGACCCGCGAGCAGATGGCCGCGGCCCGTCCCGACATCGACTACGAGATCATCGCGCTGGACGTGACCATGGAGCGCGAACCCGCGCGGGTGGGCGCGCTGCTGGGCGAACTGGCCGGGTCGATGGCCACGGGCGAACTCGCCCCGCTGGCGGTCGAGGTCTACCCGCTGGCCGAGGCCAGGACCGCGTTCCGCCGCATGCAGCAGGCACGCCACGTCGGCAAGATCGTGCTGCAGATGCCCAGGCCGCTGCAGCCCCGCGCCGACCGGACCTACCTGGTCACCGGCGGCCTCGGCTCCCTCGGCCTGCACACGGCGGCTCACCTGGCTCAACTCGGCGCGGGTGACATCGTGCTGACCAGCCGGCGGGCTCCCGACGCCGAGGCCCAGCGGGCGATCGACGAGATCACCGAGCGCCACCGCTGCCGGGTGCACGTCGTTTCGGCCGACGTCGGCGACGAGGCGCAGGTTGCGGCGTTGCTGGAGCGGATCCGCGCCGAGCTGCCGCCGCTGGCGGGCGTGGCGCACCTGGCGGGCGTGCTCGACGACGCGCTGCTGTCCAAGCAGAACGTGGAGCACTTCCGGACGACCCTGGCGCCCAAGGCCTACGGGGCCTACCACCTGCACCGGCTGACCAAGGACGACGACCTCGAGTTCTTCGTCATGTACGGCTCGGCGTCCGGTGTGCTGGGTTCGCCTGGCCAGGCCAACTACGCGGCCGCCAACGCCCTGCTCGACGGCCTGGTCGCGGACCGTCGGGCACACGGCCTGCCCGGGACCAGCGCCGACTGGGGTCCGTGGGCGCACGGCGGCATGGCCGCCTCGCACGCCGCGCGGGCCAACCTCAGCGCGCAGGGCCTGATCCCGCTGGAGCCCTCGGCGGCGCTCAACGCGCTCGACGAGATCATCGCCGACGGAATCGGGCAGGCCACCGTGCTCAAGGCCAACTGGCAGCGCGCCGCCAAGGGGCTCGGCACGTCGCGCGGAACCCTGCTGGCCCACGTGCTGCCCAGCGCCGCCACGGCGACCCGGGGTGACAGCGAGCTGCTCCGGCAGCTCAACGACGTGCCCGATGCGGAGCGTAGCAGCTTCCTCACCGACTACCTGCGGCGCGAGGTGCAGAGCTTCCTGCGGCTCGCGCAGCCGCCGTCGGCGACCAGCCGGTTCCTCGAACTGGGCACCGATTCACTGATGGCGGTCGAATTCAGCAACCGGTTGCTGCCCCAGTTCGGCGGCGCGTTCACCATCAGCGCCACCGCGGTGTTCGACTACCCGACGATCGGAGCGCTCGCCGACTACCTGGCCGGCCAGATGCCGGAGGTGGGCGCGGAGGGTTGAGGCCGTCTAGGCGCTTCGCGGGCGCCCTTCGGGCACGCC
>CAIYOH010000269.1 GCA_903927745.1 uncultured Mycobacteriaceae bacterium
CGCTGGGTGCGCTGGCCGACGAGCTGGCGCCCGGCACGGTCGCGCCGGTGGCGGCCGCGTCGCGCCCGCCGTTGCCGACCGGGCCGCTGACGTCCGCCTCGGCGGCCCTGGTGATCGGCGCGCTGCTGCCGGACGGCGCGATCGTCGTCGACGAGTCCAACACGTCCGGGTTGATGCTGCCCGAGGCGACCGGCGGCGCCCCGGCGCACGACTGGCTGACGCTGACCGGCGGGGCGATCGGCTACGGCATCCCCGCGGCTGTCGGGGCCGCGGTGGCCGCCCCGGATCGCCCCGTGCTGTGCCTGGAATCCGACGGCTCGGCCATGTACACCATCTCGGGGCTGTGGACCCAGGCGCGGGAGAACCTCAACGTGACCACCGTGCTCTACGACAACAGCGCGTACGACATCCTGCGGCTGGAGTTGCAGCGCGTCGGCGCCGGATCCGCCCCGGGGCCCAAGGCGCTCGACCTGCTCGATTTATCCCGTCCGACAATGGATTTCGTGAAGATCGCCGAGGGCATGGGGGTTTCGGCCCGCCGCGTCGCCACCGCCGAGGAGTTCGCCGACGCGCTGCGGGCGGCATTCGCCGAGCCGGGGCCGCACCTGATCGACGCCGTGGTGCCGTCGGTCATGGGCTGACCGTCACCGGGCAATCGGCCAGACCGGATCGGCGCAGTCGACACCCTCGGCCGACAGCTGGCGTTTGAGCACCTTGAACGTGGCCGTGCGCGGCAATTCCGCGCTGACCCGGACGTAGGACGGCCACTGTTTGAGCCCGAGGTCGGTCTGGTCGGCAAGGAAGGCGCGGAACGTCTGGGCGTCGAAATCCTTGCCCGGCGCCATCACCACCGCGGCCATCACCTGGTCGCCGACGACCGCGTCGGGTACCGCATACACCGCCACCTCGGCGACGTCCGTGTACCGCCCCAGCACCCGCTCGATCGGTGCGGCACCCAGATTCTCGCCGTCGACGCGCATCCAATCGCCCAGCCGCCCAGCGAAGTACGCGAAGCCGGCGTCATCGCGGTACGCCAGGTCGCCGCTGTGATACATCCCGCCGGCCATCCGCTCGGCCTCGGCGCCGACGTCGTTGTAGTACCCCTCGAAGCGCCCTGGCCCGGCGACGTTCACCAGTTCGCCGACGACGCCGGTGGGGCACGGCTCGCCGGTGTCGGGGTCGACGATCTCGATGCCCTCGGGCAGCGGACCCAACGCGCCCTCAGGGGTCTGTGGGGTGCGCGCGATCGCCACCCCGCCCTCGGTCGACCCGAACCCGTCCTGGACGACGCACCCGAATCGGCGGCCGAACCGCTCGACGTCTCCCGGCACGCCCTCGTTGCCGTACACGGCTCGCAGCGGGTTGTCCGCGTCGTCCTCGCGCTCAGGTGTGGCGAGCACATAGGACAACGGCTTGCCCACATAGTTGGCATAGGTGGCGCGATAGCGGCGCACATCGACCAGGAAGTTGGATGCGGAGAACTTGCGCCGCAACGCCATCGAGCCCTGGCTCGCCGCCGCGACCGACCAGCCCACCAACACCGCGTTGGAGTGGAACATCGGCATCGACACGTAGCAGACGTCGTCGCGGCCGAGGCCGAACCGCTGGGTCATCGTCACGCCGGCGATGGCGACCTTGGAATGGCTGCACTTGACCGCCTTGGGCTCACCGCTGGTGCCGGAGGTGAAGATCAGCATGAAAAGGTCCGACGGCGACGCGGGCCGCACGGGCGGCTCGTCGCACCCCGGGCCGGGGTTGTGCGCGGCGACCTCATCGGCCCATTCGGGGGAGTCGATGTTGACGTGTGAGATATCGCCCAGTGGGGCCTCAGAATTCGAGTCGGCCAGCACCAATTGACAGTCGGCGAGGGCGATGTCGCGGGCCAGGGCCGCGCCGCGGCGCACCGGGTTGAGTCCCACCGGCACGATCCCGTACATCCCCGCCGCCACGAGCATCGCGGAGAACATCGGGGTGTTCTCCAGGAGCACACCGACGTGCGGTGGTCGCGACGGGTCGAGGCGCTCGCGCAGTGTCGCGGCGAGGGCGGCACCGTGGTGCAGGTGATCCCGCCAACTGGTGAACGAGCCTTCGAAAAAGACTCCGCGGTCGTCGATGTCGGCCAGCGGTAGTAGCAGTGTGGTGACGGTCAGATCGTCCAGTTGCCCCGCCGCGGTCACGGGGCGGCGCTAGGCGGGGGTTTCGGCGAGTTCACGGCCGATCCGCAGGAGTTGTCCCGTGGCGCTGCCCAACGCGAACTCGGTTTCCTTGGCGGCCAGGAAGTACCGGTGCACCGGGTGGTCGATGTCGATCCCGACGCCGCCGTGCACGTGGACGATCGTGTGTGCCACCCGGTGTCCGGCGTCGGCGGCCCAAAACGCGGCGCTGGCCACGTCGAGGACGGCTGCGTGTTGATCCGTCTCGCTGGCGGGGGAGTCCTGCGAGACCCGCCAAGCCGCCTGCGTGAGCGTCAGCCGCAGCCCCTTGACGTCGATGTACCCGTCGGCGAGCCGCTGCGACACCGCCTGGAAGCTGCCGATCGGTCGGTCGAACTGCTCACGGGTGCGCGCGTACTCGGCGGTGAGCTGCAGTCCTCGTTCGAGCACGCCGAGTTGAAAAGCGCTGCGGCCCAATGTGTGGAGCGTGTCCAGCCACGCCGCGACCTCGGCTCCGCCGACCCTCCTGCTCAGGTCGACTTCGGTGCCCTCGAGCGCGAGGTGCCCGACGCTGCCCCGTCCGGTGGTCTCGATCGGGGTCATCGTGACTCCCGGGTCCGTCGCGGCGATCAGAAAAACCGCTGTGCCCGAATCGGTTTCCGCCGGCACCAGGAACGCGTCCGCCACGGGGCCGAACCCGACCTGGGTGCGGGTGCCGGTGATCCGGTAGCCCGCACCGCTACGGACGGCCCGCACCGGACCCTCGCCGGCCTCGCCCAGCAGTGCGGCAGTGAGGATCTTCGTGGCGGCTGTCGCCGGGGTGCCCCAGGCCTGCTGCAACTCCTCGGAGCCGAATCGGGCCAGCGCGCCGGCGCCCAGGACCACCGACTCCAGGTACGGGACCGCCGCCAGCCGGTGGCCCAGCGCCACCAGGATCGCCACCTGCTCGAGGACGCCGAAACCGTCGCCTCCCAGCGACTCCGGCGAGGCGCTGGTCAGGATGCCGGCCTCGATGAGCTTGCTCCACAGCGGGCGGTCGAACCGCTGATCGAGCCCGTCCAAGCCACGCTGGTGGTCCGGAGTGCACACCGCGTCGACGATCGTGTCGACGAGGCCGGCGAGGTCCTGTGCCGCTTCGGTGGTGGTGAAATCCATCGGTGTCCGTCCTTACCAAGAGGAGAA
>CAIYOH010000270.1 GCA_903927745.1 uncultured Mycobacteriaceae bacterium
TGCCAGTGTTGAAGAGCTCTTTGCACCGATCCCGGCAGAGTTGCGTGCCAAAACGTTTAATATCCCTCCCGGCATGTCCGAATTTGAAACATTCAGCAGAATGCAGGAGATTGCCGGCGAAAACAGTCAGGGAATGACTCATTTCATCGGCGGCGGCTTTTACGACCACATCATTCCCTCTGTCGTCGACCACCTCGCCAATCGCTCCGAGTTCTACACCGCCTACACCCCGTATCAGCCGGAGATCAGCCAGGGCCGCCTCGAGGCGCTGCTGAACTTCCAGACGATGGTGACCGACCTCACCGGCCTCGAGGTCGCAAACGCATCGATGCTCGACGAGGGGACCGCGGCCGCCGAGGCCATGACGTTGATGTACCGCGCGGGTTCACGGCGCGGGGCTGAAGGCCCTGCGCACCGGCTCGTCGTGGACGTCGACCTGTTCGCGCAGACCGCGGCCGTGCTGGCGACCCGCGCCCGGCCACTGGGCATCGAGATCATTACCGCCGACTTGCGGGACGGACTGCCGGAGGGCGAGTTCTTCGGCGTCGTCACCCAGCTGCCCGGCGCAAGCGGCCGAACCACCGACTGGTCGGCACTGGTGGCCGACGCCCACGATCGGGGCGCGCTGGTAGCGATCGGCGCCGACCTCCTGGCGTGCACCCTGCTCACGCCGCCCGGCGACATGGGCGCCGACGTGGCGTTCGGAACCACCCAGCGATTCGGTGTGCCGATGGGATTCGGCGGCCCCCACGCTGGTTACCTGGCGGTTCACGCCAACCATGCCCGCCAGCTGCCGGGCCGACTTGTCGGTGTGTCGATGGATGCCGACGGTGCGCCCGCGCACCGACTGGCGCTGCAGACCCGCGAACAGCACATCCGCCGGGACAAGGCGACCAGCAACATTTGTACCGCGCAGGTGCTGCTGGCGGTGATGGCCGCCATGTACGTCAGCTACCACGGCGCCGACGGGCTGACCGGGATCGCCCGCCGCGTGCACGGTCATGCGGGCCGGATCGCCGAGTCCCTGGGTGACGCGGTGGTGCACGACACGTACTTCGACACCGTGCTGGTGCGGGTGCCGGGCCGCGCCGATGAGGCGATTGCCGCGGCCAAGGCCAACGGCATCAACCTGTGGCGCGTCGACGCCGATCACGTATCGGTGGCCTGCGACGAGACCACCACCGACGAACATGTCGCCGCGGTCCTGGGGGCCTTCGGTGTGGAGCCGGCTCCGCACGGCGGCGCGTCCGTCACCCTCGACGCCACCCGCACGTCGGAGTTCCTGGCTCACCCCGCCTTCACGCTGTACCGCACCGAGACGGCGATGATGCGCTACCTGCGTAGGCTGTCGGACAAGGATGTCGCGCTGGACCGCAGCATGATTCCACTCGGGTCGTGCACCATGAAACTCAACGCCGCCGCCGAGATGGAACCGGTCACCTGGCCGGAGTTCGGGCGTCAGCATCCGTTCGCCCCGGCGTCGGACACCCCGGGGCTGCGCCGCCTGATCGCGGACCTGGAGGGCTGGCTGGTTGCGATCACGGGGTACGACGCCGTCTCGCTGCAACCCAACGCCGGCTCGCAGGGGGAGTACGCCGGTCTGCTGGCAATCCAGGACTACCACGCCAGCCGGGGCGAGCCGCAACGCGACATCTGTCTGATCCCGTCGAGCGCGCACGGCACGAACGCGGCGTCGGCGGCGCTGGTCGGCATGCGGGTGGTCGTGGTGGCCTGTCACGAGAACGGCGACGTCGACGGCGACGACCTGCGCACCAAGGTCGCCGAGCACGGCGACCGGCTGGCGGCGTTGATGATCACCTACCCGTCCACCCACGGCGTGTTCGAGCAGGACATCGCCGAGATCTGCGCGGCGGTCCACGACGCCGGCGGTCAGGTCTATGTCGACGGCGCCAACCTCAATGCCCTGGTCGGCCTGGCCCGGCCGGGGAAGTTCGGCGGCGATGTCAGCCACTTGAACCTGCACAAGACCTTCTGCATCCCGCATGGGGGCGGGGGCCCGGGGGTGGGGCCGGTGGCGGTGCGCGCGCATCTAGCGCTGTTCCTACCGGGACACCCGTGTGCGCCCGAACTCCCGCAGGGGCATGCGGTGTCGTCCGCGCCGTACGGGTCGGCCTCGATCCTGCCGATCAGCTGGACCTACATTCGGCTGATGGGCCCCGAAGGCCTGCGGGCGGCGTCGCTCACCGCGATCGCCTCGGCCAACTACATCGCGCGGCGCCTCGACGAGTACTTCCCCGTTCTGTATACGGGGGAGAACGGGATGGTGGCCCACGAGTGCATCCTGGACCTGCGGGGCATCACCAAGGCGACCGGCGTGACGGTCGATGATGTCGCAAAACGGTTGATAGACTATGGCTTTCACGCGCCGACGATGAGTTTTCCGGTGGCGGGGACTCTGATGGTGGAGCCCACCGAAAGCGAATCGCTGGCCGAGATCGACGCCTTCTGCGACGCCATGATCGCGATCCGCCGCGAGATCGACCGCGTCGGTGCGGGGGAGTGGCCTGTGGAGGACAACCCGTTGCGGGGTGCACCGCACACCGCCGAGTGTCTGGTGACCTCCGACTGGGATCACCCGTACACGCGCGAAGAGGCGGCCTATCCGCTCGGGAAGAACTTCCGGCCCAAGGTGTGGCCGCCGGTGCGCCGCATCGACGGGGCGTACGGCGACCGGCACCTGGTCTGCTCGTGCCCGCCGGTGGAGGCGTTCGCGTAACTTGTCAGACGGTCCGCCTACTATCGAATCTATGTTCGATTGTCTTGCGGTGGTGGATCCCGGGGCGGGTGAGGCGGCGTTGGTGGAGCGGATCGCGCAGTTGGAGCGGGTCAAGTCCGCGGCCGCGGCCGGGCAGGCCCGCGCCGCGGCGGCGTTGGATGCCGCGCGTCGGGCCGCAGAGGCGGCTGCCGGTGTGCCCGGTGTGCGCCGTGGGCGCGGGGTGGCAGGTGAGATCGCGCTGGCGCGCCGCGATTCCCCGGCCCGCGGGGGCCGGCACCTGGGCTTCGCCAAGGCCCTGGTCCA
>CAIYOH010000271.1 GCA_903927745.1 uncultured Mycobacteriaceae bacterium
CTCTATCGGAGCCGGACGGTAGCATTCGAGCAGCCGGAGCCGCTTGGCGTGCTTCAGATTTCGTGGACCGGTGAGCGTCTGACGAGTGAAGCCCTGGCGGAAGTGCGGGACTAATGACGAGTGACGACGCGACAGAGGTTGACCTCGACCCGGGCATACCGGATATCGCCGAGGTGCCGCCGATGGATGCCGGCGAACTGCGTGCGGTGCTCGAAGCGCTGCTGCTGGTGGTGGACACCCCGGTCAGCGCCGAGTCGCTGGCCGCCGCCACGCAGCAACCCGCCTACCGCGTCGCGGCCCAGCTCACGCAGATGTCCGACGAACTCGCCGAGCGTGACAGCGGCATCGACGTGCGGCAGACCAGCGAGGGCTGGCGGTTGTACACACGCGCCCGATACGCGCCCTACGTCGAGAAGTTGTTACTGGATGGTGCGCGTTCCAAACTCACCCGGGCCGCGCTGGAGACGCTGGCCGTGGTGGCCTACCGCCAGCCCGTGACCCGGGCGCGGGTGAGTGCCGTGCGCGGTGTGAATGTGGACGCCGTGATCCGGACCCTGCTGGCCCGCGGTCTGATCACCGAGGCCGGGGTCGACGGAGACTCCGGCGCGGTGACATTCGCCACCACCGACATGTTCCTTGAGCGCCTGGGGCTGGCCTCGCTGGCCGACTTGCCCGACATCGCGCCGTTGCTGCCCGACGTCGACACGATCGAGGACCTCAGCGAAACATTGGACAGCGAGCCGCGTTTCATCAAACTCGGGGGCAAAACGGAGCCAGCGCAGGGTTCGTTCGACGTGGATCGGGATTGATGGTCGAAGCCGAGGGGGTCCGTCTGCAAAAAGTCCTGTCCCAGGCCGGGGTCGCGTCGCGGCGCGCCGCAGAGAAACTCATTATCGACGGCCGCGTCGACGTGGACGGACGGGTGGTGACCGAGATGGGCACTCGCGTCGACCCGCTCACTGCGGTGATCCGCGTCGACGGCGCCCGGGTGGTGGCCGACGATTCGCTGGTCTACCTCGCGCTCAACAAGCCGCGCGGCATGCACTCGACCATGTCCGACGATCGTGGCCGCCCGTGCATCGGCGATTTGATCGAACGCAAGGTTCGCGGCAACAAGAAGCTGTTCCATGTCGGACGGCTTGATGCCGACACCGAGGGCTTGATCCTGCTGACCAACGACGGCGAGCTGGCGCACCGGTTGTTGCACCCTTCCCACGAGATACCCAAAACGTATCTGGCGACGGTCTCCGGGTCGGTGCCGCGCGGACTGGGCAAGAAGCTGCGCGCGGGCATCGAGTTGGAGGACGGCCCCGCCTCCGTCGACAACTTCGCCGTGGTGGATGCGATTCCGGGCAAGACGCTGGTGCGCCTGACGTTGCACGAGGGCCGCAATCGCATCGTCCGGCGCCTCCTCGAGGCCGCAGGGTTCCCGGTGGAGTCGCTGGTGCGCACCGACATCGGCGCGGTGTCGCTGGGGGAGCAGCGGCCGGGCAGTCTGCGTGCGTTGCGGCGCGACGAGATCGGGCAGCTGTACCAAGCGGTGGGATTGTGATCGAGGCCAGAGTCGTCGTCGCCATCGACGGCCCGGCCGGCACCGGCAAGTCCTCGGTGTCGCGGGCCGTTGCGCGAGCGCTGGGCGCGCGGTACGTAGATACCGGGGCCATGTATCGGATGGTGACGCTGGCGGTGCTGCGCGCGGGAATCGACCCCGCCGACGCCGCGGCTGTTGAATCGGTTGCCTCGACCGTGCAGATGTCAGTGGACTATGACGACGATGGGGATCGCTATTCTATTGCGGCAGAGGATGTGTCGATCGAGATCCGCGGCGACGCGGTGACCAGAGCGGTGTCAGCGGTGTCGTCGGTGCCCGCCGTCCGCGCTCGCCTGGTCGAATTACAGCGGGTCATGGCGGACAGTCCGAGCGGCGTCGTCGTCGAAGGCCGCGATATCGGGACGGTAGTTCTGCCGGACGCGCCGGTGAAGATCTTTCTGACCGCGTCGGCCGAAACCCGCGCCCGCCGGCGCAACGACCAGAACATCGTGGCGGGCGGCACCGACGACTACGACGCCGTGCTCGCCGACGTCCGTCGTCGCGACCACCTGGACTCGACCCGCCCGGTGTCTCCGCTGCGGGCGGCACCGGATGCGGTGGTTGTCGACACCAGCGACATGTCCGAGACACAGGTGATCGCCCACGTGTTGACCCTGGTCGAGCAGCGACGCGGGGCGCTGCGATGACGGGCGACGGCGTCTGGTCCGATGAAAGCGAGTGGGGATCCACGGAATCGCCGGGTCCTGAGACAGAGAACGCCGGCCCCGCGCCCGTCATCGCCGTGGTGGGCCGCCCGAACGTCGGCAAATCGACTCTGGTCAACCGGATCATCGGCCGCCGCGAGGCAGTGGTGCAGGACGTTCCCGGTGTCACACGGGATCGGGTGTCCTACGACGCGCTGTGGGTGGGGCGCCGCTTCGTGGTACAAGACACCGGCGGGTGGGAGCCCGACGCCAAGGGCCTGCAACTGTTGGTCGCCGAACAGGCCTCGGTGGCCATGCGCACCGCTGACGCGGTGATCCTGGTGGTCGACGCCACCGTCGGCGCCACCACGGCCGACGAAGCCGCTGCCCGCATTTTGCTGCGTTCGGGAAAGCCCGTTTTTCTGGCCGCCAACAAGGTGGACAACGAACGGGTCGAGGCGGAGACCGCGACGTTATGGTCGATGGGGCTGGGGCAGCCGTACGCGGTCAGCGCGATGCACGGCCGGGGAGTGGCCGACCTGCTCGACGAGGTGCTGGCGGCGGTCCCGGAGATCTCCGAGGCTGCGCCGACGGAAGGCGGTCCCCGCCGAGTGGCGCTCGTCGGCAAGCCGAACGTCGGCAAGAGTTCGCTGCTCAACAGGCTGGCGGGGGATATGCGTTCGGTAGTCCACGATGTCGCTGGGACGACCGTGGATCCGGTGGACTCGCTCATCGAATTGGACGGCACGGTGTGGCGCTTCGTCGACACGGCGGGGCTGCGGCGCAAGGTCGGCCAGGCCAGCGGTCACGAGTTTTACGCCTCGGTGCGCACCCATGCGGCTATTGACGCGGCCGAGGTGGTGGTGGTGCTGATCGACGCGTCGCAGCCCCTGACCGAACAGGACCAGCGGGTGCTGTCCATGGTCATCGAATCCGGGCGGGCGCTGGTGCTGGCATTCAACAAGTGGGATCTGGTCGACGAGGATCGCCGCGAGCTTTTGGAGCGAGAAATCGATCGCGAGCTGGCGCAGCTGCCGTGGGCGCAGCGCGTCAATATCTCGGCCAAGACCGGCCGGGCGGTGCAGAAGCTGGTGCCCGCGATGGAGGACGCGCTGGCGTCGTGGGACGCACGCATCTCCACCGGACCGCTGAACGCCTGGGTGAAGGAGTTGGTGGCGGCCACGCCCCCGCCGGTGCGCGGGGGTAAGCAGCCTCGCATACTATTCGCCACGCAGGCCGCCGCTCGGCCTCCGACGTTCGTCCTGTTTACCACCGGTTTCCTGGAGGCCGGCTATCGACGGTTCCTGGAGCGGCGCCTGCGCGAGACCTTCGGGTTCGAGGGCAGCCCCATCCGGATCAACGTGCGGGTGCGGGAAAAGCGGGGCTCGCACCGCCGCTGAGCAGGTGCCGGCACAACGGCGGGATGCGCCTGAGTCAGGTCCCAGCGTCTGCATGGTGCGCGGGCTTCAGCCCATCTCGTACTGCCAGTCAATGTGTGACGCGTTGTAATCGCATCGGCAGTCCACCCTGTGGCCTTAAAGTAACCGAAGCCTCGATCGACACTTGCTGTTTGCGGATCGGATCCAATTTCCAACGTTGTATGAGGTGACCTAAGATTTCAGCACCTTGCATTCGCGCCATTTCTCTTCCGATACACAGGCGTGGACCAGCTCCAAATGGCAGATAGCCGAGGATGGGCTGTCCTTGAGCGAAGCGATCAGGAATAAATGATTCAGGATCTTCCCACAACGTTGGATTGCGATGAATAATCCAAGGACTGATCATGAGCATGGCATTACTCGGAATGTGGAAACCGTCAATGTCAAGCGGCTGATTCGATCGTCGGGAAATTACCCACGCAGGTGGATAAAGACGTAAGGTCTCGTCAAAGACCAAGGACGACCTGCGTGGATCTCTGTGCAGTCGCTCTGCCTCTTCGGGATGATCGCCAAGCAAGTTCCATGCCCAGGTGAGTGCACTGGCGAGAGTTTCATGTCCAGCTACAATAAATGTTGCGACTTCGTCGCGAACTTGCTTACGAGAAAATGGTTGATCGAGGGTTGGCTCCAATAGCACGTCAAGCATATCGCGTATCGGTTGTCCTGCGGGCAGCGGATCTGCAAGTCGTTGATCGATCAATTCGCCTACTGCGACATCTAGTTGACGAATTGCACGTCGCATCCGCATGTTACTGGGCGTCGGCACTGTTAACGGCATCGGCAGTGGGTTGCGTACTCGCTGGACCACACAATGCAACGCACTGAGTGTTGCGGCCGTGAGGCGATCGACATGATTTGTTAGGTCAGCTCCGAACAGGGTCGCTCCGGTTATTTCCAGAGCTAAGTTCATCATGGTCTGGTCGACATCAATGAGCGCCGGCCCTCCCGCGGTGCGTTGTGCCCAACAATTATC
>CAIYOH010000272.1 GCA_903927745.1 uncultured Mycobacteriaceae bacterium
CGCCATCGCCCCGGGAATCTCCTCCAGATACCAGGAGAAATCCTCGCCGCCGCCGGATTGCCGGGTGTCCGCCAACACCATCGGCCCGACCGCTTCGATCGCGTGGGTGAGGATCCGCGTCGAGACCTCCTCGTTGACCACCGGCGGGACGCCCCGGTGGTAGCGCAGCGTGTGCTCGATGCCCAGCGGCGACAACAGGCAGGACACGGCGTCGCGAACGATCTCCTCGAGGGACTCCCAGGTCTGGCGGCTGGCGGTCCGGACAGTGCCGGACAGCACGCCGTACTGCGGAATGGCGTTGGCGGCCACTCCGGCGTTGACCGCACCCCACACCAGCACTGTGGCGTTGCGGGGGTCGATCCGGCGCGACAGCACCCCCGGTAGCCCGGTGATCAGCGTGCCCAGCCCATAGACCAGATCGGCGGTCAGATGCGGACGCGCGGTGTGCCCGCCGGGCGACGACAGCGTGACCTCGATCGAGTCGGCCGCCGACGTGATGGGGCCCGGCCGCACCGCGACCCGGCCGACCGCGAGGTGCGGGTCGCAGTGCAGGGCGAAAATCCGCGACACCCCGCTGATCGCCCCCGCGGCGATCGCGTCGATCGCCCCGCCGGGCATCAGTTCCTCGGCGGCCTGGAAGATCAGCCGCACCCCGACGGGCAGCCGCGGCACGGACGCCAGCACCTGCGCGGCGCCCAGCAGGATCGCGATGTGCGCGTCGTGCCCGCAGGAGTGCGCGGTGTTAGGCATGTGCGAGGCGTACGGGGCGCCGGTCCGTTCGGCCATCGGCAGTGCGTCGATGTCGGCCCGCAACGCGATCCGCGGCGCATCCTCGGGCCCCAGGTCGCAGACCAGGCCGGTTCCGCCGGGCAACACGGTGGGGTTCAGGCCCGCGTCCGCCAACCGCTCGGCGACGAACCGGGTGGTGGCGTACTCCTGGCGGCCCAACTCCGGATTGCGGTGGATGTGCCGCCGCCAGTCGACGAGGTCGTCGGCGTGCTCGGCCAGCCACGACCCGGCGGTCTGCGCCAGGCTCACTCGTGGCCCCCGCGGCGCCGGCGCTCGTGTGCGGCACCGACCCGGTCGCGTTCGGCGGGCGTCTGAGCCAGCCGGACCACGGTGCGCGCCAGCATGATCGCGCCCTCGACGACGGCGCGGTCGCCACTGGGACTCGCTGCGGCGGCGGCGAAGGCGCGCTGATGAACCGTGGCGCCGTCGGCGTCGACCCCGACCAACGGATGAATCCCGGCCATCACCTGCGTCACGTTGCCCATGTCGGTGCTGCCCAGCGGAAGGCTGACTTCGACCGAGGCCGCCACCGGATCGCGCCCGAGTCGGCGCATCTCTTCACGGAAGACGTCGGCCAGCCACGGGTCGGGATTCAGCTCCGCATACGGCGGGCTGGTCTGGTCGATCTCGTACTCGCAGCCAGTGGCCAGCGCACCCGCGGCGAAGCAGGCGAACATCCGGCCCTCCAGTTCCCGCAGCGACTCCGACTCGATCGCCCGCATCGCGTACTGCAGGCTCGCGCGGCCCGGGATGACGTTGACCGCCTGCCCACCCTCGGTGACGATCCCGTGCGCCATCTGGCCGGGCGCGAATTGCTGCCGCAGCACCCCGATGGCCACCTGCGCGACGGTCACCGCGTCGGCGGCGTTGACCCCCAGGTAGGGCGCGACCGCGGCGTGCGATTCCTTGCCGCGGTAGTGCACGATCGCCTCGGACAGCGCCAGCGAACGGGCACCGGCGATATTCACCGGCCCGGGATGAATCATCACCGTCGCCGCGACGTCGTCGAACACCCCGGCCCGCAGCATCAGCTCCTTGCCGCCGCCGGCCTCCTCGGCGGGCGTGCCGAGCAGCACCACCCGCAGACCCAGGTCGTCGGCCACCTCGGCCAGCGCCAGCGCGGCGCCCACGGCCGACGCCGCGATGATGTTGTGCCCGCAGGCGTGACCGATCTCGGGCAGCGCGTCGTACTCGGCGCACACGCCAACGACGAGCGGTCCGCCGCCGAAGTCGGCCCGGAACGCGGTGTCCAGGCCGCCGGCGTTCGCGGTGATCTCGAATCCGCGTTCGGCGACGAGCGCCCGCGTCTTGGCGCAGCTGCGGTGCTCGTTGAACGCCAGCTCCGGCTCGGCATGGATGGCGTGGGACAACGCGACCAGATCGGCCCCGCGTCGCCGGACAAGGGCTTCGACGGCTTCGGCGGCTTCGGCGCCGTCGACGCTGTCCACCGGGGCTGTAGGCACTCTCGCAGTATGTCATCGCCTCGAGTCCCGTTAGGCTGCCCCAGTGTGAGCGACCGTGCGCCCGGCCCCGGTGACCTCGCGCGGCGCGCCGCAGAGGTGATCGCCGCACGCACCGGTGTCGATTGCCACGACGTCGCCGTCGTCCTCGGGTCGGGTTGGTCGTCGGCGGTCGCCGCGCTGGGCTCCCCGACCACTGTGCTGGCGCAGGCGGAGTTGCCCGGATTCGCACCGCCGACGGCCCTCGGGCACGCCGGCGAGGTGCTGTCGACGCGCATCGGCGGGCACCGCGTCCTAGTAATGGTCGGCCGTGTGCACGCCTACGAGGGACACGACCTGCGCGACGTCGTGCACCCCGTCCGGGCGGCGTGCGCGGCCGGTGTCGGCGTCGTCGTGCTCACCAACGCGGCAGGCGGCCTGCGCACAGGCATGACCGCAGGGCAGCCCGTCCTGATCAGCGACCACCTCAATCTCACCGCCCGGTCGCCGCTAGCCGGAAACGAGTTCGTCGACCTCACCGACGCGTACTCCCCGAGGCTGCGCACCCTGGCCCGCCGGTGCGACCCGCAACTGAGCGAGGGCGTCTACGCGGGCCTGCCCGGTCCGCACTACGAGACGCCCGCGGAGATCAGGATGCTGCGGACCCTCGGCGCCGACCTGGTCGGCATGTCCACGGTGCACGAGACCATCGCGGCCCGGGCGGCCGGCGCGGAGGTCCTGGGTGTGTCGTTGGTGACCAACCTGGCGGCCGGCATCACCGGCGAACCGCTGAGCCATGACGAGGTGCTGGCCGTCGGGGCCGCGTCGGCGGCACGGATGGGGGCCCTGCTGGCCGACGTCATCGCCCGGCTCTGACCCCCATGCGGCCGCAGGAGTGGATCGCCCACGATCCCGACCCCGTGACGGCAGCCGAACTCGCCGCGTGTGACGCCCGCGAACTCACCGCGCGATTCGCCCGCCCGCTCACCTTCGGCACCGCGGGCCTGCGCGGGCCGGTGCGCGCCGGGCCCGACGCCATGAATCTCGCGGTGGTGTTGCGCGCCACGTGGGCGGTGGCGCAGGTGCTCGGCGACCCCACCGGCGCCCTGGTGGTGGTGGGGGGCGACGCCCGGCACGGATCGGCCTCCTTCGCCGCCGCGACAGCGGAGGTGTTTGCTGCCCAGGGGTTTTCGGTGCTGCTGCTGCCGGGGCCGGTGCCGACTCCGGTGGTGGCGTTCGCGGTGCGCCACACCGGCGCCGTGGCCGGTGTGCAAATCACCGCCTCGCACAACCCGCCGGCCGACAACGGCTACAAGGTGTATGTCGAGGGCG
>CAIYOH010000273.1 GCA_903927745.1 uncultured Mycobacteriaceae bacterium
CAAGCACCCGCCGCACAAGCTCCTGTCGCACAAGCACCCGTCGCGCAGACACCCGTGGGGCTCCCCGCGCAGGCGGCGGTGCCCAACCAGCCGCTGGTGGCGCCCACGCCCAGCATCTTGGCGTTGGTGCCCGGGTTGCCGCCGCTGCCGAATTTTTCGTTCCTGCAGCACTGAGCTTTAGTGTGAGGCCATGCTGATTGCGGGCGTGCTGTGCCTGAGCGCGGCGGTGGCCTCGGTGAGTTTCGGGGCGCGGTCACTGGCCCGTGGCCGCGGCGGGGGTGACATCCCGCTAGCTCTGCGTGCCATGGCGCCGGCGCAGATCGCGGCGGCGGTGATGCTGGCCGCAGGCGGGGTGGTGGCGCTCACGACGGCCCCGACACGGGGCCTGATAGCACTCGTCATCGGCGTCGTCGGCGCCCTGGGCACGCTGGGTGCGGGCGCTTATCAGAGCGCCCGCTTCGCGGCACGCCAGCAGGCGACTGCCGGGTGCGGCCGGCCGTGCCCGGGGTGCACCCGGCTCTGTACGCCGAATTAGTTGCGGCTGGTGTCGATCGGGTGGGTAGCCCGCAACGACAACGGCAGCGGCTGGCGGCGCAGCACCTGACCCCACAGGTCGGTCTTCGGCCCGATCAGAACGTCGGACGGCAACGCCGACAGAACGATCCAGTCGTCGCGATCGATCTCGCCTTCCAGTTGACCGATTGTCCAGCCCGAGTAGCCCGCGAAAATCCGCACACCCTCGACCACCGGCGCGATGGAGTCGGGATCGGCATCCAGATCGACCATCACCACCCGGCCGTCCACGTGCCGCAGACCGACGATGCCCTCGGGATCGACGCCGGCGCGCAGGGTCGCCAGGCACAGCGCCGAGTCCCGCTTGACCGGCCCGCCGATGAACATGGTCTTCGGTTTGATCGTCAACGTCGCCCACTGCGGCAATACGTTGTACACAGGCGTCTCGCTGGCGCGGTTGAGCACCACACCCAAGGTGCCGCCGTCGTTGTGCTCCACAATGTAGATAACGCTGCGCCGAAACGTCGGCTCGAACAGGTCGGTGTTTGCGAGCAGCAAAGTACCCGCCCGCACCCGCTGAGCCGCGGGCGCGACATGTTCCTCTGGATCCTCCGACGGCGCCACCAGACCATCATGGCACCCGCCCCCGCACTTCACGTTTGATCCCGCGCCGACGGGGAAATTCTCTCCTCGGTGACCGTGCGAGCCGTCCCGAACCACGCCGACGAGCTGGTTACGCCTGCAGTGTTGGGGTGAGGGCGGCCTTGAGAATCCGAACGTCGCGGGTAGCGATAGTAAAGTTGCGGCGCAGCGCTTGGGCGACGATCACGCGGTCGAATGGGTCCTTGTGCTCCCAGGGGAGGCGGGCCGCGAGGATCGCGTCTTGCGACTCGACGGGCAGTTCGGTGGTACTCATATCGGCAACAGTCTCAGCCCACGTCGAGAGAAGCGTCTCGCCATCGAGCCGGCCTAGGCGTGTCTTGATGCCGATCTCCCACGCGGAGGCGGCGGTGACCCACACGGTGTTGTCAGGGCTGGACAGAACTGTCAGCGCAGAATCCTCGATTTTCGATGGTGTGCTGACCAGCCACAGAAGGATATGCGTGTCCAGTAGCACATTCATGGTTCGGTGCCATCCCATTGAGCAAGCTCGGACTCCGGCAACGGATCGTCGAAGTTCCCGGGCACCAACAGGTTTGGGAGTTGACCAAATCGGCGCGGGACGGGCCGCATGGGTACGAGCATGGCGACTGGCCGACCGTGATTGGTAATGGTCACTGATTCGCCGGTGCGTTCGACTTCGGCCAAGAGCGCGTTGAGCCGATTCTTCGCCTCGGTGCTCGTGATTGTTTCCACAACGCACGACATTACCACGAGAAGCGCTATTCACGCTAGCCGTGCTAGCGCTATACGCGGCATCAGCGCGTCAAGCACTTGCGGAAGCCTTTGTACTGTGAAGAATGCGGCGCCGCCCCCGGGCGCAGCACCACCCTCGTGGAAGTCGGTTCGGTGATCCCTACCCGGTTGAACTCGGGCGCGCACGCCGACCTGTGGCGGTCGGTGCGCGGCTTACCGGATTTCTGGCGACTGCTGCAGCTGCGCATCGCGAGTCAGTTCGGGGATGGGCTGTTCGGGGCCGGGCTGGCCGGGGCGCTGCTGTTCAACCCGGATCGCGCCACCGACCCGATGGCCATCGCGCGGGCGTTCACGGTGCTTTTTCTGCCGTACTCGGTGCTGGGGCCGTTTGCCGGCGCCCTGCTGGATCGCTGGGACCGGCGGTTGGTGATTGTCGGCGCCACCGTGGTCCGGCTGTGTCTGATCGCCACGATCGCCACCATCCTGGCCGTCCGCGCCGGCGAGCTGCCTCTGCTGCTTGCGGCGCTGCTGGCCAACGGAACCTCCCGGTTCGTTGCGTCCGGGCTGTCGGCGTCACTGCCGCACGTGGTGCCCCGCGACCAGGTCGTGACGATGAACTCGGTGGCCAACGTGGTGGGGGCGGCCGCCGCCTTCCTGGGCGCGAACTTCATGCTGGTGCCGCGCATGGTCGTCGGGGCGGGCGACAACGGTGCCTCGGCCGTCATCGTCCTTACCGCGATCCCGGTGGCGCTCGCGCTGCTGCTGGCATTGCGGTTCGGCCCGCACGCGCTCGGCCCCGACGACACCCGGCGCGCGATCCGCGGCCCGGTCGGCTACGCCGTGGTGACCGGATGGCTGCACGGCCTGCGCGCGGTGGCTGCGCACCCGACGGTGGCGGCCGCCCTGTCCGGCCTGGCCGCGCATCGGATGGTGGTCGGGATCAACTCGCTGGTGATGCTGTTGCTGGTCCACCACCTCGCCGCTCACGTCGCGGGGGGCTTGGGCACCGCCCTGCTGTTCTTCGCCGTCGCGGGCCTCGGGGCGTTCCTCGGCAACGTGCTGACGCCGTCGTTGATACGTCGCTGGGGGCGCTACACCACGGCCAACGGCGCGCTGATGGGCGCCGCCGTCGCGCAGCTCCCGACCGCCACGCTGACGATCCCGGTGATGGTGGCGTGCAGCTTCCTGCTCGGTGCGGCCGGCCAGGTGGTCAAGCTGTGCGCGGATTCGGCGATGCAGATGGACGTCGACGACGCCCTGCGCGGGCACGTGTTCGCGGTCCAGGACGCCCTGTTCTGGGTGGCTTTCATTGTGGCGATCACGGTGGCGGCCATGCTGGTTCCCGACGACGGGTGCGCGCCGGCGTTCTTGCTGTTCGGTGCGGTGATCTACCTCGGGGGGCTGCTCGCGCACAGCATCATCGGCCGCCGCCGCGCAGCGGCCAGCGGTCGCTAAAGTACGGAGATGGTGTCCGCCGGTCTCGAACACATCGTCGTCGACCTGCGTGCCGAGAGCGACGACCTCGATGCGCTGGTGGCGTCGCTCCCCGCGCAGCGCTGGGCCGAGTCGACGTCCGCGCCGGGCTGGACAGTCGCCCACCAGATCGGGCACCTGTTGTGGAGCGACCGGTTGGCGTTGACCTCGGTGACCGATGAGGCCGCGTTCGACCAGGAAAAGCGTGCCGCCGAGGCCGATCCGACCGGGTTCGTCGACGCCGCCGCCGAAAAGTTGGCGGCCATGCCCCCGGCGGAGTTGCTCACCGAATGGCGGGCGACCCGCGGGCTGCTGCATGACGCGCTGCCGGGCGTTACCGACGGCCGGAAGCTGCCGTGGTTCGGGCCGCCGATGAGTGCGGCGTCGATGGCGACGGCGCGGCTGATGGAGACCTGGGCGCACGGTCTCGACATCGCCGACGCGCTCGGCGTCGCGCGGCCGGCCACCGATCGACTGCGCTCGATCGCGCATCTGGGGGTGCGCACCCGGGATTTCGCGTTCTTCGTCAACAATCTGCCCGCCCCGGCGGAGCCGTTCCTGGTCGAACTGCACAGCCCCAGCGGCGATGTGTGGTCGTGGGGACCGCCGGACGCCGCGCAGCGGGTCACCGGGTCGGCCGAGGATTTCTGCTTCCTCGTCACGCAACGACGCCCGCTGAGTAGCCTCCGCGTCGCGGCCAGCGGGGCCGACGCGCAGCGCTGGTTGGAGATAGCGCAGGCCTTCGCGGGGCCTCCCGGCGGCGGGCGATGAGCGCGCGCAGCGTCAGGTTTTCACGTCAACTCCGCGGATCGCGACTCCGGGCACCGGATGCTGTGGCGGACCGCGCGGCGGCCGAGCGGTGCCCAATCGCTTTGCTCAGGGCGTCCAGTTCGGCGAGCACGTCGCGGGCAGCCCAGACACGGTTTCGTTTGTTGGAGGACAACACGTCGACGATTCCGGCTTCGGTGAGGCGGTTAATCGCGTTGTAGGTGCTGACCTCAGATTTTCCGGTGATCGCGGCCGCGTCAATGGCATTGAAGATCGGAGTTGCCAGCAGGTGGGCGATCAAGGTCGCTTCAGCGGAGTTGGCACGGGAGCGGGCGATGGTGCGCCACCGATCGGGTAGCGCGGCCAGTGCCGCAGCGGAGTCCGCGGCAGCGGCGCAGGAGTGGATCGCTGCGCTGGCGACATAGTCAACAAACCCGTCGGCATCACCATGTCGGTAAGCGATCAGCTTGTCGAAGTAGCGTCCAGTGTCTGCCAGCATCACCGATGCCAGCGGCACGGTGATGCGTCGGGTGAGTCCGCGGCGGCGCAGGATCGCGGCTATCAGTGCCCGCCCGATCCGGCCGTTGCCGTCGGTAAACGGGTGGATCGACAGAAATTGGGCGTGAGCGATCGCGGCCTGGGCCAGGATCGGCAGATCAGCACGATTGGCGAACACGAGAAGATCTGCCATGAGGTCCGCCACCAGCTCGGGTGGGGGCGGCACGAACATGGCGTTGATCGGGGTGTAGTCGCTGCCGCCGATCCAGTTCTGCACGGTACGCAACCCACCGGCCTCGGCGACAGCGTAGTAGTCGGGTGTCATGAGCAGACGGTGGGCCTGCAGGACGGCGGGCAGGTCGATCGGGCCGCTGCCCGCCGTGTTGACCAGTTCGGTCAGGGCACGCACCGCGGCCAACTGGGCGTGGGCCTCGTTGCTCGCCTTGGCGCCGGCCACCGCTTTTCCGAAGGCATTCCAGCCGGCGTCGATGTGCTCAATTTTCGACGATGCGACCGACTCACTTCGCGCCAGGAAGTCGGCCAACGGCGCCAAGTGCTGACCGTAGCTGGCCTCGAGGGTGGCCACCGCGATCAGAGCCGCCTCGTGGTCGCGGGCCGTCGCACCGGCCGGGTCGTAGCTCAGGGTCCCGATCCGCGGAGGGATCGACACCTCGATGATGGCCAGGGTCCGGTCAGCGCGGCTTCCCCGCCGCTCAGATGGCTTCCAGGGGCGGATTTCGCTACGGTGCGGGGGCCAACTCACAAGTCGCCGTTCCACAAGTAACCTTCCGTAAAGATACCCATAGTTAAGGTTAATGCATCTATAGTTATCTTACGTGAGCGTTAATTAAGGTTATTCCGGGCATCTCAGTGCAGCGGGCCGTCGTAGGCGGCTTTGCTGTCCGCCTCGGCTTCGTCCCGTAGCGCCGTGATCGCGAGGTTCACCCTGTCGGCCAACTCGCCGTGGGTGTAGCCGGTCATCACGCCGGGGTGCAACACCAAACTGAGCAGCCGGCCGTCGGAGTTGGCGACGGCATGTACGTCCCCGAGGTCGACGCTGAAGGTGACGGCCTCGGCTTGGGCGAGCAGCGCCTCCCACTTGTCGGCCGTCGCGCTGAGGTCCCGCAGGACCGAGTCGACGAGGTCTGCGTCGCCGAGATCCGCGCGACCGCCCGACCCCGACACGGGGCCAGTATCGCCGCCCCCTGCGAAAAGCGTCAATTCAGATCCGGCGTCTCGGCGGCCCGGTGACGGCCGGGCCGCTCCGGTTCGGGGTCCGGCATCGCGTCTTGGACGGCGGGCATGACGCGCGTCGTGTCCAGGCCCGGCGGTCGGGGACCCGCCCCCGGCGTCGGGCCCCGCAGCGCACGAACGGTCAGCGCGACCCGTCGCTCGGCGCGGGCGCGGGCGTCGTCGACGATCCGCGCTTCCTCTGCCCGACGGGCGGGCTCGGGCAGCCCGGCCCGCATGAGGAGTGTCAAATCGTTGTTGGCGCTCCTGGTGATCCGCTCCAGGTCGACCCTGAGATGCTCAGCCAGGGACGCGTTTTCGGGCCGCACGGTCGCCAACTCCGCGGGCCAGAGCCCGCCGGTGACCCAGGGAGTGCAGTCCGCGGGGGAGCTGAACGCCGGAATCGCCATCGCTTCCCGGGTGGCTTTCCGCAAGCGCCGGCGCGCCATGATCCGACCGAAGATCGCCACCGGTCGAGACTACCGGCACGCGGGCACGCGGTGAATTGTGCCGCCGGCGCGGCCTGGGTAGCGTGGGGCCATGGCTGATTCTGCGCTGCAGCAGCAACTAGACGAGGTGCGCGCCCTGATCGCCCGCGCCCGAGAGTTGTTCGGCGCCAGTCCCGTCGAGCCGCCCACGGATATCGCGCCAGATCCCGACGCGGCCAGACCCTGGCTGCTGTAACCCGGACACCTGCT
Organism: uncultured Mycobacteriaceae bacterium; assembly: GCA_903927745.1. Taxonomy (GTDB): domain Bacteria; phylum Actinomycetota; class Actinomycetes; order Mycobacteriales; family Mycobacteriaceae; genus Mycobacterium. Next base: position 6,537 of record CAIYOH010000273.1, read on the forward strand.
GCGCCTAGCGAGTCGCGCGCCGGCGCAAGGAGTGCGCCAGTAACTTCTCGATCGCCGCATCAAGATCTCCGGACGTCGGCACCTGGGCCGACGGCGTGTGTCCCGAAGCCACGATCTCGTCACGGACTTCCAGCAACGCCTTGAGGCAAGAGACGTCGGCGGTCAACACGATTCCCTGCGCCAGCGTCACGGAGTCGGTGGCCATCGCTTCCTCGGTCAGCGCGACACTGTGCACGTACCCGCCGCGGCAGCAGCGGACGAGGATGTGTCCGCTGGGATGGACGGTGTCGAAAGCGGGGTTGGCGTCGCTCATCCACCCCCCTCGACGATTCCGCGGAAGTCGCGCGCAGCGTCGGAGTCGTGCTGCTCCCACGCCGCCGCCGATGTGGTCAGCTTCTCGGCCAGGTCGGCGTGATCGTCGGCCTGCTGCTCGTAGCACCGCCGCCTCAGCTCGAGCAACTCGCGCCCGGCGTCGCGGAACTCGCCGAACACCGGCCCCAGCGAGTCCAGGCTCTGCTGAATCGCGGCATGCGAGGACGGGACGGTGCGCAGGTAGTCGGAGATGTCCCGGTGATGCACAGCGGCGTCGCGCAGCTTCGCGGGCTCCACGCGGATCGGTTCTGCCATTGTGTGTCTCCTGTCATCCGCCGCCGGGCGGGCCGGCGGGTCTTGTGTGCGGGCCGGCCGGCGCGGCGGCCGGGCGGGTCGGTGCGGGTGTGGCGGGCTCGGCCGGTGCGGCCGCGGGTGCGGACGCGGCCGGCGGATGTTCCCAGCCTAGGAAGTTCGGGCCGTCTACGGAGGCGATGCGTTGAATCTGACCGTCAAGCAGTGCTGCATCCCTGCTGAGCGCGAGGGCGTGACGGTCGGTGAAGATGCCGACGTCGCCGGGTCTGAGCTGGTGTGGATCGACGGGTTCGGTGACTGCCGTTCCGGGTTCGGGGATCGTTATTCCCTGCTGGCGGAATGCATCTGCGATCGGCGTGCCGCCGATAGCCGCTGTGATCGCGGCCGCGAGCTGCGGGCTGGCCACCGTCACCGTCTGGCCGTCGGGAAGCGTCACCGTTGTTGGCGCCGCCGGCGACTCGGGGTCGTGCGTGGACGCATCCCGGGCATGCGGCTCATCGCGGTGTCCCGGCTCGCCGTGATGGTCCGCGTCGGGGTCATCGCGGCCGCGGCGCCTCCACCCCACGTCATCCCGTGGCCCCAGCGCCGAATCGTTTCCGGCGCCCCCCTGCAGGGATGGAAGCGGCAGCCCCCAGCCGCCGAGGGAACCCGGTGCCGCCCCGATAGCGGGCACGCTCGGCGGCACCGGCGGCGGTGTCGCCACAGCAGGAGGCGGTGCCGTCGTAGGAGCCGTCGACCCGGGATCCACGAGGGGTAGCGCGTCGGGCGGCAGATCGACAGTGCTGTCAGGATCATCGGCCAGGGCGGGGACGGCGGGTGGGTTCGACGCTGGCACCTGCTCACGCGGGGCGTCCGGTTCGGTGCGCGGGGATCGGGAGGCTTCGTACAGCGATGTCCAGGCGGCCATGAGAGCCGACTTCGACGTGGCGTCCAGGCGGGCGTCGAGGACGACGGCGCGGATGTCCCGGAGCTTGCCGATGAGGAACCGTTGGAAGTCGCGCGCCCCCGCGGGGGTGTCGAGATCGGAGCGCGTCTCGACGGCGGCCTCGATGTCGCGCTGCAGCGCGGTGAGCGCCTCGCCACCCTGCACGGTCTCGCGGTGGGCGTTGAGGATCGCAGCGATCACCTGCATGTCGAGCTGAGAGCTTGCCGTGTTCTGCTGCGCCAGGGCGGCTTCCGCGGCCGCGATGGCCTGCGCGGCGGCGCCCTGTTCGGGGTCCGGCGGCGCCACGCTCATGCCCGGCGACAGTACCGAGGCACCGCGTGGGCGACAATTCACGACGCCGGCGCCTGGGGACCCGCGGCCTCGATCCCCCGGCTATGCGGTGTAGAACGTTCGAAGATTCCGTAGCTCAACACTTTTCGCGCGCGCAATTTCGCAAGCGTCTGCGACGATGGCGGCCATCTCCCGTTGCTTGACGAGCAGGAACCTCTGGAGTTCCCGCACCCCCAGGGGCGTGTCGACGGCCAGACCGTCGCCGCGAGCGGCGGCAGCGTCGATCTCCCCAGCGATCGCGTCGAGCCGCCGAGCGCCCTGACGCATCTCGGCGTGGACGTCGGCAAGCAGTTGCGCCAGGGCGCGGTCGGCGCCGGCGACGGCGGCCTGCTGGTTGGCCAGCTGTGCCTGCCGCGCCCGAAGGGCAGCTATCGAGTTAGCCGTCACACCGGACGCCGAATCGCGATGCCGGCGCCGAGCGGGCTGATGCGCACCGACGCGCCCGGGTAGGGGGCCTCGACCACCAGGTTGTTACCGATCGCCAGCTGCACGTGCCCGGCGTGCGGGAAGACGAGGTCGCCTGGGCGCACCTGCGACCTGGGCACCGGGATGCCCTCGTATATCTGCTGATAGGTGGTGCGCTCCAGGTGAACCCCCGCGTGTGCGTAGGACCATTGGACCAGCCCGGAACAGTCGAACTGGCCGGGACCGGTCGCGCCCCACACATAGGGGCACCCCAGGCGCGACAGCGCGACCCGCACCACGGTCGCGGCCCGGCCGCTCGCCGCCGGCAGGCCCCGCATGCCGCCGCGGTGCAGCCCGTAGCGCAACGCCCGCAGCGCCGCGGCATGCCGGCGGGCCAGCAGGTGGGCCGTCAGCACATGCCCGTGTTGCGCGCGCAGCCGCGCGAC
>CAIYOH010000274.1 GCA_903927745.1 uncultured Mycobacteriaceae bacterium
CAATGGTGGGCTCGAGTCCGGTGAAGGACTACCTCGGCGAGGTGGTTCTGACGCCGAACCCCGCCGGTGGCACCGACATCTGCTGGAACGGGTCATTCACCGAGCGGATCGCCGGGACGGGCCCCGCGCTGCGCGCCGCGCTCAGCGGCGCCGTCGGATTCTTTGCGGGACGGCTGGTGCAGGCGGCCGAGCGAGAGACAACGCGGTAGAGCCGATGGAGAACACCCCGCCAAGCGACGCTCAACCCCAGCAGAAGCTTCTCAGCCCCTTATCGGTGAGGCGGGTTGATTCCTTCAGTGACGGAGTGCTGGCGATCGCGATGACCCTGCTCGTGCTCGACCTCCGCGTCGACAGCTTCGTCCCCGGTCGCCTGTCCACTATGGTGTCGAGTCAACGGTTCGCCTATGTCGCATTCCTGATCTCGTTCATCTACATCGGTGTCATGTGGATCAACCACTCCTCGACCTTCCACAACATTCGAGGGGTTACGACACCGTTGCTGTGGGCCAATCTTGGAGTCCTGTTGAGCGCGGTAGTGCTGCCGTACCCGACCGCGGTTCTGGCAGCCGCATTTCGCGACGGCAACGTTGTCGACGAACGCACGGCGATCGAGCTGTACGGATTTCTCGCCTTCGTCATGGGTATTAGCTGGTCCATCCTGTTAGGGATCATCTGGAGAAGTCCGCAGCTATGGACGACACCCCGCTTCGGGCCGATCTGGCGCAAGGTCACGCTCTGGACACTCGGCGGGGCCTTCGGACATCTGATCGCAGTTGTCCTGGGACTGCTGACCACACCTCGAGTAGGTGTAGTCCTCTTTGTCGCTCTCATCTTCCTCCGCGCAAATCAGGCGCGACGGATCTATAACGAGGGTCGGAAGATTCGCGACCACAACATCGCTTCAGGCGATACGGCTTAGCGGCCCTTACGCCGAGTCGACCTCGTCCTGATACTTCTTGGTCTTGTGCGCGACGGCGTCCAACTGTGCTTGCGCGCCGCGTCGATCGTCGGCTGGGCCTATCCCTGGAGGTGCGGCATCGAACTCAGGGGGCCGATTTATCCGGCCGTCGGCAACCAGTTTCCGTGGAAGCCCGCTGGTACTCGATGCGGGAGTTTGACCGAGGCCACGTCCTGCAACGTCTGCGCATCGAGGATGGCCAGCTCGCTGCGGTCGGTCGCCGCGTCGTACACGTAGCCCATCAAGACGCCGTCGTCCTCAGCGGCGTCGATGGATCGTGGATGAAAGACGAACTCGCTCAGCTGCTTTCCGGCCCCGAATGCGCGCTCGGCCGCACCGCCGCCGACGAAGTCGTGCTTGTGCAGCCGGTCGGTGCCGTCGTTCTCATCACCGAAGGCCGCCGCGTAGCCGTAGCGGTGCCGCCTGCCGACCAGCCGCTCGTCGATGCGGGGAAATTCCTGGCCGCGGTCGTCGATGCGGGATTCGCGAACCTTCCCGTCGGCGAGGTCGACGACCCAGCGGTCCAGCGTGGGCGCTCCCTCGTCAGGGCCGAGCCGCTCGGTATCGAACATCTTCGGGTGCCGCACCACGTCCAGGATGATCGTGTCGCCCTCGTCGTAGGCGTTCATCGGGTGGAAGACGTAGCAGGGCTCGACGTCGAACCAGCGGACGTCGGCGTCGCCGCCCTCGCGCGGCATGACGCCGATGCGGGCCGGGTAGCGCGGGTTCCACCCGTACGGGAACCGACGCTCGGCACTGTTCGATGTCGACTGGCGCGCCATCAGCGGGTCTGGAATCCGGACGCGCCCGATCAGCGCCGACATCATCAGCCGTGCCGGAAGCCGCAACGGCTTAGGCGCCGTCATCTCCGCGGCCAACGCCGGGTCGAAGGTGACGGGGAGGTCATAGAACACGACGTGCTTCTCGGTCAGGGAGAAGTCGTGCATCATCGGGCTGCCGTTGACGGTGATGTCGACGGTGCGACGGGCGTGGCCGTCAACCCCGATCACCGAGTACTGCACCGTGTTGCCGCGCTCCATGCCGTAGGTGACGGCATGGAGCTCACCGGTTTCCGGATCCCGCTTCGGGTGGGCGCTGTAGCCGCCGGGCAACGTCCCGTCGAAGTCGAACACCCCGACGGTGTCAAGGTCGTCGGTGAGTTCGTACTGGGCGATGCCGCCTTCGACCAGGGCCAGCGTCTTGCCGGCGTGGCCGATCACGTTGGTGTTGGCACCCAGCGCGGAGATTTTGAACTGGCCTGTCGACACGGGCTCCCCCAGTGCCCTGCAGGCCTGCGGACCGCGCACGTACCGGTTGCGGTACCACTCGGCCTTGCCGTCGCGCAGGCGCACACCGTGCACCATGCCGTCGCCCGCAAACCAGTGGTAGTGCTCGGGATCGATCCGGCCGATCGGGTTGGGTCCGTTACGCAGGTAGCGCCCGTCGAGGAAGTCCGGGATCCGGCCGACCACGTCGAGATCGGCCAGCGTGTACTCCTGCTGCAGCGGGGCGTAGGCGCCCTCGAGGTAACGGTTGCTCATGAGCGGGTCCTCCCAGCGAGAGTGTTATCGTTGATAACATAGCAGCGATTCGCGATCTGAGCCAGGTCGGTGTGCCGGCCCCGATCAGCAGAGGTGTGGGCACATCGTGAAGGCGATCCACACGCTGATCGCCGAAGCGGTCGATCTGCTGGGTTCGGTGCCCGGCCGGGTGGTCATCGGACTGACCGGACCCCCGGGGGCCGGGAAAACGACGCTCGCGGAAACCCTTGTCGGTAAGCTCGACTCCGCGACGCCCGGCTCAGCGGCATACCTGCCGATGGACGGTTTCCATTTGTCGAACGCGATCCTGGACCAACTCGGTCGACGTGGCCGCAAGGGTGGCGTCGACACCTTCGACGTGGCCGGCTACGTCGCGATGCTGGACCGGGTGATCGGCGATTACGGCCACCGCGACGTGTTCGTCCCCGACTTCTCCCGCGACCTCGACGAACCCGTCGCCGCGGGCGGCGTCATCTCGGCGGGCAGCCGGCTGGTGGTCACCGAGGGCAACTACCTGGGCCTCACGGATGCCGGCTGGGCGCCGGTGCGCGCTGCGCTGAACAGGCTGTACTACATCGACTGCCCCGCGGAGGTGCGGCGAGCGCGCCTGATCGAGCGTCACATCGCCGGCGGTCGCACACCTGCGGCGGCCGCCGCGTGGGTCGATGAGGTCGATGAGCCGAACGCCCGGTTGATCGCCACCACCCGGGATGCGTGCGATCGGGTGTTCACCTACCCGGTTCCGTGACCTCGGCGGACGCGAAACATAAACCATGGCGAGCTTCGACGGCGTGTCGTGTGCGTGGTTTCAGTGTCGCGGCGTGATGGTGCTTGTGTCGCGGCGCGCGGTCACCCATCGAGCGCCAGGTCCTCGCGGAAGCGCCGCATGCCGTCGACCTTCTCGGCCAGCGTGGCATCCGGTCCGCCGTAGAACATCCACGGCATGGTGATGATGCCGGTGATCCCGGCGTCGGCGGCGCGCTGGTAGTGCGCCGCGGTGTAGGCGTCGGTGAGCGGGGTGATCACCGTGAAGTCGTCCATGGTCAATCCGGCCTCGGCACGCAGTTCCCGCACTCGGCCCACAGACTCGATGGCCTGGTCGGTACTGATCAGGTCGCCGATCCAGCCGTCGTTGCGGGCGGCGCGGCGCAGCGCGGCGTCGCTGAGCCCGCCGGCATAGACCGGGATCGGCGGCGGAGTCGGTTCCATCTCGAGTGGCGGCGTCGGGTAGAACTCGCCGTCGAACTCGACCCAGCCCGGGGACCACAGCGCGCGCATCAGGTCGATGATCTCGTCGGTGCGCCTGCCCCGGGCGTCGAACCGCTCGCCCATCAACGCGAACTCCTCCCGGCACCAGCCGACGCCGATACCAAGCTCCACCCGGCCCGATGCCAGAACCGCGGCCGTGCCAATCGCTTTGGCCGCCGAATAAGGGTTGCGCATCGCGGGAATGTAGACGGTGGTGACGAAGCGCAGCCGCGTGGTCACCTGGGCCAGCGCGCCGACGAGCACCCACGGATCGGGCCAGTCGGTGAACGGCTGCCAGCGCCGTTCACCATCCTTGGTGTACGGGTACGGGGTGTCCAGCGTCTGCAGGTTGACGACGTGGTCGGGGATGGCGATTCCCTCATACCCGAGATCGTCCGCCGCCCTGGCGATATCGATGATCTCGCGCGTGTCCAGAAACGCGCTACTGACGTAAAATTTCATTGAGCCTCCCGCACCCACGACGGTTCGATGAACACTCCCTCTGCCTCGACTGTAATCCCCGCGGCATCCGAAATAGAGCCGCGTGCAAACACTTTGACCCCTTCATGGCGGTCGATCCACGCCTCGCCGCGCAGCGGCCCCAGCGGGGTGCCGCGCAGATACTTCACGGTGATGGTTCCGGTGAAACGTGGCTTGGACAAGCCCTCACTGGCCGCTTCCCCGAGCATGTGGTCGAGCACCAGCGCGCTCACGCCGCCGTGCACCAGCGACGGCGGTCCCTCGTAGGCCGATCCGAGGACGAACTCGCTCCAGCAGCGGCCGCCGCCCTCGTGGTGGACGACGAGGGGCGGGGCGATCGGGTTGCACACGCCGATCGCCGCATTGCCCACCACCAGCGCGCGGTCGTTGACGAGGTAGGTCACCCCGGCCGGGCGGGTTTTGTGCCGCAGGGCCTCGGTGGCAGCCCGGATCGCCGCATGCGCCTCGGCGACGGCGTTGTCATCGGCCTCGGTCCGAATCACCACGTCGATGAGTTCGCGGATCTCGGCGGCCAGCGGCGCGTACAGGGCCCGAACCCGATCGGCGTCCGCCGCACTGAGCACCTCGAACCTCGCACCCGGCGGGCCGCTCTGCTGACTCAACTGCCGAACACCTTGGTGACGACGGCTTTTGCCCGCCGGGTGACCCGCAAATAGTTGTCCAGGAACTCGCCGCCGTCGTTGTTCGGCCAGCCCGCGGCGGCCGCGATGGCGTTGAGCTGGCGCCCGGGCCCGGGTAGCTGGTCGGTGGGCCTACCGCGAACCAGCACCAGGGCGCTGCGGGCGCGGGTCGCGGTCAACC
>CAIYOH010000275.1 GCA_903927745.1 uncultured Mycobacteriaceae bacterium
CGCCACAGCTCCACGAACCGCGGGATGTCGCGACCCGGCACCGACGAGCCGAGATAGCTGCCGATCAGCGAGCGGCCCTCGGCGACCAATCCCAACGGCGACAGGCTGATTCGGGCATCCGGAGGCGGCAGCCCGACGGTGATGGTGCGGCCGCCGGGGGCGGTCAGGGCGATCGCGGTGTCCAGCGCGGCGGGTTGGCCGGCCGCCTCGACCACCACGGTGGCCCGCACGTGGGCGTCGGTGGCCTGCTGCGGTGTGTAGGCCTCGTGCGCGCCCAACCGGAGGGCGGCCGCCAGCTTGTCGGGCAACGGGTCCACGGCGATGACGCGCACGTCGTCGACGGTCAACGCGGTGAGCATCGCCGCCATACCGACGCCCCCCAATCCGACGACCGCGACGGACTGACCCGGGCGTGGGTCGCCGACGTTGAGCACGGCGCCGCCGCCGGTGAGCACCGCACAGCCGAGCAGCGCGGCGACGTCCGGCGGCACGTCATGAGGCACAGCGACCGCGCTGGCCCGGTTGACCACCGCGTGCGTCGCGAACCCCGAGACTCCGAGGTGGTGATGCACCGAGCGGCCATCCAGGCCGAGCCGGCTTTCGCCGCCCATCAGCATCCCGGCGGCGTTCGCCTCGCTCCCCGGTTCGCACGGCGTCAAGCCCTGCGTCTCGCACGCCGCGCAGTCGTCGCAGCGCGGTAGGAACACCAGCACCACCCGCTGGCCTACGGGCAGATCGTGGACGCTGTTCCCGACCGCCTCGACGATCCCGGCCGCCTCGTGACCGAGCAGCATTGGCACCGGTCGCGGCCTGGTGCCGTTCACCACCGACAGGTCGGAGTGACACACGCCGGCCGCCTCGATGCGCACCAGCACCTCGTCGTCGCCGGGCGGATCCAGCTCGAGATCGACGATGCTGATCGGCCGCGACGTGGCGTAGGGGCGGGGCGCGCCGACCCGATGCAGCACGGCACCCCGAATTCCGACCATGATGGAATACAACCATGGCGCCAGGTCCAGCGGATCCCAAGGTTCCCGGGGTGCCGCCGGCACCGGACAACCTGAGCAGCAACGATTTTCCGGTGCTGTGGCCGGTGGGAACCCGGTGGGCGGACAACGACGTGTTCGGCCACCTCAACAACGCCGTGTACTACCAGTTGTTCGACACCGCGATCAACGCGTGGATCAGCGCCGGCACCGGCCTCGACCCGATCACCATGCCCGCGTTGGGAATCGTCGCCGAGTCCGGCTGCCGCTACTACTCCGAACTGCACTTCCCGGAGAGCCTCGCGGTGGGGTTGGCGGTGACGCGCCTGGGCCGCAGCAGCGCCACCTACCGGCTTGGCGTGTTCCGGGCGCGTGACGACGGGGCGCAACCCATCACCGCGCTCGGGCACTGGGTGCACGTCTACGTCGACCGGCTCACCCGCACGCCGGTCGTCATCCCCGACACCGTTCGCGCCCTGCTGACCACGGCGCGCGTGGATGACGCGGATTAGGACGGGGACCGCGCAGCGGTGCCTATGCTTCGCCCATGCCAGTACTGAGCAAGACCGTGGAGGTCGGTGCCGACGCCGGGGCGATCATGGGCATCGTCGGTGACTTCGAGGCGTACCCGCAGTGGAACGAGGGGATCTCAGGCCTGTGGGTGCTCGCCCGCTACGACGATGGGCGCCCCAGCCAGCTGCGGCTCGACACCGAGATTCAAGGCACGCCGAGCACGTTCATCCAGGCCGTGTACTACCCCGGGGAGAACCAGATCCAGACCGTCCTGCAGCAGGGTGATCTCTTCGCCAAGCAGGAGCAACTGTTCAGCGTGGTGTCGATGGGTGCGTCGAGCCTGCTGACGGTGGACATCGATGTCGAGACCACGATGCCGATTCCCGCGCCAATGGTGAAGCAACTGATGAACACCGTCCTCGACCAGCTCGCCGAGAACCTCAAGCAGCGTGCCGAGCACCTGGGGGCCGGGGGGCCGCCGGGTAGCCCCTCCTTGTCAGCGGGCGCCCCACCCCCATAGGGTTACCGAGACCGGCAGTGTGACCCGGGCAACACACGGAATGGAGGCCAGGTGTCGACCGCCCAAACGTCCGTCCACGCGACGGCTGGGACGCGGGAGACCGACCGGCTCCACCGGGCCCGGCGGCAGAACTGGGTCACCCAGGTTGAGCGCCACGCGCTCATGACGCCGGACGCGACGGCGCTGAGGTTCCTCGGAGACACCGTGACGTGGGGTGGGCTGCAGAACCGCGTCGCGGCGCTGGCCGGCGCGCTGAGCCGGCGGGGGGTCGGTGACGGCGACCGGGTGATGATCCTGATGCTGAACCGGACCGAATTCGTCGAGTCGGTGCTGGCCGTGAACATGCTCGGGGCGATCGCGGTCCCGCTCAACTTCCGCCTCACCTCCCCTGAAATCGCCTTCCTGGTCGAGGATTGCGAAGCGCGAATGGTGATCACCGAACCGGTGCTGACTACGGTGGCCACCGGCGTCCGCGAGATCCGGCCTCTGCTGGCGACGGTCGTCGCAGCCGGTGGTTCCACCAACGACGGCGTCCTCGGCTACGAAGACCTGATCGCTGAGGCCGACGGGACCGGGGCGGACGACGGGACCGGGGCGACCGGGGCGACCGGGGCGACCGACGGGGCCGACGTATCCAGCGACTCGCCCGCGCTCATCATGTACACCTCGGGCACCACCGGCCGGCCGAAGGGCGCCGTGTTGACTCACGCCAACCTGACCGGGCAGGCGATGACCGCCCTCTACACCAGCGGCGCCGACCTCAACCACGACATCGGGTTCGTCGGTGTCCCGTTCTTCCATATCGCCGGAGTTGGCAACATGCTCACCGGGATCATGCTCGGCAGGCCCACCGTGATCTATCCGATCGGTGCCTTCGACCCGGGCCAGTTGCTCGACGTGCTGGCCGCCGAGAAGGTCACCGGCATCTTCTTAGTTCCCGCGCAGTGGCAGGCCGTCTGCGCCGAACAGCGGATCCGGCCCCGCGAGCTTCGGCTGCGGGTGATGTCGTGGGGGGCTGCCCCGGCGTCGGACGCGCTGCTGCGGGAGATGTCGGCAACCTTTCCCGGTACCCAGATACTTGCGGCGTTCGGCCAAACCGAGATGTCGCCGGTCACCTGCATGCTGCTCGGCGAGGACGCCATCCGGAAACGTGGATCCGTCGGCCGGGTGATCCCGACCGTGGCCGCCCGCGTGGTCGACGACGACATGAACGACGTGCCCGTCGGCGAGGTCGGCGAGATCGTGTACCGCGCGCCCACATTGATGAGCGGCTACTGGAACAACCCCGACGCCACCGCGGAGGCATTCGCGGGCGGTTGGTTTCACTCCGGGGACCTCGTGCGGATGGACGACGAGGGCTACGTCTGGGTGGTGGACCGCAAAAAGGACATGATCATCTCCGGCGGCGAGAACGTCTACTGCGCCGAGGTCGAGAACGTCCTCGCCGGCCATCCCGGCATCGTCGAGGTCGCCGTCATCGGCCGCGTCCACGAGAAGTGGGGCGAGGTGCCCATCGCCGTCGCGGCAGTGTCCGACGAGGACCTGCGAGTCGAACACCTGGCGGAGTTCCTGGCCGAGCGACTGGCGCGCTACAAGCACCCGAAGGCGCTCGAGATCGTCGACGCGCTGCCCCGCAACCCCGCCGGCAAGGTGCTTAAAACGGAGCTGCGGATTCGGTACGGTTCCGCGTATTCGATGACGAAAACAGGGGGCTGACCTGGTGTCGGAAGGTTGGCTGCGGGCTCCCGAGGGTTATTTACTGAGATGCAGTTCACACCTCGAAAAGTCATCCTGTAGATTCCGGTGGGCGCTGGTAGCACCCGCGCCCAGGACGGCAACGACGGCTGTGAGGAGTGTGCTGTGACGGCAACGGCCACGTCTCAACGGCGGCGCTATCTGGCCGGCTTCCTGCGCGACCGCCTGGAGGGGCCGCTGACCACCATCGGCGGATTTTCCCGGATGTGTGTGTTGACCGGGAAGGCGCTGTTCCGCTGGCCTTTCCAGTGGCGGGAACTCATCCTGCAGTGCTGGTTCATCATGAGGGTGGCCTTCCTGCCGACCATCATGGTCTCGATCCCCCTGACCGTGCTGCTCATCTTCACCCTCAATGTCCTGCTGGCCCAGGTCGGTGCCGCCGACCTCTCGGGCGCCGGCGCGGCGATCGGTGCGGTCACCCAACTCGGCCCCTTGACCACGGTGCTGGTGGTCGCGGGAGCCGGGTCGACGGCTATCTGCGCGGACCTGGGCGCCCGGACCATCCGCGAGGAGATCGACGCGTTGGAGGTGCTGGGCATCGACCCCATCCACCGCATGGTGGTGCCCCGGGTGATCGCCGCGACCGTGGTCGCCACGCTGCTCAACGGATTGGTGATCACCGTCGGCCTGGTGGGTGGATACCTCTTCGGGGTGTACCTGCAAAACGTGTCGGGTGGCGCCTATCTTGCGACCCTGACGACCATCACGGGAATGCCCGAAGTGGTGATCTCGACCATCAAGGCAATGATCTTCGGCCTCATCGCCGGGCTGGTCGGCTGCTACCGCGGGCTGACCGTGCGGGGCGGCGCCAAAGGCCTCGGAACCGCCGTCAACGAGACCGTCGTGTTGTGCGTGGTCGCGCTGTACGCGGTCAACGTCATCTTGACGACCATCGGCGTCCGCTTCGGAACGGGGCACTGACATGGCGACCGCTGCAGTGGCGCGCACCGGAGGGTCCCGGCTAGCAGAGAATTTCAACCGCTTCGGCGTCGGCGCCGCCCGTGCGTTCGATGATGTCGGTCGGATCGCCTGGTTCGGGGCGCTCGCCTTCGGGGCAATCCCGTACGCGCTGAGCCGCTACCGCAAGGAGACGCTGCGGCTGATCGCCCAGATCGGCTTGGGTACCGGTGCGATGGCCGTCATCGGCGGCACCGCTGCGATCGTCGGGTTTGTGACCTTGTCCGGCAGCTCGTTGGCCGCGATCCAGGGTTTTGCGACGCTGGGCAACATCGGCGTCGAGGCCTTCAGCGGGTTTTTCGCCTCTCTGATCAACGTGCGGATCGCCGCCCCGGTGGTCACCGGGATCGCGATGGCCGCCACGGTTGGTGCGGGCGCCACCGCCGAATTGGGCGCCATGCGCATCAGCGAAGAGATTGACGCACTGGAAGTGATTGGCATCAAGTCGATTTCGTATCTGGCGGCCACCCGGATCATCGCCGGGATGGTGGTGATCATCCCGCTCTACGCCCTGGCGATGATCATGGCTTTCGTGGCTCCCCAGTTCACCATCACGGCGCTCTACGGCCAATCCGCCGGAACCTACGATCACTACTTCCGGACGTTCCTGCGACCCGAGGATGTCTTCTGGTCGTTCCTCGAGGCGATCATCATCACCGTGGTGGTGATGGTCACCCACTGCTACTACGGCTACACCGCCAGCGGCGGGCCCGTCGGTGTCGGCGAAGCCGTCGGCCGGTCCATGCGGTTGTCGCTGGTCTCGGTGCAGGTCGTCGTTCTGTCCGGCGCGCTGGCGCTCTACGGCGTCAACCCCAACTTCAACCTGACGGGTTGACGCGATGACGACACCCGCGAAAATCAACAAGACGACGCTCCCCCCGTACCGCCGGGCGGGCGCGGTGACGCTGATCTTGGCCCTCCTCGTGTTCACCGCTGTCTACATGCAGTTTCGGGGCCAGTTCACGCCGAAGACGACGCTGACCATGTTGGCCTCGCGGGCGGGGCTGGTGATGGACCCGGGCGGGAAGGTCGCCTATAACGGCGTCGAAATCGGACGGGTGGGCACCATCTCCGAGGTGCTGCGCGACGGCAAGCCCGCCGCCAAGTTCGAGCTCAACGTGAACCCGAAGTACATTCCGCTGATCCCGGCCAACGTCGAGGCCGATATCCGTGGCACCACGGTCTTCGGCAACAAGTACGTCTCCTTGACCACGCCGGCGCACCCGGTGTCGCAGGCGATCACGCCGCAGACGGTGATCGATGCGCGGTCGGTGACGACCGAGGTCAACACGCTCTTTCAGACGCTGACCGATATCGCGCAGCAGGTGGACCCGGTCAAGCTGAACCTGACGCTGGGCGCCGCCGCCCAAGCGCTGAGCGGGTTGGGCGACAAGTTCGGGCAGTCGATCGTCAACGCCAACACCGTCCTCGACGACGTCAACCCCCGTTTGCCGCAGGGGCGCCGCGACATTCAGAAACTGGCGGCCACCGCAGACATCTACGCCGACGCGGCCCCGGACTTCTTCGGCTTCCTCAACAACGCGGTGCCCACGGCGCGCACCATCAACGCCGAGCAGAAGAACCTCGACGCCGCGCTACTGGCGGCCGCAGGGCTCGGCAACAACGGCGCGGAGATCTTCGACAACGGTGGGCCGTACCTGGCGCGCGGGGCCGCCGACCTGGTGCCCACCGCCCAGGTCCTGGACACCTACAGCCCGGAAATCTTCTGCACGCTGCGCAACTATCACGACGCCGAAATTAAGGCCCGCAAGACGCTGGGCGGCTCCAACGGCTACTCGCTGCGCGCCGAGTCCAAGTTGCTGTCGGGTCTGGGGCTCCTGCTGAACCCGCTCTCGCTGGCGGCGACGGCCGCGCTCACCTTCGGAGCGGGTGCGGCGGTCGGCTTGCTGGGTGGCGCTCCTAACCCCTACATGTATCCGGAGAACCTGCCGCGGATCAACGCACACGGCGGTCCGGGTGGCGCGCCGGGCTGCTGGCAGGAGATCACCCACGACCTGTGGCCCGCGCCGACGCTGGTGGTCGACACGGGCAACAGCCTCGCGCCCTACAATCACCTGGACACTGGGTCGCCGTACGCCAACGAGTACGTGTGGGGCCGCCAAGTCGGGGATAACACGATCAACCCATGAAAATCACCGGCACCATTATCAGGCTCAGCGTCGTCGCCACGGCGCTGCTGCTCTTCACCGTGGCGATCTTCGTCGTGTTCGGCCAGATGCGCTTCGGTCGGACCAACTCCTACTCCGCGGACTTCGCCAATGCCAGCGGCTTGCGGAGTGGTCAGTTCGTCCGGGCGTCCGGCGTGGAAGTCGGGAAAGTCGACAAGGTGCTCCTGATCGACGGCGGGAGGCGGGCTCGGGTCGAATTCGACATCGACCGCTCCTTGCCGCTGTATCAGTCCAGCTCGGCGTCCATTCGCTACCTCAACCTGATCGGCGACCGCTACCTCGAACTCAAGCGCGGCGAGGGCGAAGGCGCTGACAAGATCCTGCCGCCGGGCGGGGTGATACCGCTGACGCGAACGTCGCCGGCGCTGGACCTCGACGCGCTCGTGGGCGGCTTCAAGCCGCTGTTCCGGGCGTTGGATCCGGAGAAGGTGAACACCATCGCCTCGGCGATCGTCACCGTGTTCCAGGGTCAGGGCGGCACCATCAACGACATACTCGACCAGACGGCCCAGCTGACGTCGCATCTCGGCGAGCGGGACCAGGCGATCGGCGAGGTGGTCAAGAATCTCAACCTCGTCCTGGACACCGCGGTGAAGCACCGCAAGGAGTTCGACCAGACGCTCACTAATCTCGAGGTGCTCATCACCGGGCTGAAGGAGCACGCCGACCCGCTGGCCGCCGGGACGGCCCACCTCAGTAACGCCGCCGGAACGGTGGCCGACCTGCTGGCCGAGGACCGGGCGCTGCTGCACACGACCGTCAACGAGTTTGACGCGATCCAGCAGCCGTTGCTCGATCAGGCCAATGACTTGGACGACTATTTCACCAAGTTGCCGAATGGGCTGAACCTGATCGGTCGGTCGATCGGCTCCTACGGGGACTTCGTGAACTTCTACGCCTGCGACATCTCGTTCAAGCTGAACGGGTTGCAGCCCGGCGGGCCGGTCCGTGAGGTCCGGCTCTTCCAGCAGCCGACTGGGAGGTGCTCCCCGCAATGAGAACCCTGGAGCCGTCGAACCGATACCACATCGGGCTCATGGGCGTCGTGATCCTGGCGCTCGTCATCGGGGTGGGCCAGAGCATCACCAGCGTCCCGGTGTTGTTCGCCAAGCCCAGCTTCTACGGGGAGTTCGCCGACACGGCCGGGCTCAGCACAGGCGACAAGGTGCGCATCGCGGGCGTCAACGTCGGCACGGTCGAGGGAATCGACATCGTCGGCGATCACGTCCGGATGAAATTCTCGCTCGGCGGCAATGCCGTCGGCACCGAGAGCCGCATGGCGATCCGCACCGACACCCTCCTCGGTAAGCGGAGCCTCGATGTCGAATCCCGGGGCAGCCGGATGCTGCGCCCCGGGGCCACCCTGCCGATCGGTCAAACCTCGACCCCCTACCAGATCTACGATGCGTTCGCCGACTTCACGAAAGCCGCCACCGGGTGGAACTTCGACACCGTCAAGCAGTCGCTGGACACGCTGTCGCAGACGATCGATCAGACGTACCCGCACCTGAGCGCAGCATTGGACGGCGTGGCGAAGTTCTCCGACACGATCGGCAAGCGCGACGAGGCGGTGAAGCACCTGCTCGCCCAGGCCAACCAGGTGGCGAGCGTGCTCGGTGATCGCAGCCAGCAGGTCGACCGGCTCGTGGTCAACGCGAACACGCTGCTGGCGGCGTTCAACGAACGCGGCCAGGCCATCGACGCGCTGCTGGCCAACGTCACCGCGTTCTCCCAGCAGGTCAAGGGGCTGATCAACGACAACCCGAACCTGACCCACGTTCTGGAGCAGCTGAGTCAGGTCAGCGACCTGCTGGTGAAGCACAAGCAGGACATCGCCACGAGTTTGACCGAGATCGGAAAAATCCTGCCGGGCCTCAACGACAGTGTCGCGTCGGGTCCGTTCTTCAAGGTGATCCTGGAGAACCTGGGCACGTTCCCGCAGATCACGCAACCCTTCATCGATGCCGCGTTCAAGAAACGCGGCCTCGACCCCGAGGAGTTCTGGCGCAGTGCCGGGCTGCCCGCCGCCAAATTCCCCGACCCGAACGGCACCCGGTTCCCCAACGGCGCACCACCGGCGGCGCCGACGCTGCTGGAGGGCACGCCGGAACACCCGGGACCGGCCGTACCGCCCGGGACGCCCTGCTCCTACACGCCGGCGGCCGGCGCGCTGCCCACCCCCGGCAACCCGCTGCCCTGCGCGGGTGTCTCCGGGGGGCCCTTCGGCGGCGCCGACTTCTTGGCGCCCCCCGACATCCTGTCTGCGCCGTTCAACCCGGACGCGGTGTCCGCGCCGGGCATTCCGATCGCCGGGCGGCCCGGCGCA
>CAIYOH010000276.1 GCA_903927745.1 uncultured Mycobacteriaceae bacterium
GCGGGGGCGCTTCGGCGGCGGGTTCCGGCGCGGGGCTGGGCGGCGCCGTGGGCATCACCGGCTCCGGCATGACGCTAGGCACCGACGGGCTGGACTGCGGCATCGGCCGCGGTGCGACAACCGGCGGTGCGGGGCGGTTTTCGATGCCGGCCAGGGTGTAGGCGACACCTCCGATTGAGGTCATCGCGACCACGGCACACATGCCGATGATCAACTGCGAAAGACGGATCCGATGCCACGATCGCTCTTTGGGCGGCTCGATCATGTTCAGCCGCATCGACCAGCCGGACGGACCGTCCTCATGGAAGATCTGGGGGCTGTAGCGCACGCGGACGGCGCCGCCGTCTTCGGTTTGCGACCAGGCCAATTCGCGCTCCGTCATGGCCTCGCCGTCAATCACCATCACGTCGCCGGCCCCGAGATCCACGACATCGCCGGCGGCGGAGGCCGCCGAGAGCAGGCCAACCGAGCTGCGCGCCCGCCGATTCAGTTCCTCGCCGCGCGAGGCGACCAGCAACGCGCCGGCGGCGGCGGCGAATGCGGGCTGGGCCGGGGAAACGACCGGCCGGTGCCCATGCACGGAGAGGCGCTCGTTGATGAGGGGGATGGCGGCTCCGCCGCCGACGGTGACCACGGCAGACAGGTCCGCCCAGGTCTTGCGGTGACGAACCAGCATGTCGTCGAATGCATGGATGAAGCCGCTCAACCGGTCCTGGATCATGTCACCGAGCTCGTCCCGGGTGAGCCGCATGGTGCACCTGCGGCCACCGAGCTCCGCGGCCCATTCGACTGCCGCATCGGCCGACAATCGCTCCTTGGCGTCCCGGCACTGCTCCCTGAGGTGGCCGAGTTGCCCCACCCCGGCGGTGCTGGCAGGGTCGATCCCACTGCCGTGCCCCAACTCCTCGAACACCGTGAGCAGTATCGCCTGGTCGATCTCGTCGCCGGAGAAGGCGGGGTACCGCATGGTGGGGGTGAGGAGCTCGAAATCGCCGGCCAGGCTCACCAGGGTCGCCGACGTGCCGGTGCCACCGAAATCCAGGAGCGCCACCACTCCGGTCGCGGCGAGGCACAGGTCCGCGTTGGCACCGGTGAGCGCGGCGATCGCATCCGACACCAGGCGAGGCGCCATGCCGCTGCGGACGAAGCCCAGGTGGGTCCGCAATGCGTTGCGCAGCGACTGCACCGTGCTGGGTTTCCAGTAGGCGGGAACGGCAATGGCGATATCCGACGCCCCGGCATCCGCACCGGCCGCGACCACCATGGCATCCAAGGCCTCGACCGTGAGCAGGTCCGGGTCGTGGGCCGACCCGTCCAGCGACACCAAAGCCACGGAATCACCGATGCGATCGATGAAGCCCTTGATCACGGTGCCGTTCTCGTCCACGCGCCCGTTTTCGTGCAGCGTGCCGTTGTCGTTCGGCGCAGCGTCGTACTCGTGCATCCCGACCGATGGCGCACGGTGCGGATACAGGGTCAGCATCGAGCGGCGTGTCACCGGCCGGTTCCCGGTACGCGCGACCACCAGGTTAGTGGTGCCGATCGACAACCCCAGTGGGTCGTACATAGAGCGATAACCTTCGTCCATAGGAGACTCTGCGAGGCCTCATCAGGGCCTCGTCGGGAGCCTCGTCAGGGCTTGAGCCCGCGTTAACGATATCGGTGGACACGCCGAAAGCCGATGGCTCGCAATGTCATTGGTATGCGGTCGTGACTGTTGCGTCACCAAAAAGATACCGATGACCCCTTGACACGCGGAGTCAGAGCACGGTCAGCGGCAGCGAGCGCCTCGGAGAGAACTCGAACGACGCCCCGCCGCTGACCTTCGTCACCGCAACCTCGGGGAGTTCGGCTGCAACACTCTCGGTTTCAATGAACTCAGCGGTCCAGTCGGTGTCCGTCCCGCTGAGCCGGACCTCACGGTGCGGGTCGACGGCGGTGGCGATCGCCTGCAGCGGCTGAACAGACCCTGGTGTGCAGAGGGCTATCCAGGCGCCGTCGTCGTGTGCCGGCGACCGGTGCACCACGAGCCGGGCTCCATCCGTCTCGGCACCGACATCCGAGACCACATAGCCCGCGGGATTGAGCAGCGGATGCAGATCGAGCACCCGCAGGATGCCGTCGACGCCGCCGGGCAACCCCAGGGCGCGATGGATCCGCTCGGCGGCCACCCCCGCGATGCCGGTCAGTCCCTTCGTGCACACCGCGACCGCCTGGGTGTCGTCGCTCGCACGCTCTCGCACGGCGATCGCGAACGACAGATACAGCAGGTGCATCTGCAGGCAGACCTCATCGGCGATCCGGACCAGCGCCGCGTGTGAGAAGGCACCGAAGTCGATGTCGGACAGCACCGGCCCGGAATAATCCGCCAGCCCGTCGCCGGCGCGGTCGATGGCGGCCAGTTCCCACGTGGCGGCCCGTGTCCGCCCGACGACGTCCAACGCCGGGATGCTCTGCGCCTCGGGATTCGACTCGTCGATGGTCACGGTCCACGCGCAGTGCGGATGCCTGTCCGCCGGGAGGCGGGGCGGCCGGTGGAGGGGGCGAACCTGCGCCCGCGGGTTGGTCGCCACGGCGGTGGCGTCGAAGGTCGGGTCCTCGATCGTGTGGCACATCCCGAAGACGTAGCGCTCCCCCATCGGCTCGACGTCGAGCAGCGCACCACAGTGGTCGAGGTGGAACTCGCCGTGCCAACGGTCGTGGATGGTGTACCGGAAGTCCATGAATTGCGGTGGGGCACCGATGTCGAACTGCAGGCCTTTGAAGATGGTGGGCACATCGTTGCCCTCGTAGCCCAGCGCCCGCTGCATGCGCCTGGTGTAGAGCGGGCTGGCCCCCGCCCACTCCTCGATCGCGACCTGCACCATCTCCTCGGGGCCGAACGCGTCGATGCACCAGGCCATACCGGAACGGTCGATCAGCTGACCGATCAGGAGGAGTTCGGGTACCAGGACGGCGAGCTGGTCGCGGGACAGGCGCGCGTATCGGGATGGGTTCACCTGCCAAAAATAGCCACGACTGCGTTGCCGCGCCAACGGTGTGTTGCAATGACGGGATGAGCCCTCAGCTTTCCCTCGCCGAGATCGCCGACATCGAGGCCATCAAAGGAGTCAAGTACCGGTACCTGCGCACGCTGGACACCAAGCGCTGGGACGACTACGCCGAGACCCTGACCGACGACATCGTCGGCGACTACGGGTCGTCACTCGGCGAGGAGCTGCACTTCACCAACCGGGTCGACTTGGTGAACTACATGCGCAAGTCGCTCGGCCCGGCCGTGCTGACCGAACACCGGGTGACCCACCCGGAGATCACCGTGACCGGCGACGAGGCCGTCGGAACGTGGTACCTGCAGGACCGGGTCATCGTCGCCGAGTACAACTTCATGCTGATCGGTGCGGCCTTTTACCGCGACTCCTACCGGCGCACCGAGGACGGCTGGAAGATCAGCGCCACCGGCTACGACCGGACCTACGAGGCGACAATGTCGTTGGCGGGGCTGGACTTCAAGGTCAAGCCCGGTAGGGCGCTGGAGTAGCCCGGGTAGCCCTACTTGGTGATCGCGATCACCGCGCCCGGCTGCAGCCATTTCATGATGGACACCAGCTGGGCGTCGTCGACGGCCACGCACCCCTCGGTGGGATGACCGTCGGTGGTGTGGAAGAAAAACGCCGCCCCGCCGCCCGGTGTCTTGTCCGTGTTGACACCCATGAAGACCGCGTGCTTGTACTGCGGGATGTTCAGGTTCTCACTCGCGCCGGTGTCGAACGGGCACTGGGCCTGCGGGCACACCTGCATGCTGTTGAACGTGGGGCTGTGGTCGTCGCCACTCCACCAGTAGTTGGGACCGGAGACCTGGGTGTAGGGAAGTCCCCCACCGGGATTGGGTGCGGTGCCGAACGCCGAGGGAAGGGTGAAGACGCCCGTCGGGGTGGCCGGCACGCCGCTGCGAGCCTCGGCGGCCATGCCCGCGGATCCCACATGGGTTGGGATGCCCGTCCGCAAGGCCTGCCAGCCGGCGGCGGTGCGCTGGTAGATATCGATCGTCGCGTTCGACCCGCCGGTACTCACCACAGAGACAACCTGGGTGGCATTGCCGACGGCGTTGGCGAACCAGGTTCCGCCGGCGGCGGCGACGATCGGGGCGGGTACGAGCGAGGCGACGCCCGCGCACGCGGCAGCCGCCAGCGAAGCGAGCAGTCGGCGCATAGCCCTCATGCTCCGGTGGGCGGAGTCCGAGGTCAAGTCAAGTTTGCGACCCGATTAGGTCACCGGGGCGTGACCTCGGGGGTTCAGGGCGACCCGGCGAGAGGGATGGCGAGGGAGTTCCGCGGACGGGTCATCAGTACACCGATACCAGGATCAGCGTGGCGCCCGCAGCGCGGACGGCCATACTGGCGACCATGACCGGTCAGGCGTTCAGCCCGCAGGAGCGGCGCGCCGTCTACCGAGCGATCGCGCAGCGGCGCGACATGCGCCGGTTCACGCCCGGCGCCGAGGTGCGCGACGAGGTGTTGGCGCGGCTGCTGGCGGCCGCGCACGCAGCACCCAGCGTCGGCCTGATGCAGCCGTGGCGCTTCCTCCGCATCACCGACGAGTCGCTGCGGCGGCGCATTCACGCGCTGGTCGACGGGGAACGACCGCTGACCGCCGCGGCCCTCGGCGAGCGCGACGGGGAGTTCTTGGCGCTCAAGGTCGAGGGCATCCTCGAGTGCGCGGAGCTGCTGGTCGTGGCCCTACGCGACGGCCGCGAGCAGCATGTGTTCGGCCGGCGGACGCTCCCGCAGATGGATCTGGCGTCGGTGTCCTGCGCAATTCAGAACCTGTGGCTGGCGGCCCGGGCCGAGGGCCTGGGCGTGGGATGGGTCTCCCTGTTCGATCCCGACCGGCTGGCGGCGCTGCTCGACATGCCTGCCGGCGCCGAGCCGGTGGCCATCCTCTGCGTGGGGCCGGTGCCGGAGTTCCCCGACCGGCCGGCGCTGGAACTCGACGGCTGGGCTGCTGGACGACCCCTGGCGGAGTTCGTCTGCGAGAACCGCTGGATCGAGTTGCCCACGTAGCTTGCCCACCTAGCTGCGGTATCGTCGCCGGTCGTGACGGCCCACCAGGACGCCCAGAAGGACGCCCCGAAGGACAGTGTGCTGATCGTGCACTGGCACGACCTCGGCCGGACCCTGGGCGCCTACGGCCACCCGGATGTGTCCAGCCCGCGGCTGGACCGCCTAGCCTCCGAGGGCATCCTGTTCACCCGGGCCCATGCGACGGCGCCGCTGTGCTCGCCGTCACGGGGGTCGCTGTTCACCGGCCGCTACCCTCACACCAACGGGCTGGTCGGATTGGCCCACCACGGTTGGGAATACCGCACCGACGTGCGCACGCTTCCCCAGATCCTGTCCGAATCAGGCTGGTATTCAGCGCTGTTCGGAATGCAACACGAAACATCGCACCCCGAGCGGCTGGGGTTCGACGAGATCGACACCTCGACGTCGTACTGCGGGCCCGTGGTGGACAAGGCCCGGGAATGGCTGCAGGAGAGCGTCGACGATCTCGCCGGACAACCCTTCCTGTTGACCGCCGGCTTTTTCGAAACCCACCGGCCCTATCCGCGTGACCGTTACGAGCCGGCCGACAGTGCGGCCGTCGACCTGCCCGCCTATCTGCCCGACACCCCCGAGGTGCGCGACGACGTCGCCGGCTTCCACGGGGCGATCAGCACGGCCGACGCCGCGACCGGCCGGCTGCTCGACGCGTTGGCGGAGACGGGGCGCGACGCCAGCACGTGGGTGGTGTTCTTCACCGATCACGGCCCGGCTTTCCCCCGCGCGAAATCGACCTTGTACGACGCAGGCACCGGCATCGCGATGATCATTCGGCCGCCGTCTGGCCGTGGCGTCGCGCCGCGGGTGTACGACGACCTGTTCAGCGGCGTCGATCTGCTGCCGACGCTGCTGGAGTTGGTGGGCATGAGCGTGCCCGGCGACATCGACGGTGTGTCACATGCCGCTGCGCTGCTGGCGCCGGTCACGGGCGCGGAGTCGGTCAGGGATCACGTGTACACCACGAAGACCTACCACGACTCATTCGACCCGATGCGCGCCATCCGCACCAAGGACTACAGCTATATCGAGAACTACGGGCGCGCCGAGAACCGCCCCCTCCTCGACCTGCCGTTGGACATCGAGGACAGCCCGTCCGGCCGAGCCGTGGCGCTATGCATCGCGGGCCTGCGCCCCGACCGGGAACTCTACGATCTGCGGGCCGACCCTGGCGAGACCACCAACCTGCTCGGCCACGGCGCCACGGATGCGAACGCGATCGCCACGGATTTGTCGGTGCGCCTGCACGATTGGCGCGAACGCACGGGGGACGTCATGCCCGACGGTGTCCCTCACCGACCACGGCAACAATGAACACTCGCCGGAACGGGAAGATCGTCGTGCCGTCGGCGCGGACGGGATAGGCCTCGTCCAGCAACGGGATGAGATCGCGGCGGAACCGTTCGTAGGGCTCACCCTCAAGACCGTCGAACCGGTCGCGCACCGGAACCAGCGCCGTCCCCGAGATCCAGTCGAGCACCGGATGCTCACCGGTGAGCTGATGCAGGTAAGTGGTCTCCCACACGTCGACGGCGCATCCGGCGTCCATCAATAGGCTGGCGTACCGCATCGGCGGGTGCACCACAGCACCGTCGCGAAACGGCACGTCCTTCAGGGCCGCCGCGTACGGTTCCCGTCGGGCCAGGGTACGCACGGCGGCATACGACGGCGCGTCGAAATTGCCCGGCAGCTGCGCCGCGATCCAAGACCCGGGCGCCAACTCGCCGGCCCACCGCACCAGCAGGTCGGCGTGTTCGGGCACCCAGTGCAGGGCCGCGTTGCTGACCACGACGTCGGTGTCGGGCTTGGGCTTCCAGTCCCGCAGGTCGGCGGTAACGGCGGGGATGCCGCGTTCGGTCGCCGCCGCGACCATCTCCGGCGAGCTGTCCACCGCCTCGATCACCGCGCCCGGCCAGCGGCGGGCCAGATGACCCGTGAGGTGGCCAGGACCGCAGCCGAGGTCGACGACGCGGCGCACCCGCTCAGCCCCCACGCGCGCCAGCAGATCGTGGAACGGGCGGCCGCGATGGTCGGCGAAGGCGAGGTAGACCTCGGGATCCCACATATCAGTCCTCCTCCACAACGCTAACATCGCTCTCTGTGGCCGACCCGATGACCGGCGCCAAGGCGTTGCCTCCACGCTCGGCGCTGTCCGCCCGGCAACGTGCGGCCATTGAGGTCTCGGCGGTCGGCGATCTGGCCCTGCGCACATCGGTGGCCTCGCTGGTCTCCGCCGCCGTGACGCCCGCCGTCCTGTCTGCCAACCTGCGCCGCATCACCGGAAGCGAGCGCGACGACCTGGGCTTCTACGCCGAACTGGCGGCCGAACACGACCCGGCGATCTCGTTCCCGGCGCCGACTGAGCCACCCCGCGTCACCTCCCGGGGAGCCGGCCGGACCGCGGAACGGCTCGCGCGGGCCGCCGTCGACAACATCTCCTTCCGCAGCAGTTTCACGCCGGTGAACCCCGCGATGCGCCGCCGGTGGAACGCGTTGACCTCCAACAACATCGTGCACGCCCAGCACTGGCGTCATGCCGACGGTCCCCGGCCCACCCTGTGTGTGATCCACGGCTTCCTGGGCGCGTCGTATCTTGCCAACGGCCGGTTCTTCTCGCTGCCCTGGTATTACCGAGCCGGCTATGACGTGCTGCTGTACACGTTGCCGTTCCACGGCGCCCGCGCCGAGAAGTTCTCGCCTTTCTCGGGTTTCGGCTATTTCGCCGGGGGCCTGGGCGGTTTCGCTGAGGCGATGGCGCAGGCCGTGCACGATTTCCGCTCGATTGCCGACTACCTGGGGGGCACCGGCGTCGAGCGCATCGCGCTCACCGGAATATCGCTGGGCGGTTACACGTCTGCTCTGGTGGCGTCGGTCGATGACCGACTCGACGCGGTGATCCCCAATTGTCCTGTCGTCACGCCGATCACGATGTTCGAGGAATGGTTCCCAGCCAACAGGTTGATCCAACTCGGGCTGCGGCTATCGAGCATCGGCCGCGACGAGTTGACGGCGGGGTTGGCGTACCACTGCCCGCTGAACTACCGCCCGCTGGTGCCGACGGACCGCAGGATGATCATCACCGGCCTGGCCGATCGGATGGCGCCACCCGACCAGGCCGTCATGCTCTGGGAGCACTGGGATCGCTGTGCGCTGCATTGGTTCCCGGGCAGCCACGTCATCCACGTGAACCAGCTGGACTATCTGCGCCGAATGACGAACTTCCTGCAGTCGGTGATGTTCTGACCTAGCCATCGAGTCGCCGGGGGGACGGCAGACTCAACGCCGCCAGTGCCCGGCCGTGGTTGCCGAGTTGCGGGGTCAGCCCGTCCAGCGGCGCGCCGGGAGCCGGGGGCGTCTCGGTGCGAAACGCGCAGGCGGCCGCCATGATCGGCCGGGCCCGTTCCCCGGTGACCTCCAGCGCGACCCAGGTCTCGCGTGCGGGGTGGTTGCGGATCTCCGCCGATGACTCCTTGGGGTCGGGTTTCATGTCAGTAGTCGCCGACCGGCACGGCAAAGTTCCGCAGACGACGCAGCGTGCTGGAACTGCCGACATGCGCAACCCCGCGGCGTGCTTCGCCGAACCTGGCTATCGCGCGCTCAGGCTTTGACGGCGGTGACCATCACGTTGCGGGAGAACATCGGGCCGGCCTCGGTGTCCGGCGCCGGCACCGGCCGGCCGTTGTCACGCAGGAAGTCGCCCAGCGGAGTCCCGATGGCGCTCCAGCCCCGGCTGCCGAACCATTCGGTGGCCGGGGCGCACCGCTCGTTGTAGATCAACTGGTAGAAGGGGCGATCCCAGGTGCCGTCGGCCATGGCGGCGAGTTCCTCGTCGCGTTTCGCCTCGAAGTCGTCCCGCTCCATCAGGGCGGCGTCCTCGATAGCGACCCAGCTGCCCGGGGCGGCGAGCGAGTCGATGCCGGTGAACAGCTGCTCCTGTGCGGCACCCGGCAGGTAGATCAACAGGCCCTCGACGATCCACGCCGATGGCTTGGCCGGGTCAAAGCCGTTGTCCTGCAACGCCTGCGGCCAGTCCTCGCGCAGATCGACCGCCAACTCGCGGCGGTCGGCGCGCGGTTGGGCGCCGTGGCGGGCGAGCGCCTCGCGTTTGAAGTCGAGGACCTGGGGTTGGTCCAGTTCGAAGATCGTCGTCCCGGCCGGCCAGTCGAGCCGGTAAGCCCGCGAGTCGAGCCCGGCCGCCAAGATGACCACCTGGCGCACGCCCGCCTCGGCGGCGCGGCGGAAGTACTCGTCGAAATACTTGGTGCGGGCGCCCTGGAAATTGACGAAGTGGTCACCGAAGTCGGCGGTCTTGAGGTGGTGGTCGGGCGCGTGGCCGTCAAGGACGTCGGCTGCCGGGCCACCCACGGCCCGGCAGAACATCTCCGCATACTCGTCGACGGCCAGCGGGTCGTGCTTCTGCGCCTCCAGTGCCCGCGCGGTCGCCACGTACAACGCCGTCGATCCGACACTCGTCGTGATGTCCCAGGAATCACCCTCGCTGCGCATGCCGTTCAGGTTACGGGTCAACACGTCGGTCACACCAACGGCCGGCCCGTCCTGATCCGGCGGTCGACATCCCAGAGCAAGACGTTGAAGGGAAACTGCCGGACGGCCCGCGGCATCGCGCGGTTCACCGATCCCACTGCGGCCATGAGCCGGTCGAAGCGCCGCTGCCTGGCGGCGTCCCACGGCAACCGCATCTCGTCGCGAAACCTCTGTGGCAGAAAGCCGGTGGTGATCAGCAGGCCGACGTCGTCGGACGCCCGCTGCAGGGGGCCGGGTAGCGTCACCCCCCGCACGCGGCTCGCGGCGATGGGATACAGGTAGTCGCGGATGGCGTCGTCGATGTGGACCTGGGCCAGCGATTCCTGCCAGTACCGGTCGAACGCGGCGCGGTCGGCCGGCCACATCTCCGGGGGCACCTGCAACGTGGTGGCCAGGGCCATGCCTTCGCGGTAGTGGCGGTCGGCGTCCTCGCCGTCGAGCTCGCCGACGAACAGGCGGTAGACGTCGACCGCCCCCTTGTAGAGGCACGCGCCGACCCACAGCTGCAGGTCGACGTCGAAGGCGTTGTAGGCCACCGGGCTCTCAGGCGTCGAAAACACCTGCGCGTGGGCTCGATTCACCGCGCGGCGAAATGCCGCCTTCTGGGCGTCGCTGCCGCGCGTGGCCACCGCGAGGTAGGTGAAGGTGGTGCGCGCCCGCTTGATCGGGTGCAGGTCCACGCGGCCGCTGGTGACCCGGCTCTCCATCACGCCGTAGCCGACGCCGGGCCGCGCCAACTGCATGATCACGTTGGCCGGCCCCGCCAGCAGCGCGATTCCCATCAAGCCGTCATCGATGCCCGGAGCGCGCATGTCCCGATAGTGTGCCCCGTCGGCCCATGTGGTCAACCAACCCACCGGTTGTTAGTTTGGAGGGCGCTGGCCGACGGAAACCCGAGAGCCCCGAAAGCATGGGAAGGCAACCAATGCCGATCGCGATCATCGACGAGCACCACGCCCTGGCCGATTCGGTGCGCTCCCTGGTGGCGCGCTTCGTGCCGTCGGAGGTGCTGCACGCGGCCATGGAGACGACGCCGGCGGCCCCGATCGAGAACCCCCCGACGTACTGGCAGGCGGCGGCCGACCAGGGCCTGCCCGGCGTGCACCTGGCCGAGTCGGTGGGCGGGCAGGGGTTCGGCATCCTCGAGTTGGCGATCGTGCTGGCCGAGTTCGGCTACGGCGCAGCGCCCGGGCCGTTCGTGCCGTCGGCGATCGCCAGCGCGCTCATCGCCGCGAACGACCCGGGGGCGCCCGCGCTATCCGAGCTGGCCTCCGGGGCGGTGATCGCGGCCTACGCGCCGAACGGCGCGTTGACCGCCACCCGCCGGGGCGCGACGCTGGTAGTCCGCGGAGAGGTCCGTGCCGTCCCCGCCGCCGCGCAGGCGTCGATCCTGGTGCTGCCGGTCGCCATCGACGGGGCCAATGAGTCGGCCGAAAAGTGGTTGGTGCTGCGGGCCGACCAGCTCGACATCGAGCCGGTGGCCAGCCTGGACCCGCTGCGGCCCGTCGCGCACGTGCGGGCCGATGCCGTCGAGGTCGGCGAGGATGCCGTGCTGGGCCACCTCGACGCGTCGACGGCGCACGCTCTGATCACGACGCTGCTGTCGGCCGAGGCCGTCGGCGTGGCGCGGTGGGCGACCGACACGGCGTCGCAGTACGCCAAGATCCGCGAACAGTTCGGCCGGCCGATCGGCCAGTTCCAGGCCATCAAGCACAAGTGCGCCGAGATGATCGCCGACACCGAACGCGCCACCGCCGCGGTGTGGGACGCCGCCCGCGCGATCGACGAGGCGCGCGAACAGGAGTGGACCCCGCAGGCGTGTGACGCCGCGCACGTCAAGTTCGCCGCGGCGGTCGCGGCGACGCTGGCACCGGCGGCCGCCCAACGGTGCACCCAGGACTGCATCCAGATCCACGGCGGGATCGGCTACACCTGGGAACACGACACGAACGTCTACTACCGCCGCGCGCTCATGCTGGCTGCCGGCTTCGGTGGCGGGTCCGGCCATTCCGACCACGCCCTGACAGTGGTCGACACCGCCACCACGACGGGCATGCGCGACGTGGTCGTCGACCTCGACCCAGGGACGGAGAAACTGCGCGAGGAGATCCGGAGCGAGGTCGGCGCGCTCAAGGCAATGGACCGCCAGCAGCGCACGGTCGCGCTCGCCGAGGGCGGCTGGGTGGTGCCCCACCTGCCGGCGCCGTGGGGTCGGGCCTCGAGCCCGGTGGAGCAGATCATCATCGCCCAGGAGTTCAGCGCCGGTCTGGTCAAGCGTCCGGCGATGGGCATCGCGACGTGGATCATCCCGTCGATCGTCGCGTTCGGGTCCCAGGAGCAGCAGCAGCGGTTCCTCCCGCCGACGTTGCGCGCGGAGATGCTCTGGTGTCAGCTGTTCTCCGAGCCGGGTGCGGGGTCCGACCTGGCCGGGTTGTCCACCAAGGCGACGCGGGTCGACGGTGGTTGGCGCATCACGGGCCAGAAGATCTGGACGACGATGGCCCAGTTCTCGCAGTGGGGAGCCCTGCTGGCCCGCACCGACTCCGCCGCCCCGAAGCACAACGGCATCACCTACTTCCTGCTGGACATGAAAAGTGAAGGCGTGAAAATCACGCCGTTGCGCGAACTGACCGGCAAAGCGTTGTTCAACACCGTCTACATCGACGACGTCTTCGTGCCCGACGAGTGCGTGCTCGGCGAGGTCAACCGCGGCTGGGAGGTCAGCCGCAACACCCTGGCCGCGGAGCGGGTGTCGATCGGCAGCAGCGACGCCAACTTCATGGCGACCCTGCCGCAGTTCGTCGAGTTCGTGCGGGACGGCCAGTTCGAACCGGTCGCCCGGCACCGGGCCGGGCAGTTGATCGCCGAGGGGCACGCCGCCAAGGTGCTCAACCTGCGCTCGACGCTGCTGACGCTGGCAGGCGGGGACGCCATGCCTTCGGGGGCGATCTCGAAGCTGCTCTCGATGCGCACCGGGCAGGGCTACGCCGAATTCGCGGTGAAGTCCTTCGGCGCCGAGGCCGCGATCGCGGACGCAGGCGAGCCCGCGGGCACGTGGGACGAGTACCTACTGGCCAGCCGCGCCACCACCATCTATGGCGGCACGTCCGAGGTGCAACTCAACATCATCGCCGAGCGGCTGCTCGGCCTACCCCGCGACCCGTAAAGCCGGCACGCATCCCAGCGGCTAATCGACGGCGGCGTCGCGCAACTCGCGCTTGAGGATCTTGCCGGTGGGGTTGCGTGGCAGCTCGTCGAGAAAGACCACCTCCCGCGGCACCTTGTAGCGGGCCAGGTGGTCGCGCA
>CAIYOH010000277.1 GCA_903927745.1 uncultured Mycobacteriaceae bacterium
CGACCAGAACGCGATCATGTTGCCGGTGTTCGGCTCCAACGACGCCAAGGAAGGCGCGATCGCGTTCGCCGAGAAGCGGCCACCGCGCTGGACGGGAACCTGACCGGCGGGATTACACTCCGGGGCAGACGTGTAAACCTTCCGACTGGGCGACAGTGGGGAAAGATCGCAGATGAGCGTGTCGTTGCTGCTCGAGATGGCCGCGTCACACGACCCCGACCGCGCCGCCGTGATCTCCGGCGGCCTGAGGCTCACCGCGCAGCAACTCAGCGACCTCGCCGATGGCGCCGCCGCGGTCATCGCGGCGTCAGATGCCGGGCATGTCGCCTACGTGGGAACTGGTGGCGCGACGCTACCGGTGCTCATCTTCGCGTCGGCCCGCGCCGGTGTGGCCTTCACGCCCATCAACTACCGGTTGTCGGCCGACGGCATCAGGGCGCTCATCGAACGGCTGCCCGAGCCACTGGTGATCGTCGACGACGAGTATCGCGACACACTCGGTGATGTGGCGGCCCGGCTGACGACCACCGACGAATTCCTGGCGGCCGCGCGCGGCGCCGAATCCACGGTGGCGGCGTCCCCCGACCCGGAATCCGTTGCGGTCGTGCTCTTCACGTCGGGCACCACGTCGCAACCCAAGGCCGTCGAACTGTCGCACAACAACCTCTCCAGCTACGTGATGGGCACCGTCGAGTTCGCGTCGGCCGAACCCGACGACGCCGCGCTGATCTGCGTGCCGCCCTACCACATCGCCGGGGTCGGCGCGGCACTGTCGAACCTCTACGCCGGCCGGAAGATGGTCTACCTGCCCGCCTTCGACCCGAGGGAATGGGTGCGCCTGGTCAACGCCGAGCGGGTCACCACCGCCACGGTGGTGCCGACGATGCTGGACCGCATCGTCGAGGTGCTGTCAACCGGCGACCACGAGCTGCCCTCGCTGCGCACCCTGGCCTACGGTGGCTCCAAGGTGGGCCTGCCGCTGGTGCGCCGCGCGATGCACCTGCTGCCGCAGGTGGGCTTCGTCAATGCCTACGGCCTGACCGAGACGAGCTCGACGGTCGCGGTGCTCACCCCGGACGACCATCGCGAGGCGCACGCGGCGTCCGAGCCGCACGTCGCCAAGCGGCTCGGATCAGTCGGACGCCCTGTCCCCGGCATCGAGGTGCAGATCCGCGACGAGCACGGTGCGGTGTGCGGGCCGGGCGAGGCCGGGGAGTTGTTCGTGCGCGGCGAACAGGTGTCGGGGCGCTACACCGGGATCGGGTCGGTGCTCGACGACGAGGGCTGGTTCCCGACTCGCGACGTCGCCCTTCTCGACGATGAGGGCTACCTGTTCATCAGTGGCCGCAGCGACGACACGATCATCCGCGGGGGTGAGAACATCGCGCCGGCCGAGCTGGAGGAGGTGCTCATCGAGCACGCCCACGTGCGCGACGTCGCGGTGGTCGGCATCGAGGACCCGCAGTGGGGTCAGGTGATTGTCGCCGTCGTCGTGCCGGCCGTAGGCATCGATCCGGATCCCGAGGCGCTGCGCGACCACGTTCGCGCACACCTGCGGGGGTCGCGCACCCCCGACTATGTCGTGTTCCGCGACGAGTTGCCTACGACCCCGACGGGCAAGGTGCTGCGCCGGGAGATCATCAAAGGCCTAGGTGAACTGCCAGCACGGTAAGAAGAACAAGCGAGAGAGAACAGCGAGAGAGAGAACATGGTCAAGAATGGAACCCGCCTGGCCAGCCAGGTCTGCGACACCCAGGTCATCGTCGTCAAAAGCGCCGACAGCCTCGACGACCTGCGCTGCGGCGGGGCACCGATGGTGCCGATTGGCGGCGAGCGGTCATCTGGCGAGATCGACGCAGCATTTGCCGGCGGCGCGGTGATGGGCAAGCGCTACGTCGACGAGGCCGGGGCCGAGGTGCTGGTGACGAAGCCGGGCGCGGGCAGCCTGAGCATCGGCCAGACCCCCCTGCAGCTCAAAGAGGTCAAGCCGCTACCCGCCAGCGACTGACGCGCGGCGAGAAGCGGAGCCGAAAGCGGCGGCGCAGCGGGTCGGACACTTCGCCGGTGAACCGATAGCCGCCGACGTTGAGCTCGATGTTCCACATGATGCGCCCAGCATATTAGATATTGATAGCCTATGCAACTTGTTCGAGGCGCGCCGCGTCGAACGTGCACTCACGGCGAAGAATCAGCCGAAAAATCGCGCTCAGTGCACGTTCGGCGCGAACGTTAAGCCTCGATCGTGTAGCCCATCGGCATCAGCACGCTCTTCTGCTGCGTGAAGTGCTCGACGCCCTCCGGCCCGTTCTCCCGGCCGATCCCGGAATTCTTGTAGCCGCCGAACGGGCAACACGGGTCGAAGGCGTACCAGTTGATGCCATAGGTCCCGGTGCGGATCTTCTGCGCGATCTCGATCCCGCGGGGCACGTCGGTGGTCCACACGCTGCCGGCCAGGCCGTACGTCGAGTCGTTGGCGATTCCGATCGCGTCGTCGACGGTGTCGTAGGGAATGACGGACAGCACCGGCCCGAAGATCTCCTCCCGGGCGATCGTCATCGTGTTGTCGACGTCGGCGAACACGGTGGGCTGCACGAAGAATCCGTTGTCCAGGCCCTCGGGGCGGCCGCCGCCACACACCACCCGCGCACCCTCCTCGATGCCCTTGGCGATGTAGCCCTCGACGCGGGCACGCTGCTTCTCCGAGATCAGCGACCCGAGCTGGGCGGCCGGGTCCGACGGCGAACCAACCGGCAGCATCTGCACGAAACCGCTGATCGCATCAACGATTTCGTCGTAGCGGGAGCGGGGGGCCAGGATGCGGGTCTGGCCCACGCAGGCCTGCCCGGTGTTCATGAGCCCAGCGAACACCAGCATCGGGACGGCAGCGGCCAGGTCGACGTCCTCGAGGACGATGGCAGCCGACTTGCCGCCGAGTTCCAGCGTGCACGGCTTGAGCATCTCTGCGGCGCGCTTGCCGATCTCCTTGCCCACCGCCGAGCTGCCGGTGAAGGTGAACAGGTCGACGTCCGCGTTGGACGTCAGCGCCTGGCCGGTGTCGGCCCAGCCCGGCACCACCGAGAGCACGCCTTCGGGCAGGCCGGCCTCGACGAAGATCTCCGCCAGCGCGTTGGTGGTCAACGGTGTTTCGGCGGCCGGCTTGAGCACCACCGTGCACCCCGCCAGCAGCGCGGGGCCTAACTTGTTGATCGCCAGGAACAGCGGCACGTTCCAGGCCACGATCGCGCCCACCACGCCGATCGGCTCGCGGTAGACGATGGTCTGCCCGTAGGAGCCGGTGCGGATCTCCCGCCACGTCACCTGGTCGACCGCGGGTCCGGCGAAGAAGCTCAGCGCTCCCATCGAGCCCATCCAATGCATCGTCTCGATGACGGTCGGCGGCTGGCCCGTCTCCAGGGCGAGCAGCCGGTTGAACTGGTCCTTGCGCTCCTCGAGCAGGGTCAGCACCCTCGCGATCAGCGCCGCGCGCTCCTTCGGCGGGGTGGTGGGCCAGGGCCCGTGGTCGAAGGCCGCCCGCGCCGCGGCGACCGCGGCGTCGACGTCGGCCGCCGCCGCCAGTGGGGTCTTGCCCACGTACTCGCCGGTGGCCGGACAGTGCACCTCGATGACGTCCGAGGACGACGGCGCCGTCCACTTGCCACCGATGAACAGCGTGTCGTACTCGGTCTTGAGGTCTGTCTTCGTGTCGCTCATCTGCGTCACCATACCGAAGCGGACGCAAAACGAGAACAGGTTCCATTACCCGGGTTTGAGCACCAGCACCAGGTTGCTGACGAGGAACTCCCGCAGCAGCGGCACCGACGTCAACCCCCACGCCCATCGGGGGTGGTAGCGGGGAAATGCGGCGACGAGCACGCCGGTGCCCGCCGCCCACCGCAGGCCGTCGGCGGCCGACACCGCGAACAACGACGACCCGTAGTTGTTCTTCGGCGGATGGCCGTGTGTGCGGGTGTAGCGGGCCGCGGCGCGGGCGCCGCCGAGGTAGTGGCTCAGGCCCGTCTCGTGGCCGCCGAACGGGCCGAGCCAGACGGTGTAGGACAGCACGACCAGCCCGCCCGGCCTGGTGACCCGCAGCATCTCGGCCCCGAGCTGCCACGGGTGCGGCACGTGCTCGGCGACGTTGGAGGAGAGACAGACGTCCACCGAAGCGTCGGCGAAGGGCAGCGCCAGCCCCGATGCCCGGACGAAGGCGCCCCCGGCCCGCCCCGGGCCGGCTGCAGCGGGCCCGGCCGCGTGCATTTCGCCCGGGTCCGGTTCGACACCTATATAGAGGAAACCGGCGTCGGCGAACGCCGCCTCGAAGTACCCGGGTCCCCCGCCGACGTCGAGCAGCGTCCGCCCGTCTGGCGGCCCGCCGTGCGCCTGAAACCACAGGTCAGCGACCATTGCCGCGGTGTCGTCGGCCAGCGCGCGGTAGAAACGAGCTGGGTCCGGCTGCTCGTAGCGGAACTCCGACAGCAGCCGCACCGAGCGGGCCAGCGTCGCCCGGCGGGCGAATAGCGTGGTGACGCTCACCGGGCCCACCCTACAAAGTCAGGCTAGGCTGCATTACCGTGTCTGATCTGCGTTCCGTGCTGCTGCTGTGCTGGCGCGATACCGGACACCCTCAGGGCGGGGGCAGCGAGGCCTATTTGCAGCGGATCGGCGCGCGACTGGCCGACCAGGGTGTCGGGGTCACGCTGCGCACGGCGCGTTACCGGGGCGCCCCCCGGCGCGACGTTGTCGACGGCGTGCGGGTGATCCGCGCCGGCGGGAAGTACTCGGTGTACGTGTGGGCGCTGCTGGCGATGGCCATGCGCGAACTGGGGGCGCGGCTTGGGATCGGCGACCTGCGGCGGGCGCGGCCCGACGTGGTC
>CAIYOH010000278.1 GCA_903927745.1 uncultured Mycobacteriaceae bacterium
CGGATCTTCGAGCGACAGCGCGAAGGAGAAGCCCTGGCCGAAGGTCGCCGTGTACGCGAGCAGGTTGGTCTGGATCGACGAGCCGGCAGTGGTGCCGATGTATTCGAGGTCGCCGGCGTAGAACTCAAAGAAGGACTGCGACCGGCCGGCGGTGAGACCGCCGAGCTGGACGAAGGCGCGGTTCAGGGCGACCTCGGTCTGGGCGACGCCCCTGAAGTCGGCGCCGGTGCCAACGAAGGCCGTCGCGATCCCCGCCGACGTGCCCGAATACAGCGTACCGATGCGGCGCTGGACATCGTAGCGGATGAAGGTGCGGAGCAGGCCGTATTCGGTCGCCGAGCGGGCATCCATGTAGATGCGGCCGGTGGCGCGGGTGCCGGTCGTGCTGTCGCCGCGGGCGTAGGGCTGGGCGTAGTTCCACTCATAGGCGGCGCGACCACCGATGCGGATGCAGGTCTCGGTGCCGGGGATGTAGAAGAAGCCCTCACCGTAGGTCGAGCAAACCCTGACGTACTCGACCGGAGCCGCCTTCTTCGACGGCAGGTCGGCTGCAAAGGCGCCGGTGGTGGCGAGAGCGGCTGCGCTTGCGAGAAGGGCGGCTGACTTGCGCATGGAATACGTCCTTAGATCTTCCGGTCTCGCGACCGCTGCTGAACTGTCGGTGAACGATGGGCCGACACCGACTGCGCCGCAACAGCCGCGTCACGGTTTCGACGCAATGCTGCCCGCTTCGGACAGCCATGTGATCTTGAAGCCACAGTTCACTGACAGTATTCGCATTTTGCTGCACCCGAATTGCACTGTCTGCTCAGTTATCGGGCTGCGAATCAGTGCAGCCTCGGCATTGCCGTCAAGACAACATTCCACGATCCACCCCTTGGTTTGGCGGCGAACATGGCGGTGGTCTGCTGCTGGCGACGACTCGCGCTCCGCTGGTTCTCCCGATCGCATGCCTGCGGAGGGGTTGTCGACGGCCGCACCGCGGCGTTGACCGGACGCTCACAGGTCGCGCTGCAGGCGGAGCCGGAGCAGGGTCGAAGTGAAGCCCTGCGGGGCACCGGGATGGTCCGCCGTCCCGGGCCTGCGGCGGACGAGGCCAGTGGCAACAAGCTCGGCGGCAAGGTCCAGATCGCGCACCGGGCTGACGATGAGGTTGGCGCCGAGGGTCCAGGCCGCGACATCGCCCCCGGGACCTGCCTGCTGGGCCAGCCCCAGGCTGCCGAACAGGCTGGTGGAGAGCCGCTGCAGCCAGCCGACCCTCAACCCTGCGCCGAGGCTCAGGGTGGTGGTGCGGTGCAGGCGCGTGCCATCCGACCACGCGTCGTACAGCCAGGGCTCGAAGCCACCGGCGACCGCATAGCTCCAGCCGGTGAAGGTGTTGCCTCCCCGCGCATAGGCGAGCTGGACGGCCGCGGTGGTGCCGGCGGCGCCGGGACCCGGGAGACGGTGCTGGAGGCCCAACTGAACGGCATAGCCGGTGACGCCCGCAAGGCCGGGCTGCACCGCCTGCAGCTGGCGCAGGGCGCCCGAAAGCTGCACTGCCCAGTCACCCGTGTCGAGCCGCAACGCCGCCGTCACGTCCGGCAGGCGCGGCCGGGCAGTCGTTGCATTGCCGAGCCAGGTGTCGCGGTCGCCGGGATCCTCGGCCGCCAGCGTCACGGACACGGTGTCCAGCAGGCGCCAGGTGACGCCGGCCAGCTGGACGCTGCCGAAATCGCCGCCACGGCCGTTCACGCCACCACCGATGAGGCTGACGCCGCCCAGCGGCCATGCGCCCAGGAACGGGCTGTCGGTCCGGCCCGCCGTCAGTCCGCCGAGGCTGATGACCGCATAGTCCAGCGTCGGGGTGGTCTGCGGAGCGCGACCATCGGGGCCGCGCTCGAGGGTGAAGCGCATGGCGCTGCGCAGGTCCCCCCAGCTGGTGGTGTCGCGGACCTCAAGCGTCGTCGTGGCACGGACGCTGGCGGCGGTGACGGGGCGGCGGGCGGGCGCCCCCGCGGCGAGGCCGGCGTCAAACCGCAGTCGCGCCGAGACGCGCAGGCAGGACGTCGTGCCGGGCAGACGGACAAAGGCGTGATCCGGGCAGGCCGACAGATCGGCGGCAGGGGATGGCGCGGAGCTGCGTGGCGCGCGATCGGCCGCACCGGCGGGCGATCCCGCGGCGAGAGCGGACAAACCCGCGGCCACGACACGCAACAGGCGCATAGACGCCTCGACGCAATCAATAAAACAAGATCACTGACAAGAACAAAACAAGTATGAATGCAG
>CAIYOH010000279.1 GCA_903927745.1 uncultured Mycobacteriaceae bacterium
GATCGGGTGGTCGAGAAGGTGGTCGAGAAGCCGAACGTGATCGAGAAGGTGGTCGAGCGGCCGGTCGATCGGGTGGTCGAGAAGGTGGTCGAGAAGCCCAACGTGATCGAGAAGGTGATCGAGAAGCCCGTCGACCGCGTCGTGGAGAAGGTGGTCGAGAAGCCCAACATCATCGAGAAGGTGATCGACAAGCCCGTCGACCGCGTCGTCGAGCGGGTGGTCGAGAAGCCCAACGTGATCGAGAAGGTGATCGACAAGCCCGTCGACCGGGTGGTCGAGAAGGTCGTGGAGCGGCCAAAGATCGTCGAGAAGGTGGTCGAGCGGCCTGTCGAGCGAGTGCTCGAAAAGCTGGTTCAAACTCCGATTCTGGTGGAGAAGGTTATCGAGAAGACCGTCAAACACATCCACGAGCGGATCGTCGAGAAGCCGGTCGAAACCGTGGTGGAGAAAATCGTCGAGAAGCCGGTGTACCGCGAGGTTGAGAGGATCGTCGAGAAGCCGGTCGAAAAGATCGTCGAGATCGTTGTCGAGAAGCCGGTCATCGTCCACAAGTTCGTGGAAAAGCCGGTCGAGGCCGTGGTCGAGAACCAGGAGTCCGTCCGGACTGTGACGCACGAGGCGACCGGCAAGGCCTCCGAGGTCAAGGCGCGGTTCCTGGACCAGGGTGATGTCCGCGAAACCAAATGGGTGGAACGCTCGACTCGTGAGCACCCAGCGGACGACATCGCCGGCGATGGCTCGGTGGAGTTCCGCAGCGGACGGGTGGTCGAGCCGAACTACGGGCCTCAGGGTCCACGGCACGGACTGGCCGACGACCACAGGAAGCACCCACCACGATGAGTCACCAGGCGATTCCCCGGTCATCCCAGGCCGGGGAATCGCTCCCCACTTCATCTTGAGATGCTCGTGTTCTTGTTGTCACCGACCAAGGAGTCTCTGGTGTTGCACGCCGGCGCAAAGACCGAACCACTACGCCGTCGCGGCGTCCTCTCCGCCTTCGGCTCCGTGGCCCTTGTGATGGGCTTGGTCCTCGGGAGTTTCTCCACAGCTTCGGCGTCCCCCGCGATGGATACCATCAACGCGATCAACCAACGCTATGCCGATTTCGGCGGAGCGTCCTCGGTACTGGGTACCCCGACCGGGAAGATCGTCGACGTCGCGGGTGGCGCGCGGCGCGACTACAGCGGCGGCGCAATCTTCTACACGGCCCAGACCGGCGCCAGGGTGATGTTCGGAGAGATCCTGAAGAAGTACCTGTCGCTGGGCGGCCCTGACAGCGGCATCGGGTTCCCGCTGAACGACGAGACCCAGGTGGCTGACCTGGTGGGTCAATATAACGATTTCTCTGCACCCGGCGGGGCGGCGATCTACTGGTCGCCCAACACCGGCGCATACCTGATCAAAGGCAAGGTGCTGGAGGCGTGGCGGGCGAGTGGCGCGACCAACAGTCCGTTCGGATACCCGAACGCGGACGCGACCACCGTCAACGGGACGACTGTTTCCCAATTCATCGGACCCGGAGGAACGGAGATTCGCTGGTCCGAGGCTACCGGCCTGTCGACGGTTCCGGCGGGACTGGCCGCATCCATCCCAGGCTTCCAAGCCGGAACGCAATCCGTAGAAGGGAGTGCCGCTGTGCCGACCCCCAGCCTGAGCGCGAGCCCGCCAGCCACCAGCGGGACTTCGGTCGGCGGCGTCAAATGGTGGCCTGTCGTCGGACTTGTCATCGCCGCCCTGCTGGCTGTTCTGCTGGGGCTGC
This sequence comes from uncultured Mycobacteriaceae bacterium, assembly GCA_903927745.1. Taxonomy (GTDB): domain Bacteria; phylum Actinomycetota; class Actinomycetes; order Mycobacteriales; family Mycobacteriaceae; genus Mycobacterium. The sequence continues at coordinate 1,760 of CAIYOH010000279.1, forward strand.
TCGCGCGCCGTAAGCGGTCGGCCAAGGTGGTCGTTCCGGCGGCGCGTGCGCCGGAACCCGGGGTCGCGGCCCCGGTTCGACCCCGGCTGGTCGAGTCCGACGTCAAAGCACCCCCACCACCGCCTGCGCGCCCGGTGCCACCCCCACCTCCGGCGCCTCCCACGCCACCACCTCCCCCGGAGGTCCGTAAGACGCCCCCGCCTGCTCCGGAAGTTCGCAAACCGGCGCCTACTGCGCCGGTCCGCGACCCGGCGCCTGCGCCAGAAGTCCACAGAGTCGCCGAACGTCCGACTCAGGAGGAACGCACCGGCGATCCGATCTCGCACCTGGATCGGCCGACGCCGATCCACGTCGAAGCGGCAAATCCGGCCGCGGCACCGATGGTCGTCAACTTCGCCGACGCCGGCACCGACGTGGGCGCCATCACGGTGACCTACGACAACAACGCGATCGGCGTGAACCAGCAGAGCCACACGGACAAGAGCGGTGGCGCCAACCGACTCTGACGGACAGTCCCCAGCGGTTTCTGACTGCTGTGGCCGGGGCGGCGCAGGCCGGACTAACGCCGGCGACGTTCGGCGCCGTACTAGTCCAGCTCTATTAGTCCAATAGAAGTGACTTGATGGTCACGTCTGCGACCGGCTGGCCGTCATCGGCGCTTCCACCGGGGAGGGCGGTGACGCCGGCTTTGGCGATCTTGTCCAGGGTCGCCAGCCCGTCGGGCTGAATGGTGCCGAACACGGTGTACTGAGGCGGCAGCTCGGAGTCTTTGTAGACGAGGAAGAACTGGCTGCCGTTGGTGCCCGGCCCGGCGTTGGCCATGGCCAGCGTGCCGCGCGGATACAGCACCGGCTGCTGCGATGTGGGATCGCCCGGCGGGTATTGGTCGGTCGGGTATTCGTTGGCGAATTGGTAGCCCGGACCGCCCGAGCCGTCTCCTCTGGGGTCACCACACTGCAGCACGCCCAGGGAGGCAGAGGTGGTCAGTCGGTGACACTTGGTGTTGTCGAAGTATTTCTGGCCGATCAGGCTGGCGAAACTGTTGACCGTGCAGGGTGATTCGTTGTTGGCCAGCATCAGTCCGATGTTGCCCTGAGTGGTTGCCAGGCTGGCGCTGATCTGTGCGGGGTCGGTGGGGATCTTGCCGGTGCGTGGCGGCTTGGCCGGCTTGGCGGCCGGCGCCGGTGACGGCGGGTACTGGCAATTGGCGCCCAGGTCGGGCGACGGCTTGAACGCCGGCATCGCCGGGACTGAGCCGGCCAGCGAGGACGCGTCCGTGCTGGAGGTGCTGGAGGTGCTGGAGGTGCTCGATGTTCCGGAGCTGCTGGACGCGGGCGCAGTCGATGTCGAGGCGCTGCTGGTCTTGTGCTCGCTCTTGCTGGTGACAAGGGCGATCACCGAGACGGTGATGGCGGCCACCGCGACGATGGCGCCCAGGACGATGAGTGTGATCCGGCGCCTTCTGGCCTGCTGAGCGCGGCGCTCAAGCTTGCGTTCGAGTTTGCGCTTGGCGTTGGCGCGTCGCTGTTCGTTGCTCGGCACGGCCGCTCTGCCTCCGTTGGGTTGGGCCCAGGTTTGCCCGCTCAGGCTAATGCGGGCGTCGTGGCCGGTGTCAAGCGGGCCTGCCACGGGTGGGAAACTGGGAACCGTGTTGATCACCGGATTTCCCGCCGGCGTGCTGCAGTGCAACTGCTACGTGCTGGCCGCGCGGCCCGGATCGGACGCCGTAATCGTGGATCCGGGGCAGCGTGTGATGGGCGGGCTGCGCCGCATTCTCGACGAGAATCGGCTGACGCCGGCCGCGGTATTGCTGACGCACGGGCACATCGACCACATGTGGTCGGCGCAGAAGGTGTCCGACACCTACGGCTGCCCGACCTTCATCCACCCGGCGGACCGGTTCATGTTGAAAGACCCGATCTACGGCCTGGGCCCACGGGTGGCTCAGTTAATGGCGGGCGCCTTCTTTCGCGAACCAAAGCAGGTGGTCGAACTGGACCGCGACGGCGATAAGCTCGACGTGGGCGGCGTAAGCATCACCGTCGACCACACGCCCGGGCACACCCTGGGGTCCGTGGCGTTCCGGGTTCCTCAGGCGAGCGCGGACGGCCACGACGTCGTCTTCACCGGCGACACCCTGTTCGAGCGCGCAGTCGGGCGCACCGATCTCCACGGCGGCAGCGGTCGCGATCTGCTGACCTCGATCCTCGGCAAGCTCTTTGTCCTCGACGACGCGACCGTGGTGCTGCCCGGGCACGGAAATGCCACCACGATCGGTGCCGAGCGGCGCCTCAACCCGTTCCTCGAGGGCCTGAGCCCGTGACGCACGCGTTCACGGTGTTGTCCGGGCCCAAGGGGGTACCGGACTACGTGCCGCCGGACTCGGCGCAGTTCGTAGCCGTGCGGGACGGACTGTTGGCCGCCGCCCGCCTGGCCGGTTACGGCCACGTCGAATTACCCATCTTCGAAGACACGGCCCTGTTCGCCCGCGGTGTCGGCGAGTCCACCGACGTGGTGTCCAAGGAGATGTACACCTTCAGCGACCGCGGCGATCGCTCGGTGACCTTGCGGCCCGAGGGCACCGCCGGGGTGGTGCGGGCGGTGATCGAGCACGGCCTGGACCGCGGAGCGCTGCCGATCAAACTCTGTTACGCAGGACCCTTTTTCCGCTATGAGCGTCCGCAGGCCGGTCGTTATCGTCAGTTGCAGCAGGTCGGCGTGGAGGCGATCGGCGTCGACGACCCGGCGCTGGACGCCGAGGTGATCGCGGTCGCCGACGCCGGGTTCCGTTCCCTGGGGCTCGACGGATTCCGACTGGAGATCACGTCCCTGGGCGACGAGACCTGCCGCCCGCACTACCGGGAACTGCTGCAGGACTTCCTGTTAGGGCTGGATCTCGACGACGAAACCCGCAAGCGCGCCGGGATCAACCCGCTGCGGGTGCTCGATGACAAGCGGCCCGACGTGCGGGCGATGACCGCCGCTGCGCCGGTACTGCTGGACCATCTGTCGGATGCGGCCAGGCAGCATTTCGACACGGTGCTGGCGCACCTCGACGCCCTGGGGGTGCCGTACGTCATCAACCCCCGAATGGTGCGCGGCCTGGACTACTACACCAAGACCACGTTCGAGTTCGTGCACGACGGACTGGGCGCCCAGTCCGGTATCGGGGGCGGCGGCCGCTACGACGGTCTGATGCACCAACTCGGCGGACAGGATTTGTCGGGCATCGGATTCGGGCTCGGGGTGGACCGCACCCTGCTGGCGCTGCGGGCCGAGGGCAAGAGCGCGGGGGAGTCCACGCGCTGCGACGTGTTCGGGGTGCCCCTGGGCGGGCCGGCCACGCTGACGCTGGCGGTGCTCGCGGCGCGGCTGCGCGCGCTGGGCGTGCGTGTCGACATGGCCTACGGTGGCCGAGGCCTCAAGGGCGCGATGCGTATCGCCGACCGTTCCGGAGCCCGCGTCGCGCTGGTGGTGGGCGACCGCGATGTCGACGCCGGGACGGTCGGGGTGAAGAACCTCGCGACGGGGGAGCAGGTGTCGGTGGCCGAAGGAGCCGTCATAGCCGAGGTGCTTTCGCTGCTGCGGACCACCATTGGGTAGCCTGACCCGATTGGGTTCCGTCAGGAAATGAGGTCCGCGCCGTGTCTGGATTGCCGTTGTCGCATCGGGGTGCCGTCCTGCTGTTCGTGGGCCTTCTGGCATGCGCCACCGCCCCGGCCGCGCACGCCGACGACACCTCCTTCCTCGAGCTCCTCAAGACCGATCAAGCCCTGGCGACTTTCAGCCCCAGCGTTCTCCTGCAGGCGGGCCAGAACATCTGCAAGGCGAAGAACCAGGGCGACCTGAGCGAGGAGCAGGCCATCAGCATGGTGGAAAACGAATTGGGCCTGCCCACCGATGCCTCCGATGCGGCGATCGACATCGTCGCCGCGGCATCGGCTGCACTCGACTGCTCGCCACCCGGGGTTGCCCCTGCGGCCGTTGTGACAAGCCGATAACGGTCTTAACGGCGGGTAGCTGAATACACGAACCGATTACATGCCGGCGGCGGCGAACGCCTGAGGGGAGAGTCAGATCGGGTTGTCGCCGCGCGGCTTGGTCAACGTGAACTGGTCGATGACGGTCACCGCGCCGGACAGTCCGTGCAGGGCGTAGTGCGTCGCCTTGATCGAGGTGTGTCCGCCGGGCGGACCCGGGTCGACGTCGAATGAGGCGAAGCCGTAGGCATTGTCGCGGTCGCGGAACGCCGACCAGGGCGCATCCTCCAGCACATGAATCGGCGCCTTGTGCCCGAGCCCGGAATCGAAGTCGCCGACCCCGGTCAACACGCGGCACCGGGGCTCGGGGAAGAACAACCCGTTGCTGGGGTTCGACGTTCCACCGCACCCGATGACCAGGTACACCGTTCCCCGGGTGGTGTCGATCAGGTCGGTCCGGGTGTCGACGGGTATCGGGGTCCGGGTGTCGTTACCCAGCGTGCCGCGCAGGGGATGCGATCGCTCGTAGTGGTGTTCGTGGCCGCACACCACCAGATCGACGTGGTACTGGTCGAACAACGGCAGCCACTCCTCGCGGATCCCCAGATCGGCTCCGTTGGTCTTGTCGGTCGTGGAGATCGCGGTCTGATGCATGCAGATCACCAGCCAGTCGATACCGGGGTCGTGGCGGGCGGCGGCGAGTTGGTCGGCCAGCCAGCGCTTCTGCGCGCCACCGGAGTAACCGTGGACGTAGGAGTTGCCGCCGTCCTGATAGGCCACGTCGTCGTTGCTGAGGCTGATCACCCGCACCGAGCCGGCGGTGAACGAGTACCACAGGCCCCGCATTTCGGGGTCGGCGCCCGAGTCTGGCACCGCGAAATACGTCTGGTAGGCGCCGTATCCAATGGGGCCGTTACCCAGCTCGTTCTCGTGGTTGCCCGCCGCGGGCATCCACGGCCGGTGGCGCGCCGAACGGCTGTTGTTGGTGAACCAGTCCGACCAGGTGCGGACTCGGTCCCGGGTGAGGTTGGCATAGCACAAGTCGCCGTTGACCAGATTGAACAGCGGCGCGAGGCGTTCGATGGCGGTCGCCGTGTCCGCCGCCGCTGGCGAGCCAATTTTAGCGTCCCCCGGCGTGGCTTGATCACCGAAACTTGTAAACCGCAACGGCTTTCGTCCGGACGGCGCGGTGCGCACGGTGCCCAGCTCTGGTTCCGCACCGTCGTGCACGGCGGCGTAGACGTAGTCGGTGTCGGGGCCCAGACCGCTCAGCCGGGCGTGGTGTACCCGAACCTCGACGGCGGATTTTGCGTCGCGGTATGTCCGGGTCTCGGCCGCCACCACGCGCCCAAAGCCGGACGTCGGGGTGCCCAGCATGACGCGAGGGTTGCGGACGGCGTCGAGGGTGTGCCAGGACACCGTCACCTCCGTGCCGGCGTTGCTGCCGAACTGTAGGTGCAGGCCGGCCACCGGCGGCGCGCCGTCGCGGTCCGGTTGCCGCCAGGCGTCGGGCGCGTGTGACCACGGTGCCCTGCCGGCCAGCACGGCCCCGCCGCCGATGCCCGCTCCAAGCGCGGCGGACACCGCGCTCGTCGTCAACAAGCGGCGGCGGCTGATGGGGTGGGCGGGTTGGTCGCTCATGCCCCCTTCTTACCCGCGCCGGTTTGCCGACCGGTGAACACCCGCTCCCCGGGGAC
>CAIYOH010000280.1 GCA_903927745.1 uncultured Mycobacteriaceae bacterium
CCCACAGGCCTTTGATGGCCGGGTCTGCCGCCACCAGCTCTTCGATCAGGTCGACGTCGGGCCCATCCGGCAGCAGCGGGACGGGGATCATCCCGATGCCCATCGCTTCGGTGATCGCGAAGTGCCGGTCGTAGCCGGGAACGGGGCACAGGAACTTGACGGCCGGTTCGTCCTTCCAGGGGCGCTGCGAGTCCACGCCCCCGTACAGCAGGGAGAAGACGATGTGGTCGTGCATCAGTTCCAGGCTGGAGTTGTTGGCCGCGATCAGGTTGGGCACTCCTACGCCGAGCAGTTCGGCGAAGATCTCCCGCAGTTCCGGCAGTCCGTTGAGGCCGCCGTAGTTGCGGGTGTCGGTGCCTTCGCGGTCGCGGTAGTCGGCGCCCGGCAAGGAGAGCAGTTGGTTGGACAGGTCCAACTGCTCGGGCGACGGTTTGCCGCGGGTGAGGTCCAACGCCAGATTCTTAGCCTGCAGGTCGGCGTAGTCCTGCAGGTGGCGCTCGTGGGCGGCCACCAGTCCGTCGGGGCTGAGGGAATCCAGCGACACCGTGACCGCCTTTCGCCGTCGAACGCCGCGGCTCGCACAGGCGTGCCCCTGACACGTGGGGACCCCGCGTACCCGACAGAGCCCATTGACCCTTGCTGCCTTCCGGCCCTGGGGGAGTTCACAGGATAGACGCCACGCGGGGTCCACCCCGAGTGTAATACCCGAACTGAGGTCATCGAGCACTCGGCTACGATGACCACGGAGGATTCGCCTAGTGGCCTATGGCGCTCGCCTGGAACGCGGGTTGGGTTAATAGCCCTCGCGGGTTCAAATCCCGCATCCTCCGCCACAAGGCTCGAGATGTAGAAGAGGGCGGGGCGTGAGATGGGCCGCAGGGTCGCGTGGGCGTTGCACTCCGCGCTCTCGCTCATCGCCGTCGTGCTGTACGCGATGTTCGTGGTGCCCCGCTGGTGGGAGTTGACGGGGAACACCTCGCATGCGCTGGGCAACGCCCTTCGGATCACCACGGGTGCGCTGATCGGGCTGGGCGCGCTGCCCGCGGTGTTGACGCTGCTGCGCACTCGCAACCCGGAGTTGCAGACCCCGCACCTGGCCCTGGCGCTGCGGAAGTGCTCGATCGTGGCCCACGTGCTGGGCGGGGTGCTGATCATCGGCACCGCGATCAGCGAGTACTGGCTGCGCCTCGACGCCGCCGGCCCGTACCTGTTCGCGATCTACGGTGCTGCCGCCGCGATCGGGATTCTCGGGATCGCGGCCTTCTACCTGTCGTTCGTCGCCGAGTCGCCGCCCCCACCGCCGAAGCCAGTGACATTCGAGACGGAGCCCGAGGAAGCTCGGAAGCCCAGGCGGCGCCTTCTTCGCCGCTCGAAGGGCGAGGGAGACGCGGGAGACGCGGGAGACGCGGGAGACGCGGGAGACGCGGAGGAGACACCCACCGAGACGCTCACCGAGGCCGCACCCACCGAGGCCGCGCCCACCGCTGAGGCAGACGAACCCGTCGACACCGAGGCAGACACACAGGCCGACGAGCCGCTCGTGGAAGGGCTTCGTAATCGCCGCCCGACGGGCAAGGGATCGCACCGGTTGAGGCGGCAGCGCACACCGAGCGACCCGGCCCCCGAGCAGTAGTCAGCCTTTGCGCGCGAGGCTCTCGACATAGGCGGCCAGGCGCCGCTGCGTCTCGTCTGAACCCCACATCCGACGGACCTCGCTGTCGGCGTCGCCGCCCACCCCGAACCGCTCCACCGCGTGCGCCCGCAGCCGGGTCTTGGTGTCTTGGTACGCGTCAGCCGGGATTGCGCCCAGGTCGGCGGCCTCGGCCACGGCCGCCGCGACGAGATCGTCGGCGACGACGCGGTGCGCGAGCCCGGTCGCGACGGCGTCGGCGCCCCGGTAGGTGCGGCCGCCGAGCAGCACCTCCTCGGCGTGGCTGCCGCAGACGTAGCGCATCACTTCGAGCGCGACGTGCGGAAACGGCACGCCGACGCGGACTTCGGACGCCCCGATCTGAGCGTCGGGACCGATCAGCCGCCGGTCGCACGCGCACGCCAGCACGCACCCGCCCGCGATCGCGGCACCGTTGATCGCCGCCACGGTCGGTCCCGGGTAGCAGAACACCGCCTCGAATGCATTGGACAGCGCGGGGACCAGCCGGTCGGTGTACGCGGCGCCGCCCTCCAC
>CAIYOH010000281.1 GCA_903927745.1 uncultured Mycobacteriaceae bacterium
CAGATCGGGCAGCCTGTCCATGTGGTTGACCGGCAGATTCCACCAGTCCGCGTAGCGGCGAACAAGCCCCATCATCCGCCGGCCGGTGCCACCCAGAACCAGCGGGATGGGGTGCGACCTGCGCGGCGACTGCGGGGCTGTGCCGTCCTGCCCGCCCTGCCCGCCCTCGCCGTCCTGCCCGCCCTCGCCGTCCTGCCCGCCCTCGACGTCGTCACCCCAGTACTGCCGGATAAGGCCGAGGTGGTATTCGAGTTGCTCCACCCTGGCCACCGCATCCTGCCGGCCGACATCGAATCGGGCGAGCTCCTGTGGCCACGATCCCGCGCCCAGGCCGAGGTCGAACCGCCCCTCGGATGCGTCAGACAGGGTCACGGCCTGTTTGGCGAGCACGGCGGGGTGGCGGAATGCGTCGCACAGCACCAGGTGACCGATCCGCAGCCGCTGCGTCTTGGCAGCCACCCAGGTGGCGATTCCCATTGCCTCAGAGATGCTTTCGTCGGGCATCCCGGGCGCCTCGAGGTGGTCGATGAACGCGATTCCGTCGAAGCCGCTGGCCTCGGCGCGCCGCGCTCGCTCGGTGATGTCGACGGCCGACAACCTCACCTGCGGCAGGAACAAAACCCACTCGACCATGCGCCACCTCGTGCCTAGTGCCCCAATGCACCTAGTTTACTATTTTTGTAATGTTAGGGACCGGCGGTCGGCCGCGGACCCCAACCCGCTCTTCGAACTTCAGGACGTGATGGCGACCATGGATTACGACCTCGGCGACGACGCGGGCGCGTTGCGAAACCGCTTGCGCGAGTTGATCTCCACCCACATCCCGGCCGACTTCCTCGGGGCCTGCACCGACGACCCGCGCGATCTCGCAGCCACCGAGGCGTTCTGCAAACTGCTGGCCGACGAGGGACTCTTGGCCCTGGCCTGGCCGAAAGAACATGGCGGGGGCGGCGGTTCGGTGTGGCAGCAAACGGTGCTGCGCGAAGAGATGTGGGCCCAGCACGAACCCCGCGGCCCGCAGTACATGGGCGTCAACTGGGTCGGCCCCGCGCTCATGCGCCACGGGACCGCCGAACAGAAGGCCAAACACCTGGCGGCCATCGCCTCCGGGGAGGTGACCTGGTGCCAGGGCTTTTCCGAGCCGGAGGCCGGCAGCGACCTCGCCTCGCTGCGCACCCGCGCGGTGCCCGACGGTGACGGCTGGCGTATCACCGGCCAGAAGGTGTGGACGTCGTACGCCCAGATGGCGTCGTGGTGCGTACTGGCGGCGTGCACCCATCCCGACGCCCCGAAGCCGCGACGCCTCACATTGTTTCTGATCCCCATGGACCGGACCGGGTTCACCGTGCGGCCCATCCAGTCGATGCTGGGACCGCATCACCTCAACGAGATGTTCCTGGACAACGTCGAGGCGTTCCCCGACGACGTCCTCGGCGAGGTCGGCGACGGGTGGCGGGTCATGCGCGAGGCGCTGGCGTTCGAGCGGGTGGGCATCGCCCGCTACGCGCGCTGCGAATCGCTGCTCGACCGGCTCGCCACCGGGCTCGGCGACGACTGGGAGCAGTTGCCCGAATCGCTGCGCGCCCGCTGGGCCAAGGCCCTGGTGGACCTGCGGGTCGCCCGGCTGCTCGCCTACCGGGCGGTGTCGCTGCAGGACGACGCCTCCGCTGGCGCCGCGGCCAGCGCCGCCCGCATCGCCACCACGACGTGCGATCAGCAGGTCGCCGAGTTGCTGTTCGACGTGCTCGGCCCGACCGCTCTGGACAGTGGTGCGTCGGCGCCGCTGCACGGCGCGATCGAGGACCACTGGCGCTACGCCCAGGCGGCCACCGTGGCGTCGGGCACCATTGAGGTCCAGAAAATGCTGGTGGCGCGCGAAGAGTTGGGAGAGCACCGGTGAGAACCGAACTGCCTCAGGACATCAGCGACTTCGCCGCCGTCGCCGCCACGCGGCTCGCCCGACTCGGTGGCCCGCCGGCGGCGTGGCACGCCGAATCCGACGGCGCCGTCCGCGATGCGGCACGCACGGCGCTGGCGGAGGTCGGTGCGTTCGACCTTGACGTCCGGTCGGCGCCCGACGACGTGCTGGCCGCCGCCGTGCTCTGCCAGGCGGCCGGCGCGACAGCGCTGCCCTACCCGCTCGTCGAGGAGGTGCTGGCGATCGACGGCGCCCGCCTCGCTCTGGTCAACCCCGAGGCGCCACGCATCGACCACGGCGACCTACCCGGCGAATGGGTCGCCGCCGACCTCGACGGCAACCGCTACCGTCCCCGGCCGGGGTCGCGAACCGCTGCGAAACTGGGGCCGTTCCTGGTGCCCGCGTCGCTGAGTCCACCTGAGGGAACGGTCCCCGCCCGCGACATCAACCTTCACCTCGTACTGGGGTCATGGCGAATCCTGGGAGCGATGCAGCAGTCCTTACAAATCGTCGCCGACCATGTGCGCGCCCGCGTTCAGTTCGGCAAGCCGCTCGCCGACTTCCAGGCCGTCAGGTTCGCCGTCGCCGACGCCGCGGTAGCGGTGCGCGGGCTGCACGAACTGGCGAAGTTCACCGTCGCCCGCCCGGAATCCACGCCCCTGGCCGTGCAGTCGGCCGACGCACTCATCCTGCGTCTCAAAGCCTCTGACACCGCCCGGCAGGTGCTGCGCACGTCCCACCAGTTGCTCGGCGCCCTGGGCTTCTGCGACGAGTCCGACATCAGCGTCCTCGACCGGCACACGCAGCCGCTGATCCGGTTACCGCTGGGCGCCGACGCGCTGGCGCTGCGGCTGATACCCGGCGTGCCCTCGGGCGCCCTGGAGACATTGTTCAGCCGCCCGGTGCCGGCATGAGCAGTACACCCGCCGCGAGCCCAGACCCGCTTGCGGACGGAATCCCCTTCGGGGCCAAGCTCCACGAGCTTGCCGAGCAGCGGGCAGGCGAGTCGGCGGTGACCGTCGTCGCGCTCGACGGCGGCGCTCAATCGATGACTTTCGGCGAACTCGACGCCCGCGCCAACCAATGGGGGCGCGCCCTGGCAGCCCGCGGAGCGCACACGGGCTCCTTTGTCGCCCTGGCCATCCCGAATTCGGTGCACCTGGTGCTCGCCACCCTGGGATGCTGGAAGATCGGCGCGGTTCCCGTTCCGATGCACTGGGACCTGCCCGAGTGGGAGCGCGACCGGGTGCGCGCCGTGATCGACCCCGCCGTCGTCGTCGACGAAGCCAACCGCTGGGAGTTGGAGGCCCAGGCGGCCGCCGAGTCCGCGAGCCCGCTGCCCCCGGCCGTGTCCCCCCACCTCAACGGAATCTGCAGCAGCGGGTCGACCGGCACACCCAAGGTGATCCTGAGTCTGGCACCGTCGCTGTGGACCCCGCAGCACGGCGAGCCGTTCCTGTCGAACTGGACACCGGTGGCGCAGCCACAGTCCATCATGGTGCCTGCTCCGATGTATCACACGAACGGCTTCGCCACGTTCTCCTTCCTGTTGGCGGGCGACCATCTCGTGATCCTCGAGAGATTCGACGCGGCACTGGTGTTGGACGTCATCGAGCGTTTCCGGGTCTCCAACTTCACCGCCACCCCCACGATGCTGGCACGCATCGCGGCACGCCCGGACGTGTGGGAGCGGGACCTGTCCAGCGTCGTCTTCGTCCTGCAGGGCGCCGCGGTGATGCCGCCGGCGCTCATGCACACCTGGTTCGAACTGCTCAGCCCGGAGCGGATCGTGTCGGCGTACGGCATGACCGAGAACCTCGGACTCACCGCGCTGCGCGGCGACGAGTGGCTGGCTCATCCGGGCAGCGTCGGGCGCGGTTTCCGGGAGACCGAAATCCGGATTCTCGACCCTGACAACAGGCCGCTCGGCCCGGGTGAGCACGGCGAGATCTACCTGCGCGCTCCGATGAGCGCGGGATCCCGCTATCTCGGCGGTGCGCCGCCGCTACCGTCGACCGGGGACGGCTTCCGCTCCGCCGGAGACATCGGTTACCTGGACGCCGACGGCTACCTCTACATCGTCGATCGCCGCGTGGACATGATCGTCACCGGCGGCGCCAACGTCTTCCCGGCCGAAGTCGAGTCCGCGCTCGCCGGACATCCCGACATCGCCGACGTGGTCGTCATCGGGCTCCCCGACGAACGGTGGGGGCGCCGGGTGCATGCGGTCGTGCAGCCCACCGACGGCGCAGCCTTGCTAGAGGACGACGTGATCGAATACGCGAAGGGCCGACTCGCCCACTACAAGGCCCCCAAGACCGTCGAGTTCGTCGACGCGATCCCCCGCACAGCGGCGACCAAGGTCAACCGGTCGGCCATGATCGCAGCCCGGGGTGGCTGAACCGTGACGACCAGCGGCGTCCCGCACGCCTAAAAGCCGCGCCTGAAAACCAGGGGCTCCGCATACGGGGGCGCCTTCGTGTTGATCAGCTCCAAGTAGCGTTGGCCGCTCCCCGTCTCCACTGCGCGCCTGTGTTCCAACAACTCGATGCACCGAAGCGCCACGTCCCACGATCCGTAGCAGTGATGCACGACCAGAGCCAATTGCTTGAGCTGCTCATCGGTCATGAAGTCCGGTTGAGTGAAGTCCCGGACATAGACAATGTCGGCCTCCAGAAGCTGATTCAGTCCACAACGAAAATCGCCCTTCCACGAAAACTGGCCAACGGCCCACTTCTTCAGCTCGGCGAGGCAGTGCGGAATAAACCCCTGGCGTCGCAACTCTGATTCAATGTCGGCGAGTGTGGGCTGATTCTGGTAGATAGTCACGAATGACACCTCGGTCTGAATTGCCACAGCCTCGGCGAGCTTGCACTGACCATTCTGGAATACGGCCAGCTCACTTCCTTGGATGTCGATCTTCAGGAAGTCGAGATACTCGATCTCGTCGATGTCATCAAGCCGACGGGTGTCGATCGGGACACGCTCGATCACCTCGCCGAACGGTTGGAGGCTGTGGAACACCTGCAGGGCGATCGGGTCGGGTTCGAGCAGGCTTGTCATCCCCGATGCCGCAGAGCAGACCCTCAGAATGTGAGGGTTGCCGTCGCCCACCGCGTACGGCAAGCACGACTCGTTCGGGCCGCACGCCTGCCGCGCCAGGTGGAAC
>CAIYOH010000282.1 GCA_903927745.1 uncultured Mycobacteriaceae bacterium
GCGGTCTGGGTCGGCTGGTGGCTCGGCGTCGCCCTACCGGCGGCCGTCGGTATGGACTTCACCGCTGTCGGCCACGTTCTGGCGCTGCTGCTCGGTATCGGTCTGTCCATCCGCCTGCGCTCGATCGCGCACTGGACACTGATGCACGCGGCGTTGCTGGTCGTCGGCATCGTGTTCGGCTACCTGGTGCTCGCGGGGCCGTCGATGGTGGCGCCGGCGTGGGGCGTCGCCGGCGCCGTTGTCGCCGCGCGAGCGTGCTCAGATGCACGCGCACACCGGCGTGTCGGGGGACAAACACGCACGCTCGCGGCAGGAAGAGAGGGCGCGGGGCCGGGAGCGCCGGGGTCACGCTGCGATGGCGCGTTCCAGGTCCTTGAGCGAGGACTCCAGGTGGGCGAGCAGACGCTGCAGGTGCGGGACGCTGCGCCGGCAGCCGACCAGGCCGAAGTCCAGGTTGTCGCCGTTGTTGGCCAGGGTGATGTTCAGCGCCTGACCGTCCAGCGCGATCGAGAAGGGGTAGTTGCCGTCGAGCCGGGCACCCCCGTAGTACATGGGCTGCCGGGGGCCGGGGACGTTCGAGATGGCGATGTTGAACGGCGGCGGCGTCGACGCGACCAATCCGGGGACCACCGCGAAGGTCAACCCCGCCATGTTCATCGCCGACAGCGCCAGCGCCTGCGGGCGCGGCAACTGCGAGAACACCTGCTTGTTACTGCTGATCGAGTCGCTGATCGTCCGCAGCCGCGCCGCGGGATCGTCGACGTCGGTGGCGAGGTTGCACAGGATCGCCCCGACGAGGTTCCCGCCGGCGTCGGCCTCCTCCTCGGTGCGCAGGCTCACCGGGACCATCCCGTGCAGTGGCGTGTCCGGCAGGGCGCCATGCTCGAGCAGGTAGTAGCGCAGCGCGCCCGAGCACATCGCCAGAACGACGTCGTTGACGGTGACTCCCGCGGCCTCCTTGATGCTTTTGATGCGCTCCAGCGGCCACGACTGCGCGGCGCAGCGCCGCGCGCCGCCGATCTTGACATTGAACATGGTGCGGGGGGCGCCGAACGGCAACGTCAGCTGCTGTTCGAACAGCGCCGCACGCGCCAGCGCCACCGTCGACGGCGCCAGTGCCGCAAGGGATCCCACGGTCTGCCACACGGAACCCGACCGGGGCGACGGCAGCGACCTTCGCTTAGGCTTTGGCAGGGCCCACAGCGCGCGAATCTCCGGGTCGTCGGGATCGTTCGACAGCGCGCGTTGCACCAGCTTCTGGGCAGAGACGCCGTCGAGCAAGGCATGGTGCACCTTGGTGTAGACCGCGAAGCGTCCGTCCTTCAGCCCCTCGATGATGTGCGTCTCCCACAGCGGCCGGTGGCGGTCGAGCAGGCTGCTGTGCAGACGCGACGTCAGCTCGAGGAGTTCGCGGACCCGGCCCGGCGAGGCCAGCGCCGAGCGCCGGACGTGATAGTCGATATCGATATCCCGGTCGATGGTCCAGGCCAGGTTCGCGAGCCCGCCCGCGAGCGCCGCCGGGCGCTTGCGGAAGGTGGGCTGGAAATCCCGCTGGGCGACCAGCTCGTCGTAGAACTCCCGGACGAAGCCGCGCCCAGCACCGGGTGGCCGCTTGTACAACTGCAAGCCCCCGACGTGCATCGGGTGCTCGCGGGATTCCCCGACGAGGAAGATCGCATCGATGGGCGACATCAAGTCCATCCACCCATTAAAGCCCGAGCACCCGACCACGCCTAACTTTTCCGGTGCTCGGCCTTCAATCCTTGGCGTAGAGCGCCTCGATCTTATCGGCGAACCGGGCGGCCACCACGTTGCGCTTCACCTTCAGCGTGGGTGTCAACTCACCCGTGAGCACCGTGAAGTCGACCGGCAGGATGTCGAACTTGCGGATCGATTCGGCGTTGGACACCGTCGCGTTGGCGTCCTTGACGGCCTGGTCGATCTCGGCCACCAGGTCGGGATCGCCGGCCAGGTCGCCGACCGAGGCGGTGGCCTCCTTGCCGTGGTGCTGCTTCCACACCTCGAACCCCTCCGGGTCGATCGCGACGAGCGCGCCCACGAACGGCTTGTTGTCCCCGACCACCATCGCCTGACTGATCAGCGGGTGAGCCCGCAACTGGTCCTCCAGGACGGCCGGGGCGACGTTCTTGCCGCCGGCGGTGACGATGATCTCCTTCTTGCGGCCGACGATCGACAGGAACCCGTCGTCGTCCACCGATCCCAGGTCGCCGGTGTGGAACCAGCCGTTGACGATCGCCTCGTCGGTGGCTTGCTGGTTGTGCCAGTAGCCGGTGAACACCACCCCGCCGCTCACCAGCACCTCGCCGTCGTTGGCGATCGCCATGTTGTTGCCCGGCAACAGTTTTCCGACCGTGCCCACCCGCTCGTCACCGACCCGGTTCACGGTGATCGCCGAACTGGTCTCCGTCAGGCCGTAGCCTTCGTACACGGTGATCCCAGCGCCGCGGTAGAAGTGGCACAGCCGCGTGCCCAGCGGCGCACCACCGGACATCGCGGCGCGGCAGTCGCCCCCCAGCGCCGCACGCAGCTTGCCGTACACCAGTCGATCGAATAAGGCGTGCCGGGCCCGCAATAGCGCACCGGGCCCGCCGGTGTCCAGAGCAGTGCTCCACTCGATCGCGGTGCGCGCGGCACGGTCGAAGATCCAGCCCTTGCCGCCGTCGCGGGCGTTCAATTCGGCCGTGTTGTAGACCTTTTCGAACACCCTCGGCACCGACACCACGATCGTGGGCTTGAACACGCCGAGCGTGGGGACCAGGTTTTTGATGTCGCCGGTGTAGCCGATGGTGCCCTTGTTGGCGAACGCCGACATGGACAACCCGCGCGCCAGCACGTGCGCCAGCGGCAGGAAGACGAGCAACCGTTCGCCTTGGCGCAGCAGCGTCGGGAGGCATTCGGCCGCACCGCGCGTCTCGAAGATCAGGTTGGCGTGCGTCAGTTGGCAGCCCTTCGGGCGGCCCGTCGTCCCCGAGGTGTAGATCAACGTGGCCGCGTCGGCTGCCCGCAACCCGGCCAGTCGCTCGTCGAGGCGGCCGATCTCCACCGTTCTGCCGGCCTCGGCGAGGACGTCGAGCGCCGCGGGTTCGCCGGCGTCGAGGTGCAGGGTGGTGCGCAGGCTGGGCAACTCGTCGGCCAGCTCCGCCACGATCTGGGTGTGCGCTTCGGTCTCGGTGATCACCAGGACCGCGCCGGAATCCTCCAGCACCCACCGCACCTGATCGGCCGACGACGTGTCGTAGATCGGGACGGTGACGGCACCCACCGACAGGATCGCGTAGTCCAGGATCACCCACTCGTAGCGGGTGCCCGACAAGATCGCCACCCGGTCCCCGGCGTTGACGCCGTGGGCGATCAGCCCCAGCGCGGTGTGCCGAATCTGCTGGGCGGCCTGCGCGCAGGTCACATCGGTCCAGACGCCGTCGACGAGGCGCTGGAAGATCACATGATCGGGGTCGTCGCGCTCGTGTGCGTACACACTGTCGACGACGCTGTCGCGCTCCCCGACCGCAAAACCTGCCTTGACGCTGAATTCACGCATTCCCCGACACTTTCAGAACTGGGCCACTCGACAGTTGGCACGGTCAGCACGGTCAGCATTGCCAGGTGCTGCCGGTCGGACATACTGTGCCATCACAGCCGTCGGCCTGTAAAGACGCCCGCGGCGCCGCCCCTTCCCGCCCCGTCCCGGAGGTCATCCATGAGCAGGCCGCCCACTTACCGCGTCGTCCAGTGGGCCACCGGGGGTGTCGGCCGGGCCGCCATCGAGTGCGTGCTCAACCACCCGCAACTCGACCTGGTCGGCTGCTGGGTCCACTCCGCGAACAAGAACGGCCGCGACGTCGGAGAGATCGTGGGCACCGGCGCGCTGGGCATCAGCGCCACCACCAACGTCGACGACATTCTCGCCCTGGACGCCGACTGCGTGATGTACAGCCCGTTGGTGCCCAACGACAAAGAGGTGATCGCGATTCTGCGGTCCGGCAAGAACGTGGTCACCCCGGTCGGGTGGGTCTACCCGGACATGGACAACCCCGCTGTGCAAGCGATCGCCGACGCCGCACGCGATGGGGGTGTGACGCTGCACGGGTCGGGGATCCACCCCGGCGGCATCACCGAGCGGTTTCCGCTCATGGTGTCGTCGCTGTCCTCGGCCGTGACCCATGTGCGCGCCGAGGAATTCTCCGACATCCGCACCTACAACGCCCCGGACGTCGTCCGCCACATCATGGGCTTCGGCGGCACCCCGGAGGAAGCGATGAACGGACCCATGGCCGGTCTGCTCGCGGCGGGCTTCAAGCAGTCGGTGCGAATGATCGCCGACCACATGGGATTCCGTATCGATCCGGCCATCAGAACCGTTCAGGAGATCGCCGTGGCGACCGCCGACATCGACTACGACCCGTTCCCGATCACCGCCGGGGCCGTCGCGGCGCGCCGGTTCCGTTGGCAGGCACTGGTCGACGGCGAGCCGGTGATCACCGCGGCGGTCAATTGGCTGATGGGTGAGGAGAACCTGGAGCCGGATTGGAATTTCGGTGGGCTCGGCGAACGCTTCGAAGTCGAGATCACCGGCGACCCCACCGTCAACCTCACCTTCAAGGGCCTGCAACCGCCCACCATCGCCGAGGGACTGCAACGCAATCCGGGGGTAGTGGCCACCGCCAACCACTGTGTCAACGCGATCCCCGACGTCTGCGCCGCCGAACCCGGCATCAAGACCTACCTGGACCTGCCGTTGTTCGCGGGCCGCCCAGGGTCGGGCCTCGCCGCGACATGATTGACAGCCACGACGGAGTGGGTACGGAACAACATCCGCGTGAACGTCGTGTGTCCGTTAGCTGAATCCGACCGCAAAGTCGGTGCGGCGCCAATCTAATTCGTCGTCGCTACACTGGGGCCGTGATGCCTGGACATGCCGATGTCGACGAGCGGACCTATCCGGACCGGCTCGACGCGGGGCTGATCCGGATCGCCGGGGTGTGCGTCCTGGCTGTGATGATGGCGGTCTTGGACACCACCATCGTCGCCGTGGCGCAGCGCACATTCGTCCTCGAATTCGCCTCCAGCCAAGCCGTCGTCGCCTGGACCATGACCGCCTACACGCTCACGCTGGCCGCCGTGATCCCGGTGGCCGGCTGGGCCGCCGACCGGTTCGGCACCAAACGGCTGTTCATGGTCGCGGTGGTTGCCTTCACCGCGGGCTCGCTTCTGTGCTCGATGGCGCCGACCATCACGCTGCTGATCGTGTTCCGGATCGTGCAGGGCATCGGGGGCGGCATGCTGTCGCCGTTGGCGTTGACCATCCTGGCCCGGGAGGCGGGCCCGCAGCGGATCGGACGCCTGATGGCGCTACTCGGTATCCCGATCATGCTCGCCCCGGTGGCCGGTCCGGTGCTCAGCGGGTGGCTGATCGACAGCTACGGCTGGCCGTGGATATTCCGGATCAACGTGCCGATGGGCGTGCTCACCCTGATCGCGGCGGGAATCGTCTTCGCCAAGGACCGCGCGGCACCGTCGGAAACCTTCGACGTCGTCGGCATGCTGCTGCTCTCCCCCGGACTGGCGGCGCTGCTCTACGGGATTTCCTCAGTCGCGGGGTACGGCACGCCCACCGACCCGCACGTCTGGCTCCCGGCCGCGATCGGTGTGGCGATGATCGGCGGGTTCGTGTTCCACGCCCTGCACCGCGCGGACAACCCGTTGCTCGACCTGCGTCTGCTCACCAACCGGACAACCAGCGCCGCCAATGCGACGATGTTCTTGTCCACGGCCGCGGTCTTCGGCGTGGCACTACTGCTGCCCAGCTGTCTGCAGCAACTGCTTCGTGAAACGCCGTTACAGTCCGGCGTGCACCTGATGCCACTGCGACTGGCCCCGATGCTGACCATGCCGATCGCCGGGATTCTCCTGGACAGGCGCGGCCCGGGCAAGGTGGTGGTGGTCGGCGTGACGCTGATCGGCGCGGGGTTGGGCATTTTCGGCTACGGCGTGTGGACGCAGTCGGCGTATCTGCCCACCTTGCTGGCCGGGTTGGCGATCATGGGCCTGGGCCTGGGGTGCACGGCGATGCCGCTGGCGGCGGCGTCGGTGCAGGCCATGGTCCCCCGGCAGATCTCGCGCGGCTCGGCGCTTTACCACGTCAACCAGCAGGTGGCCATGTCGCTGGGCACCGCGATGATGTCGGTGGTCTTGACCCGGGAATTCCGGCACAGCGACAACATCCGCACGGCGCGGCGCATCGCAATCCTGAAGGAGCAAGCTGCCAAACGGGGCATATCACCGGATCTGTCGGCGCTACCGCCTCGTGCGTCTACACCCGGCTTCGCCCATGCGGTGCTGCACGACATGGCGCACGCCTACACCGCGGTGTTCGTGGTGGCGGCGATCCTGATCGTGCTGACCTATCTGCCCGCAGCGTTCCTGCCCACCACACCCCCCGCATCGCGAAAAGGTCCGCTGGACGCCAGCCGCATCCCCGAGGCGGTGGCACCTGCGTGACGTCGGCCTCGTAGCTCCTACATGCTCGCCAGGTCGTCGGGGACGTCGACCTTGTGTTCCAGCAGGGCCTCCAGGGGCACCACCTCGAGGGTGCGTTCGTGGGTCGACGCCAGAACCACCGGCGCTGCGCGACCGTCCTCGTGCGCGCGGAGCCAGTTCCGCGCGGTGACGCACCAGCGGTCCCCGGGGACCAGGCCCGGGAACCGGTACACGGGGGCCGGCGTCACCAGATCATTTCCGATGGAACGCTGGTGGTCGAGGAAATCGGCGGTCATCACCGCGCAGATGGTGTGCAGGCCCCTGTCCTCGGGTCCGCTCGAACAGCAGCCGTCCCGGTAGAACCCGGTGAGGGGTTCGCTGCCGCAGGGTTCCAGCGGGCCGCCCAGCACGTTGCGATCGGACACGAACACATCTTGCGCTGCGGGCCTCCCGTGGGCAACGCCCACCCGGCTCATGGCTGCGAGGGCACTGTATTTTCTGCGTGTGATGGTTACCGGTGCCTTTCTGGCGGAGGCCGCCGCAACGGTCGACAACAAACTCAACGTGTCGGGCGGCGTGCTGGCACGCTATGGCGTAGGGCCCGACCGCCGGGTCGGGGTCGCACTCGTGGTGCTGATCCGTGCCGAACCCGACAGCGATCCCGACGGCGAACCCGACGCCGATGACGATGCCGACGCCGACGCCTCGGACCGGTGGGTCGACGTCGAGATCAAGCCCCCGACGCTGGGCGACTCGTTGCACACCCGCTTCGAGGTGCCGCGGGCCTCGATCGGCGCATTCCCCGGGTACGCCTTCTTCGACATCCAGGCGATGCTGCCGCACGATGGGCGCTGGGCGATCGAGGTGACCGGCGGCGGCGAGACTATCTCCCTGCCGCTGGTGGTGTCCAGCGTCCCACCGCGGGCGCCGCTAGGCCTGTGACCGCGAGGCTCGATCATGGCCGCTCACGGCGGCACTACACTTTCCCCACCATCCCCACCATCCCCAACGAGTTCGCTCGCAACACCGAAGGGATCGCCGGTGACAAACAAGGTCGCGTCGTGCACCGCCGCTCTGCCCTGAAACTGCCGCTGCTGCTCGGGGCCGGCGCCGCGCTGGCCCGCGCGCCCCGCGCCGCCGCGGAGACAGGGGGCCGGTGGTCCCCCGACCGCGCCAACCGCTGGTATCAGGCGCAGGGCTGGCTGGTCGGATCGAACTACATTCCGTCGACCGCCATCAACCAGTTGGAGATGTTCCAGGCCGACACGTTCGACCTGCGGCGCATCGATACCGAGCTCGGGTGGGCCCGGTACTACGGGCACAACACCGCGCGGGTCTTCCTCCACGATCAGCTGTGGGCCCAGGATCACAAGGGCTTCCAGACCCGTCTGGCGCAGTTCGTCGGTGTCGCGGCCCAGCACCGCATCAAACCAATGTTCGTCTTCTTCGACTCGTGTTGGGACCCCGCGCCCAGAGCAGGCCGGCAACGCGCGCCGCGGCCGGGGATTCACAACTCAGGGTGGGTGCAGAGCCCCGGCGCCGAACGCCTGGGCGACGCGCAGTACCTGAGCGTGATGCGCGACTACGTCACCGGGGTGCTGACCCAGTTCCGCAACGACCCCCGCATCCTGGGCTGGGACCTGTGGAACGAGCCCGACAATCCGGCGCGCCAGTACCAAAGCGCCGAGCGCACCGACAAAGAACAACTCGTCGTGAACCTGCTCCCCCAGGTTTTCCAGTGGGCGCGTGCTGTTGACCCCAGCCAGCCACTCACCAGCGGGGTGTGGCACGGCGATGCGGGAGACCCGCAGGGCCGCAACGAGATCAGCGACATCCAACTGGCCAACGCCGACGTGATCACGTTCCACTCCTACGCCGCACCCGCGGGGTTCGAGTCCCGGATCAACGAGCTCGCCCCGCTGGGGCGGCCCATCATCTGCACCGAGTACATGGCCCGCACCCGCGGCAGCACGGTGGGGGCGATCCTGCCCATCGCCAAGCGCCACAACGTCGGCGCCATCAACTGGGGCCTGGTCACGGGAAAGACCCAGACCTACTTCCCCTGGGATTCCTGGGACCACCCCTACCCCGCGATCCCGAAGGTGTGGTTCCACGACCTGCTCGGGCCCGACGGTCGGCCCTTCGAGGAGGCCGAAGTCCAGGCGATGCGAACCATGGCCGTAGGCCAGGGGTGAGGTGACTCTGGTCGCCGGCGTCCGCTGGCGGTCCTGCGGGTCGCGTAATACTGTTCGGGAGTCAGCCGAGCCGCGCGGCCACGGCGCCCACGCCACTTTCGTCGGTGGACCGACAACGCGCCAGGAGGTTGTGCCGCCATGGATTTCGCCCTGTTACCACCGGAAGTGAATTCAGCGCGGTTGTACGCCGGTCCCGGGTCGCCGCCATTGGTGGCAGCGGCGATCGCCTGGGATGGGCTGTCCGCCGAGTTACGGGCGGCGGGGGCCCTCTACGGATCGGTGATCGAGGAGCTGACGGCCGGGTCCTGGCTGGGCCCGGCGTCGGCGTCGATGGCGTCCGCGGCCGGTCCCTACGTGGAGTGGATGACCGTTACCGCCGCCCAGGCCGAGCAGGCGGCGATCCAGGCCAAGGCCGCGGCGGCGGCCTACGAGGTGACGTTTGCGGCAACAGTGCCCCCGCCGGTCGTCGCGGCCAACCGGGCGCAGTTGACCGCCCTGGTGGCGACCAACATCCTCGGACAGAACACCGCCGCGATCGCCGCCACCGAGACCCACTACGCCGAGATGTGGGCCCAGGACGCCATGGCGATGTACGGCTACGCAGGCGTATCGGCGTCGGCGGCGACGCTGACGCCGTTCACGCCACCGCCGCAGGGCGTCAACCCCGACGGGCTCGGCGCCCAAGCGGCCGCCGTCGCGCACAGCGCCGCCGCCACCGCCGCGACCAACACCCAGACGATGCTGGCGCACGTCGCCTCGGCGGTGCCGGCGGCGTTGCAGGGGCTCGCCTCGCCCGCGACCGGCACGTCGGCGGCCGGACTCCCCTCGCTGCTGACCAGCCTCGCCAGCATCACCCCGGAGACGGTCGTGTCGACCACCTTGGAGGTCAGCGACGTCAGCGTCGGAACGTCGGGGCTGGTGACGGCGTCTGGGGCGTGGGTAGACGCGTCGAAGAGCGACGACGCGATCCACGACACCGCCGTTGATTGGCACGAAAACGCCAAGAACCAGCTTCGCGAGATCATGGCGAGGTTCGACCAGTTGGGGACCGTCGGGTCGACCGTCTCACCGGAGTTGGGCGGCGCGCCCTCGGCGCAGGTCGGCGAGGCGGCCTCGGTCGGGAGACTGTCGGTGCCACAGGGCTGGACCGAGGCGGCCCCGGCGATGCGGCTGGCCGCCGTTGGCTTGCCAACCGCGAGCTTCGCCGGCGCCCCGGCGGCCCTGGCGGGCAGCGCGAGCAGCGCGGGCAGCCTCTTCAGTGAGCTGGCGCTGGCCGGCATGGCCGGGCGCGCCCTCAGCGGCCCCCTCGTCCCGGGCGCCCGGGAGCGCGCCGGGGCGGCTGCCGGTGACCATGCGGCGCCGGGGAAACGATCCTCGCGATCGCCGGGCTCGCCGGGATCCCCCGGCGACCCGTCGGCGGGCATCGCGGCGGAGATCCGCGAATTCGCCGAAGTCCTCGGCCGGCTCGGTGAGCTTCGGGCCTCGGGGCTGTTGACCGAGGAGGAGTTCGCCGAGCAAAAGCAGCGCCTTCTCGGTCGGTAATCCTCGGTAGGTCTGTTATTCACCGCGGGCGCCGATTACTCTCATTTCACAAGCAGAGCAGCTGAGAGGAGCCGCCATGACCGCGGTCAAGCCACTAGCCGACCAGGACACCATCACGGTGTGCAACCCCGCCGACGGCCGCATCGTCGGGTCGGTGCCCATCGACGGATCCGAGGCCGTCGCCGCCAAGGCGCGCGAACTGCGGCTGATGCAGCCCGACTGGGAAGAGATGGGCCCGAGCGGGCGCAAGAAGTGGATGATGGCCTGGCAGGACTGGATCCTCGACAACGCCGATCACCTGACCGAGGTGCTGATGGCCGAGACCGGCAAGTCTCGCGGCGACGCCAGTCTTGAGCCGATCACCATCGCCGACGCCATCAAATACTGGGCCGGTAATGCCCAGCAGTTCCTCGCCGACCAGCATCCCGCGGCGCACACCCCGCTGTTCAAGGTCAAGAAACTGACCACGATCTACCGGCCCTATCCGCTGGTCGGGATGATCGAGCCGTGGAACTTCCCGCTGGCGATGCTGGCGCTGGACCTAGTGCCCGCTCTGGCGGCCGGCGCCGCCGTGTTGTTGAAGCCCTCCGAGGTGACGCCCCTGTCGGCGGCCGAGCTGGTCCGGGGATGGAATGAGGTCGGCGCACCGCCGATCTTGGCGATCGCGAACGGCTACGGGGCCACCGGCGCGGCGGTGATCGAGAACGCCGACTACGTCCACTTCACCGGATCGACGGCGACCGGCCGCAAGGTCGCAGTGGCCTGCGCGCAGCGGCTGATCCCCTGCAGCCTCGAGCTCGGCGGTAAGGACCCGGCGATCGTGCTGGCCGACGCCGACCTCGACAGGGCCGCCAACGGCATCGCCTGGGGCGGGACGTTCAACTCCGGTCAGGTGTGCATCTCGGTGGAGCGGGTCTTCGTCGAGGCGCCCATTTACGACGAGTTCGTCGCCAAGCTGGTCGACAAGGTCCGCGCCGTCGCGCAGGGTCAGGAGTCCACCACGGGCCTGCAGTACGACACCGGCGCGATGGCCACCACCGCGCAGCGCGACATCGTCGAGCGCCACGTCAAGGAGGCCACCGCCGCGGGGGCGAAGGTCGCCACCGGTGGCCACGCCACCGGAGTCGGCACCTTCTTCGAGCCCACCGTGATCCTCGACGCGGACCCGAGCATGACCTGCATGGCCGAGGAGACCTTCGGCCCGACCCTGCCGGTGGTCAAGGTGGCCAACGAGGAGGAAGCCATCCGGCTGGCCAACGACACCGTCTACGGACTGTCCGCCTCCGTGTGGACGGGTGACGCCGCCCGCGGCGAGAAGGTGGCCCGCCGGCTGGACTGCGGAGCGGTCAACGTCAACGACGCCATGACCAACGTCTTCTGCCCGAGTTTGCCGATGGGCGGCTGGAAAGAGTCGGGCATCGGCTACCGCGGCGGCGGTGCGGCGGGGCTGATCAAGTTCTGCCGCCAGCAGGCCATCACTTCTCCGCGGCTGCCCACCCAGAAGTCCGAGATGCTCTGGTACTCCTCGTCGCGCAAGCAGGGTCAGTTCGCGCTGTCGGCGATGCGGGCGTTCGCCGGTCGCGGCTTGCGCCGGTTCGGCCGCAAGGGCTGACACTCCGGGAGATTTCGGGCCGCGGCCCGAGTGGCGTGACCGGGCCCGGGGGCCAGTCAGTGGAACACTGGTGTCCCATGATCACCCGTTTCGTCGCTGCGCTTGCGGTCATGATCGTGGCGGTGGCTCCACCGGCCTGCGCCGACGACATCCACCTGGGCGCGCTGCCGCAGGCGCCGTCAGCGTCGGCGACGACTTCCACAGCGGGCACCAATATGCCTCCCCGTATCCAGTGGCAGGCCAATTACGGCTATTGCGGTGAGGTGTCGTTCATCAGCGCCGGCCTCTACTACGGCCAGTACGTGTCGCAGTACGACGCCCGCGCCGCCGCGAGCGGCAATGCCCCACAGAACCGACGCAATTCTCAACTGCTGCTCGGCGTCAACGACGCGACGGCCGCGTCGGCGATGCACCTGGCGGCGACGGCGTTCACCGCGAACTCCGCCACCACCGCCACCGCCTTCCTCACCTGGGTCAAGACGAATGTCGTGGCCGGCTACCCGGTGGTGATCGGCGTGCTGATGAACCAGAACCGCTTCTACGGCAAGACGAGCCCCAACGCCGGCGATTCGGATTACGACCACATCGTGCCGGTCACCCTGATCACCTCGACGCATCCGTTCACCAGCCCGGTGACCGCCTACAGCGACGACGTCCTCACGCTCAACGACGACGGCGTGTGGACCGGGACCCCCACCAAACAACCGCAGAACGTCTTCACCTACCCGTTCAGCACCTTTCCGGCCACCCGCCAAGGGGCCAATTCTCCGACGGCGGGGCTGTATTCGATCAAGACCACCGGCAACACGGGGACGGCCATCACCGGCGTCATCGACCAGTCCCACGAGACGGTTCCGGTGCGCCTGACGACGAGCGTGCCCACCGAATTACCCGCGATGGCCGAGGGCTCCAATACTCGGCCCGCCCCCAGCCCGGTGACGCTGACGATCACCGTCTCGGGCCTCAAGCCCGGCACCGGCTACAACCTCTACCGCTACAACGCGTTGGCGTCGGTGCCGAACGCGAGCATGAACGCCAATGCCGCGAAGGCCGCCCAGAAGTGGGCGATCACCATTGCGTCCGGGTCGAGCTACACAACGACGCAGACCATCAAATCCAACGAGGTCGCCGTCTACCGTGCGGTCCCCGTCGGGGCGCCGTAACCGCTTACGTGCCCGGATACCAGCGTCCCGAGGTCGTCCACTCGATGCCGGGCGGCGTGCCGTCAACCGGGCACATGTACTTGTCTGGAAACCTCACGCACGTCGGTGGCAGCGGCGCAGTGGGGAGGCCGTTGAACGTGGGCAGGACGTGCAGCCACCCCTGGTTCTGGCACACGAAGTAGTCGCCACTCGCGCCGAAACCGTGGACGGTGCCATTGATGCACGTGTCGGCATGCGCCACCGCCGGAGCGCCGACACACCCCGACACGATCACGGAGGCCACCGTGACGAAGATCGCCCTCATAATCCTGAAACGCTAGTACACGCCAGCCTCGAAGCCAATGCTCCGCACGGCGAGGCCGCGGGGTCGCGTGACATGCTCATCTGATGTCGCTGCGATCCCGCACCAAGTCCGCGTGGCGGGTGCTCGGTCCCGGTTTTGTCACCGGGTCAAGCGATGACGATCCCTCCGGCATCGGCACCTACAGCCAAACCGGCGCGCAGTTCGGTTACAGCCAGTTGTGGCTGGCGCTCTGGGCCTACCCCTTCATGGTGGCGATCCAGGAAATCTGCGGGCGCATCGGGATGGTCACCGGGCGGGGGCTGTCGAGCGTCCTGCGCGAGCACTACCCGCGCCCGGTCCTCTACTTCAGTGTGGTGTTGCTGCTGATCGCTAACACCGTCAACGTCGGGGCGGATCTCGGAGCCATGGCGGCCACCGGCCAGCTGCTGCTCGGCATGCCGTTTGTGGTGTGGCTGGCGATCATTGTCGGGATCACGCTCGTGCTGCAGGTGTTCGTGCCCTATCGCGCCTACGCCCGCTACCTCAAGTGGGGCTGCCTGTCGCTGCTGGCCTATATCTTCGCCGCGTTCGTCGTCAAGCACCCGTGGGGAACCGTCGCAGTGCGCTCAGTCGTGCCGTACTTCGAGTGGTCCCGCAACTATGTGCTCAACATTGTCGCGGTGCTGGGCACCACCATCACCCCCTACTGCTTCTTCTGGCAGGCCAACCAGGAAGCCGAGGAGGGCCTGGCCCGCAGTCGCGTGCAGTTCTACGGCCAGGGTGTGCCGACGTTGACCACCGGCGACGTCCGCGAGATGCGCGCCGACACCGCCGCCGGGATGGGGTTTTCCAACGTGGTGCAGTGGTTCATCGTCCTGACCTGCGCCAGCACGCTGAACGCCCACGGCATCACCGACATCCAGACCGCCGACCAGGCCGCGCAGGCGCTGCGGCCCCTCGCCGGCGACTTCACCTACGCGCTGTTCACCATCGGCATCATGGGTATCGGCTTCATGGCAGTGCCGATCCTGGCGGGGTCCGCCTCCTACGCCCTGGCCGAGGCGTTCGGCCGGAAAGCCAGCCTGAGCTACACCTACCGCGAAGCGCCCACCTTCTACATCGTGATCGCGCTGTCGACGATCGTCGGCATGGCACTGAACTTCGTCGGCATCAAACCGTTCCAGATGCTCTACTACGCCGCCGCACTCAACGGCATCATCGCGCCTCCACTGATGGCGATGATCACCCACGTGGGCAACAACCCCCGCGTGATGGGCGACCACGTCAACAATCGCTTCGCTAACACCATGGGCTGGGCGATCACCGCCATCATGGGCCTCTGCGCCGTGGCACTCATCGCGGCGCTGATCGCCCAGTAGTCGTGCCATAGTCGTCGTGCCATAGTCGTCGGCATGGGTTCTCGTCTCACGCCCGAAGAGACCGCAACACTTATCCTTCGCCGAGATCCGGCTTTCCGGCAGATCATCAGGTCTGTGGGTCCCCCGCCGCGGCGACGCAACGCACCGATCGATCAGCGCTTCGCCGCCATTGCGCGTTCTATCACGTCGCAACTTCTTGCCACGCGCGCCGCGACGACCATCCATGCACGGGTGTTGGAGGCCTGCGACGGGCACGTGACGGAGGAATCGATTCTTCAGGTCGGTCCTGAGACGCTACGAAGTGCGGGACTCAATCGGACAAAAGCCGAGGCGATGGTCGAACTCGCACGAATGTCCCTGGCGGGGAATATTAATTTTGACCGGCACGGGCGCATGAGCAATGACGACATCACCCGCGAAATCACCGCCGTGCGTGGTATCGGCCCATGGACCGCGCATATGTACCTGATGTTCACCCTGGCGCGGCCCGACATCTGGCCGAGCGGTGACTACGGAGTCCGCTACGGCTGGAGCATTGTGCACAACGAGGACGACATCATTTCCGAGAAAGCGCTCAAAGAAGCCGGTGGGTCTCTCGTCGGTGTGCAGAGCGCGACCGCCTGGTACTGCTGGCAAGCACTTCATGTCTTCAGGGGCGAGTAGTAGAGAATCGTGGCACGGATCCTCGACCGGACCACGGAGCCGATCTGGAAGGATCGGCGGCATGGACTCCGGGATGATGGGGATGGGCCTGGCCGGCACGATCGTCGGCGTGGCGGTCGCGGGGGGTGTGGGCCTCGTGAGGTCGGTGACAGAGACCTGGTTGCCCGGGGTCGTGGCAAGCAGTGGCCATAAGCGCGAGTTTCAAGCCACCCTGCAATCACATCGCCACGAATTGGTCAGAGAGTGGCGGGCCGGCATGGCAGGGGCACGTGACACCTACCGGCGGTGGGCCGCCGGACCTCGCGACTCGGATGCGCCCAACGTGGTCGGCGATGAGTGGTTCGAGAGCTTGCGACCACACCTGTCTACCACCGGCGACCATGCGCAGTACCGAACCGCCCACGACGTCCAGTGCGATAACCCGACCGTGATCCTGCTGTCGCTGGAGATCGGCCGGATCGACAAGGAGTGGATCGACGAGGCGTGCGGCCGGCGCCGACGGCGCGGCTGACTGGTCGCCTATCGCGGCCGGACGACGCCGGAGGGAACCTCACCTTGGCCCTTGCATTCCCGGATCTGGACTGCGATTCTTGCTTGCTAGGGTCCATATTCCAACTCCAACGCGTCCGACGACCACCTGGTGTGCCGGTTTGCGTGCAGCGGCGCCATGAGGAGTCCCTGACGATGAAGAACCTCCTGGCCGCGGTCGGTCTCGCGGCGGCGTTCACCATCACCCCCGCGGTGGCCGGAATCGCCTCGGCTGATCCCGGCCAGGGCTGCTTTACCCAGTGGAACACCCTGTACACCGTGCCGATCGGCGTGCGCACGACCTGCTACAACCCCGACGGCAGCTACAGCGTCTGCACATCTCTCGGGACGGACGGCAACGGACCGGGGACGTGTTTCAACTATCCGGCTCCCCCCCAGATGGGGGGACAGCCCACCTTCAGCCCGCCGGTGCCGGGAATGCCGCCGCCGCCGACGCCATGACCGTCCGCATTCGAGGGACTTCGATGAGCCGCGCTCGGGGAATTGTCGCCGGCGCCGCTGTGCTTGCGCTGGCTTTGGCTGTCGAGAGCATGGGGATCGCAACGGCGGACCCGTATTGCGGATCGGGGTTTAATTACGACCCCGCCCATGCCATTTGCCAGCCCGGCAACCCAGTCCCGGTTCCGGGGCTGCAGCCCTACCCCCTGCCGGGCCAGTCCGGACCGGGAGGGTCGGCTCCCTATCCGCCGTACATCCCATAGGCCCCCCTTGGCGTGAAACGCTCTTCATGTCTGCAATAGGTCTCGTACCATGAGCGCCGAGGTTTAGTCTCAGGTCTACCAGTCAGACGCGCAGATGGGGTTTCAGATGAGTTTTATGACGTTGCCGCCGGAGATCAATTCGTTGCAGATGTTTTCCGGTGCCGGGTCGGGGCCCTTATTGGAGGCGGCCGCGGCCTGGGATGGGCTGGCCTCCGAGTTGGGGAACGCGGCGTCCTCGTTCTCCTCGGTGACCTCGAACCTGGCGGGTCAGGCGTGGCAGGGGGCGGCGTCGCAGGCGATGACGGCGGCCGCCACGCCGTATGCGGGGTGGCTGGGGCAGGCGGCGGCGCAGGCTTCAGGTGCGGCGGGGTCGGCCCGTGCGGTGGCGAGCGTGTTCGAGGCGGCAGTGGCAGCCACAGTGCACCCGACGTTCGTGTCGGCGAACCGGGCTAACTTCATGTCGGCAGTGTCGTCGAATTTCTTCGGGTTCAACGCCCCGGCGATCGCGGCGCTGGAGGGCGAGTACGAGTCGATGTGGGCGGCCGACGTGGCGGCGTTGTCGGGGTATCACGCCGGGGCCTCGGCGGCGGCGACGACGGTGGCCGATGACCTGTCCATGATGTACCTAACGACGGTATCGACGTTGCAGAATCTTGGTGGCGGCAATATCGGTGGCGGCAACATCGGCAACGGCAACATCGGGTTCGGCAACATCGGGTTCGGCAACACGGGGAACCTGAACCTGGGTAGCGGTAACACCGGCGACCCCGTGACCGGAACCTTGAGCGGAAATGGGTACACCGGGGTCGGGTGCGTGTGCGGGAACGTGGGTAACGGTAACTTCGGCATGTTCAACGTCGGCAGTGGCAACACCGGTAGTTACAACCTGGGTGGTGGGAATAACAACACCAGCTCTGTCCAGTCGGGCTTCAACAATGGGTGGGGCAACCTCGGTAACAACAACACCGGGGTGGGTAACTACGGGGAGGGAAACTCCGGTGGCGGCAATAACGGCACCGGGAACGTCGGTTTCGGTAACACCGGTAGCTACAACATCGGTTTCGGGTTGAGCGGTAACCACTTGGTCGGGTTCGGCGACAACTATTACAACCTCGCCAACGGGCAGTTCACGATCACGGGGAACCCGAACTCGGGCACCGGCAACGTCGGGTTCGGCAACTCCGGCACCGGTAACTCCGGGTTCTTCAACTCCGGAGTGAGAAACATCGGGTTCAACAACTCCGGGACGAACCCGTTGGGCGGCGTGAACGACGTCGGGTTCGGCAACTCCGGTGACGGGGACATCGGTGCCTACAACTCGGGCACCGCGGACTGGGGTCTGGGCAACTCGGGATCGTTCAACACCGGGTGGCACAACTCGGGCAACTTCAACACCTTCGACGGCAACTCCGGTTCCGGCAACACCGGCTGGAACAACTCGGGTGGCTTCAATACCGGTGTGGGTAACGCAGGTACCTTCAACACCGGCTTCGGCAACGCAGGGACCTTCAACACCGGCTATTTGGGCGTCGGTACACCGTTCGACCCCGCCATTGCCACGCTGACCAACACGGCCAACTCGGGCTACAACAACGTCGGCAACTTCGCCTCGGGTTACGGAAACCAGATCACGGGAAACGTTGACGGGACTCTTCCATTTGCCGTTGGCGTCTCGGGCTTCTCCAACACGGCCCTCGACGGGACCCTCGCCAATGGGTTCGTCTCGGGCCTCAACAACACCGGCACGTTGGCAACGACCGGCCCGTTTGCCGGCACTGGCATCAGCGGCCTCATCTCGGGGGTGAACAACTACGGCTCCGGCCAGTTCGGTTGGTTCTCGCTGGTGTCGAGGCTGCAGGCTCTCCTGTAAGGGATTCGTCTTACGCGAGAACGCCGGTTAACTCGTCCGGCCGGGTCCGGCCGACCCTCCGACGCGAAGTCCGCCAGACGGCCACGGTTCGCACCGGGCGTCCCCGCTACGACGCGGACGGGGACAGCCGGCGTGTGTACTCACACCTCGATTTCTGCGAACCCACCGCGGAGGATGTCCCCTAGTTCTGCGGGACTGTGTCACTAGCGACACGTTTTCCGGTCGGCCCACACAACGTCGTAGCTATGGCGGTGGCGGAGGGATTTGAACCCTCGGACGGTTTTAGCCGTCACACGCTTTCGAGGCGTGCTCCTTAGGCCGCTCGGACACGCCACCGTCACGCAGCCTACAGAACCCCCCGCCGCTCACCCCAATCGCCGGTCGGCGAAGAACGCCTCCAACACCGCGCCGCACTCGGCCGCCAGCACCCCACCGCGCACCTGCGGGCGGTGATTCAGCCGGCGGTCGCGCACCACGTCCCACAGCGAGCCGACGGCCCCGGTCTTGGGTTCCCACGCGCCGAACACCACCCGGCCCACACGCGCGGCCACCAAGGCGCCCGCGCACATCGTGCACGGCTCCAGCGTCACCGCCAGCGTCGTCCCCTCGAGCCGCCAGCCGTCGCCCAACACGGTGGCGGCCGCCCGCAAAGCCAGGATCTCCGCGTGCGCGGTCGGATCCCCCAGCGCCTCGCGGGCGTTGCACGCCCGGGCCAACTCGGTGCCGTCGGGACCGATGATCACC
>CAIYOH010000283.1 GCA_903927745.1 uncultured Mycobacteriaceae bacterium
AAGTACGGCGTCACAATCTATTACACGGCTCCCACACTGATCCGTACCTTCATGAAATGGGGGCGGGAGATCCCCGACGCGCACAATCTGACCAGCCTGCGCCTGCTGGGCTCGGTCGGCGAGCCGATCAACCCCGAGGCGTGGCGGTGGTACCGCAGGGTGATCGGCGCGGACACCACCCCGATCATCGACACCTGGTGGCAGACCGAGACGGGAGCGGCGATGATCTCGCCGCTGCCGGGATTCGCCGACGCCAAGCCGGGGTCGGCGATGACGCCGCTGCCGGGCATCTCGGCCCGGATCGTCGACGACCACGGCAACCAACTGCCACGCGGCGCCCGCGACGGAACGCACGTTGCCGGCTACCTGGTGGTGGACCAGCCGTGGCCGTCGATGCTGCGCGGCATCTGGGGCGACCCGGAGCGGTATGTCGAGACCTACTGGTCGAGGTTCGCCGAGCAGGGCTGGTACTTCGCCGGGGACAGCGCCTGGTACGACGCCGACGGCGCCATCTGGGTGGAGGGCCGCATCGACGACGTGATGAACGTGTCCGGGCACCGGCTGTCCACCGCCGAGGTGGAATCGGCGCTCGTCGGCCACGCCGCGGTGGCCGAGGCGGCCGTCGTCGGGATGACCGACGAGACCACCGGCCAGGCCATCTGCGCGTTCGTCGTCCTGTGTGCCGGCTATGAGGTGCACGACGGGATCGCCGACGAGTTGCGCAGCGAGGTGGCCCGGGAGATCTCCCCGATCGCCAAGCCCCGCGAGGTCCACGTGGTGCCCGAGCTGCCCAAGACCCGCAGCGGCAAGATCATGCGCCGTCTGCTGCGTGATGTGGCCGAGAACCGCGAGCTCGGTGACGTGTCGACGTTGGTCGATCCCGGCGTATTCGACGCGATCAAGCGCCGTAAGTAGCGCAGGCGGCTCAGGCCGGCAGGGGCGGCAGGGGCGCGAAGCCCGCGCCGCTGCGGTGCTTGGCGTTGATGTCGGCCAGGATCGCGCTGAACGACTCCACGACCGCGGGCGTGTGCAGCGGGATGTATTTGATGATGCAGTTCGGCAGGTTGTCGCTGAAGGCCCCGTGGATCATCCCCACCAGCAGCCCGTTGACGGTCACCGGCCCCCCGGAGTCGCCGGGCCGGCCGCAGACCTGCATGACGATGGTGCCCGGGTCCTGACCCGGCCCCCACGTGACGCCGCACGAGTTTCCGGTGGTGCGGCCCTGCTTGCAGGCGATCTGCCCGAAGGCCGGGTCCGGTCCCACACCGTTGATCGGGAACCCGTTGTAGTTGGCCACCGGTGCCACCTTGGCCGGATCGAACTTGATGACGGCGTAGTCCAGGGTGTCGTTACCGGCGACCATGGTGCCCAGGATGCCAGCATTCTCGGCGCCCTCGGCGGCGACCTGCGCGCCCGGGCCGCCGCAATGCGCGGAGGTGAAACCGATCAACTCGCCGGCGGCGTCGCTGCCGATCGTGGTCAACGTGCACAACGTGTCGGTGTTGATGACGATGCCAGCACCGCCGCCCATGGGGATCCTGACATCGGCCGCGGCGGCACGGACGGGCATCACCACGAGAGCCGACAGCGTGACCACCAGCGTGGTCGTCACTGCCGTCACGAAGCACCGGTGCGGAGCCCGCACAGCACCACTCCCGTCGATCCCGTCGATCCCGTCGATCCCATCGACACGCCCGGACATCGTGACCGGCTCGCTCAGTCTATGGGCTGCGCCCCCCGCCACGCCCCGATCGGAGCATGGCACCATGAGAGCCGACACGAGAGGGGTCCGTCTGTGAGCAAAGCCGATTCCAGGAACGGTGTGCCCAGCACGCTGACCGAAATCCCGCTGACCGACCCCCACGCCAGGCCTTTCGACCCATCAATCGGCGATCTGATCAAGGACGCCACCACCCAGGTCTCGACGCTGCTGCGCGCGGAAGTCGAATTGGCCCGCGCCGAGGTCACCCGTGACGTCAAGAAGGGACTCACCGGCAGCATCTTCTTCATCGCCGCGCTGGTGGTGCTGTTCTACTCGACGTTCTTTTTCTTCTTCTTCCTGGCCGAACTGCTCGACACCTGGCTGCCGGAATGGGCGGCGTTCCTGATCGTGTTCGGCATCATGCTGGTGGTCGGGGCCGCGCTGGCGGTTCTAGGCTTCCTGCGGGTACGCCGGATCCGGGGACCACGGGAGACGATCGCGTCGGTCAAGGAGACGCGCACCGCGCTGACACCCGGCCGCGACAAGCCCGCCGGCAGCACCGTCGGCGCGCTCCCCGGCGGGCAGGACAAGCCGCTGC
Source organism: uncultured Mycobacteriaceae bacterium (assembly GCA_903927745.1). Taxonomy (GTDB): domain Bacteria; phylum Actinomycetota; class Actinomycetes; order Mycobacteriales; family Mycobacteriaceae; genus Mycobacterium. The sequence continues at coordinate 2,301 of CAIYOH010000283.1, forward strand.
CCGCCGACCCCTCGGGCTGGTAGATGCCGGCACCCGATCCGTCGGTCACCTGGATCGACGGGCCGTGGCGCCATCAGGACATCCACGCCAACGGCATCCGATTCCACGTCGTCGAGGCCGCGCCGGACGGACCGGGCGCGGCCCGGGCGCTCGCAGAGCCGGCCACGGCGCTGCCACTGGTGTTGTTGCTGCACGGTTTCGGGTCGTTCTGGTGGTCCTGGCGCCATCAACTGCGCGGCCTGACCGGGGCGCGCGTGGTCGCGGTGGACCTGCGCGGCTACGGCGGCAGTGACAAGCCACCCCGCGGCTACGACGGGTGGACACTCGCGGGCGACGCGGCGGGCCTCATCCGCGCGCTCGGGCACCAGTCGGCGACACTGATCGGCCACGCCGACGGCGGGCTGACCTGCTGGGCCACCGCGCTGCTGCATCCCCGTCTGGTGCGCGCCATCGCGCTGATCAGCTCACCGCACCCGGCGGCGCTGCGCCACTCGACATGGACGCGGCACGATCAGGGGCGCGCGCTGCTACCGACACTGCTGCGCTACCAGGTCCCCCTCTGGCCGGAGCGCCTGTTGACCCGCGACGACGCGGCCGAGATCGAGCGCCTCGTCCGGAGCCGCGGCAGCACCGCATGGGTTGCATCCGAGGACTTTTCGGAATCCATCGGCTACCTTCGCCAGGCGATCCAGATACCGGGGGCCGCGCACTGCGCCCTGGAGTATCAGCGGTGGGCGGTGCGCAGCCAACTGCGCGGCGAAGGACAGCGCTTCATGAGGTCGATGTCGGGCCAGCTCGGCATCCCCCTGTTGCACCTGCGTGGCGACGCCGACCCGTACGTCTTAGCCGACCCGGTGGATCGCACCAGGCGCTACGCTCCGCGGGGCCGATACGTATCCGTCGCCGGCGCCGGACATTTCAGCCACGAGGAGGCGCCCGACGAGGTCAACAGGCACCTGATGAGGTTTCTCGAGCGGGTGCGGTAGGCGGGCTCGTCAGCCGACGCAGACCCCGGTGGCCACCGGTTTCGTATCACCGATCCTGGCAAGTTGACTGGCCACCTCGTCGGCCGTCAATACGAAACCGGTGTCCGGGTCGTCGACGGCCGCGCCGAAGACCACTCCCAGAACCTGGCCGTTGAGGTCGATCAACGGTCCACCCGAATTGCCCTGTTCCACATCGGCTCTGATGGTGTACACGTCGCGGGTCACCGGCGCCGGATCCCGGTAGATGTCGGGGCCGCTGAGTCTGATCACCTGTCGGATCCTGGCCGGAGTCGCGGTGAAATTGCCGCCGCCGGGATAGCCCAGCACCACGACACTGGTGCCCGATCTCGCCTGGCTCTGGGCGAAGGCCAGCGCCGACGGCGGCAGGTTCGGCACGGCGAGGATCGCGATGTCCACCT
>CAIYOH010000284.1 GCA_903927745.1 uncultured Mycobacteriaceae bacterium
AGGTGCCCGCTGCGCGTCCAGGGCAGCAGCCGCGGAACCAGGTACTTGCCTTGCCGCACAGCGATTTCCGGCTCAACAACACCAGTGTCGGTTGCGCCGAGCAGGCCGGCCAGCAGGGGCACGGCGTCCTCGAACCCGTCGTAGTCGACCAGCCTGCAGCGCAGACTCAGCTGCTCGGTGATGACGGTGCGGCCCAGGCCCCACAGCGCCGCCTGAACCGGGTCGACCGGTTCGCCGGATTCGGTCGGCACGGCCCGCTCGGTGACGAGCCACAGCCCGCCGGTGAGCTTGATGTCCTGCTCAGCCAGCAGGGTCCGCACGACGGTGAGCACCTGGTCGATCTCGGTCTCCAGCCGCGCGGCCAGTTCGACGCTGGACTCCTCGGCGCCGGGTCGCGGTGCGGCGCGCCAGACGACCCCGGTGACCGGGGCGCCACGCTGCTGGGACTGGGCGATCAGCCGCAGCCACTCGGCCGCGTCGGCGGTGGCGTCCACCGCGACGGCGCCGGGCAGGCCGGCCGCCAACTCGGGGAACCCGGCGACCAGCCAGGAGGCGTCGCTGCGGGTGTCGCCGGCCGCCTCCGGCGCCGGCATCTCCTCCCAGCCCAGGGTGTACAGGCTGCTCGTGGCGTTGGCGCCGAGCCCGCGCAGCAGCGCCTCCCGGGGCGCGCGTTTGACCGCGAAATCGCGGATGCCACCCAGTTCACGACCGTCGCGGTCGATGAAGTCGAGGTCGAAGATCTGAGTTTCGCTCTCGGGGCTGCCGTTCTGCCAGCGGGCGCGGCAGTAGAAGCGCGAGGGCATCTTCTCCTTCACCTCGACGCGCCCGTAGCGCAGCGGCAGGAACAGGTCGGGCGCCCCGTTTTCGGCCGCCTCAAGGATCGCCGGGAATGCGGGGAACGCGACCCCGGTGCACAGGTCCAGCAGAACGGGATGGATCGGCTCACTGCCGAGCTGTTCGGCCAGCTCGTCGCCGATTGCGACGTCTCCGACAGCCTCGCCGTCACCGGCCCACAGCGACTTCAGCGACGTCGCCCACGTCGGTCCCCAGGTCAGCTCCATGTCGGAGAAGGTCTCGAACAGCTGCTGCGGACGCATGCGGCCCAGCCGCTCGCAGGTCGCCTCGATGGGTTCCGATGGCGCAGTGCCCGGATCGTCGACGGCGCCGGCGCCGACGCGGCCGTCGGCGTTGAGCGCCCACTCGGACTCGCGGTCGCCGAACGGGCGGCTGTGCACCTGGAAGGTCCAGCCGTCGTCGACGGGGTGCACGCTCAATTGCACCTCGCGGGATGCCTTCTCGGGCAGGATGATCGGCTCGTAGAAGAAGACCTCGCGCACGTGCGCCGGCGCCCCGACGGCGGCCAGCGCCATCGCCGCGTACGTTGCGCCCGGGACGACGACGGTGCCGTAGATGACGTGGTGCGCCAGCCACGGCTGCGTGAGGACGGACCAGCGGCTGGTGTAGACCATGTCGCCGGAGGCCAGATCCTTTGCGCTGCCGAGGATTCCGGACACCGCAGCTCCACCGGATCCGATCGCGGCGTGGCCGGAGGTCTTGGGCCAGCAGCGATGGCGCTGGAACGGGTAGGTCGGCAGTTCCACCCGGCGGTGCGCGGACCGCTGCCCGCTGTGCACCGCCGCGAAGTCGGGCCGGTGCCCGGAGACGTAGACCCCGGACAGCGCCTCGGCTATCTGATGACGCGCGTCGGCGCCTTTGCGCAGCGACGCGATTGCGCGCGGAGCCGGCGAGGAGTCCGGCCAGGCCTGGACTGCGGCGCCGGTGAGCACCGGCTGAGGGCCGATCTCCATCAGCACCGTGCAGCCCAGCGCTGCCACCGTGCGCACGCTCTCGGCGAACTGCACCGGCTGACGGGAATGCCGCCGCCAGTACGGGGCATCCAGTGGGGTGCCGGCGGCCAGCACCGCACCGGTGCGGTTGCACACCAGCGGAAGGGTCGGCGCGGCG
>CAIYOH010000285.1 GCA_903927745.1 uncultured Mycobacteriaceae bacterium
ATCGACCACTTCGACGCGGTCGCCGTGGACCTGATTCATCCACACCACCCGATCGGCGCCGAGTCCGATCGCGGCGGCCAGCCGGGCCCGGTTCTCGGCAACCGCCACGGGGTCGTCGCCGACATGATCGCCCAGGTTGAACGTGTCGAATGGGGCACTCGACACACCGCCCGCACGGGTGGTGGTGACGCGCCGAACGCGGAGGCTCACGACTCCATTATCCGGACATCGCGACACACCCGGCGTCAGCGGCGCATGAATGGCGGCACGTCGACCTCGTCGTCGTCGCCGCCGATGTCCAGCGACGCGCCATTGGTGTGCACCGGAACGCTACCCGCCGCGACGGGTTCGAACAGCGTCGACGTGAGCTTGCCGGCCCTCGCCGGTTCCATGCGGTACGCCGCGCTGGCTTCGGCCGGGGCGCCAACGACCGGCCGGCGGCCGGGCCCGGCGTCGAAACCTGCCGCGATCACCGTGACGCGCACTTCATCGCCCAGCGAGTCGTCGATCACGGTGCCGAAAATGATGTTGGCGTCCGGGTGGGCAGCGTCCTGCACCAACGACGCCGCCTCGTTGATCTCGAAGAGACCCAGGTCGCTGCCGCCGGCGATCGACATCAACACCCCCTGCGCACCCTCCATCGAGGCCTCCAGAAGCGGCGAGTTGATCGCGATCTCGGCGGCCTTGATCGCCCTGCCCTCACCACGGGAGGACCCGATGCCCATCAGGGCGGTCCCAGCGCCCGACATGATGCCCTTGACGTCGGCGAAGTCGACGTTGATCAGCCCCGGCGTGGTGATCAGGTCGGTGATGCCTTGCACTCCGTTGAGCAGCACCTCGTCAGCACTGCGGAAGGCATCCATCAGGGATACCGCGGCGTCGCCCATCTGCAGCAGCCGATCGTTGGGGATCACGATCAGCGTGTCGCAGCTCTCGCGAAGCGACGAGATGCCGTTTTCGGCCTGATTGCTGCGGCGCTTGCCCTCAAAAGAGAAGGGCCGGGTGACGACGCCGACGGTCAGCGCGCCGAGCTTGCGGGCGATGCTGGCGACGACGGGCGCCCCGCCGGTGCCGGTGCCGCCGCCTTCGCCGGCGGTGACGAACACCATGTCCGACCCGCGCAGCAGTTCTTCGATCTCGTCTTTGGCGTCCTCGGAGGCCTTGCGGCCCACCTCGGGATCGGCTCCGGCGCCCAACCCACGGGTGGAATCGCGGCCGACGTCGAGTTTGACGTCGGCGTCGCTCATGAGCAGCGCCTGCGCATCGGTGTTGATCGCGATGAATTCGACGCCCTTCAGGCCCTGCTCGATCATTCGGTTCACGGCGTTGACGCCGCCACCACCGATCCCCACGACCTTGATAACGGCCAGATAGTTGTGCGGTGGGGTCATCATTTATCTTCCTCCCTGGAGGGACTCGGTCCGGCCACCCGATAAACCCTCAACCTCAACTATAGGTGTAGAGTTATGTCAAGTAGATCCGCAAACAGAACGCTATGACCGTGATGCGGGCTAACCCCGCAGGCGCGCCGAAAGACAACGCGCGAATTTTTTGCCCGCCCCCCCGCTCCGGCGTTCCCACGCTGCACCTTCTTCCACCCCGCCGAACGTGAAGCTGGCGTGACGGTCGGCGCCGAGCGTGAAGCTGGCGGGACGGTCGGCGCCCGGGTGCGCGCCGGCACCGGCAGGCGATCACTTGACGGTCGGTAGATCAGGGCTGGACAGGTCGTAGGTCCGCCCGGGTTGCGTCAACAGCGCTGCCAGCTTCTCCGCCTTTTCCTCGGTGCGGTCCATGGTCCCCCAGATCACCACCCGGCCGTCGCTGAACGTCAGGGTGATCGACGCGACCGACGGGGCCGCGATCCGGCCGACCTGCCCCGCGACCTCGGGCCGCAGCGCGGTCAGCACCTGCAGAGCCGCCCTGGTCGCCGGGTCGGCCGGCGTGGGGTCGGCGACGTCGAGATAGGTCAGGCCCGGCGGCGGCGGCGCCGTCGCGAAGTCGACACCGTCGCGATCGAAGAGATGGGGCCCGTCGGGAAAGTCCTTGACCGCCAGCGGAACCCGTTCCGTGATCGTGATCCGCAACGCCGACGGATACTGACGCTGCACGCGGGCGATAGCCACCCGCCGGATCGCCGCGACGCGGTCGGCGACCTGATTGGTGTTGATCTGCAGCAGTGGGGTTCCCACCCGCACCTGCGCCGCGTCCAAAACCTCTTCGGGGGTCACGGCCCCGGTGCCGACGACGACGACGTTGCGCGCCGACATCATCGGCGTGAAATACAGCACCAGCGCCAGTCCGACGCCGATGACCCCCATGAGGACGGTTGCCAGCAGCATCTTCAGGCCCCGAATGACGCCCCGGGCAACGGGTTGCGGCTGATGGACAACGCGGCCGGCGGCCTGGCGTTTGGCCTCGCGACGAGAATCTTCGATGGCTCTCGCGCGCGTTTGTGCAATGCGGCGTTCGGCACGCTCCCGACGCGCCCGCCGACGGGGGCCCTCGAGGTCCGCGCCGTCCGTTTCTCCCGGGTCGGCTGGTGGGTCGGCTGGTGGGTCGGCTGGTGGGTCGGCTTGTGGTTCAGCGACCAGTGGCTCGGTGAGCGCTTCGCTGATCTGGTCGACCCCTGGCTCGACCCGAGCTTCGGCTCCGGAATCGGCGAGGTCCGCCGGCGTCGCCCCGGCGGGTGCGGGGCCCGGCTCGGTCATTGCGGTGCCCCCGGATCGCCCGGCGCGTCACGGCCGGCCCGCGC
>CAIYOH010000286.1 GCA_903927745.1 uncultured Mycobacteriaceae bacterium
AACGACATGTCGTTCACCCGCGGCTCGTTTCGGGTGCGGGGGGACACCGTGGAGATCATCCCCTCCTACGAGGAGCTGGCGTTGCGCATCGAGTTCTTCGGCGACGAGGTCGAGGCGCTGTACTACCTGCACCCGCTGACCGGCGAGGTGGTCCGCCAGGTCGATTCGCTGCGGATCTTCCCCGCGACCCACTACGTCGCCGGTCCCGAGCGGATGACGCACGCGATCTCCACCATCGAAGACGAGCTCGCCGCGCGGCTCGCCGAATTAGAGGGCCAGGGCAAGCTCCTGGAGGCCCAACGGCTGCGGATGCGCACCGGCTACGACATCGAGATGATGCGCCAGGTCGGCTTCTGCTCGGGTATCGAGAACTACTCGCGGCACATCGACGCCCGTGGTGCGGGCACGCCGCCGGCGACGCTGCTGGACTACTTCCCGGAGGACTTCCTGCTGGTCATTGACGAGTCGCACGTCACCGTTCCGCAGATCGGCGGCATGTACGAGGGCGACATGTCGCGCAAGCGCAACCTGGTGGAGTTCGGGTTCCGGTTGCCGTCGGCGTGCGATAACCGGCCGCTGACGTGGGAGGAGTTCGCCGGTCGGGTCGGGCAGACGGTGTACCTGTCGGCGACCCCGGGCCCGTACGAGCTCGGTGCGGCCGGCGGCGAGTTCGTCGAGCAGGTCATCCGGCCCACCGGCCTGGTCGACCCGAAGGTGGTGGTCAAGCCGACCAAGGGCCAGATCGACGACCTGATCGGCGAGATCCGCACGCGCACCGCGGCCGACGAGCGGGTGCTGGTCACCACGTTGACCAAGAAGATGGCCGAAGATCTCACCGACTACCTGCTGGAGATGGGCATTCGGGTGCGCTACTTGCACTCCGAGGTCGACACGTTGCGCCGGGTGGAGTTGCTGCGCCAGCTGCGGCTGGGCGAGTACGACGTCCTGGTCGGGATCAACCTGCTGCGCGAAGGGCTGGACCTGCCCGAGGTGTCGCTGGTGTCGATCCTCGACGCCGACAAGGAAGGCTTCCTACGGTCGACGCGGAGCCTCATCCAGACGATCGGCCGGGCCGCCCGCAACGTTTCCGGCGAGGTGCACATGTACGCCGACCGGATCACCGACTCGATGCGGGAGGCCATCGACGAGACCGATCGGCGACGGGCCAAGCAGGTCGCCTACAACGAGGCACGCGGCATCGACCCGCAGCCGCTGCGTCGCAAGATCGCCGACATTCTCGACCAGGTGTATCGCGAGGCCGATGACACCGAGGCCGCCGAATCCGTTCGGGTCGGTGGGTCCGGGCGCAACGCGTCCCGCGGCCGCCGCGCTGCGGGCGAGCCCGGGCGCACGGTCAGCGCCGGGGTGTTCGAGGGCCGCGACACCGCCAGCATGCCGCGCGCCGAACTCGCCGCCCTCATCAAAGACCTCACCGACCAGATGATGGCTGCCGCCCGTGAGCTGCAGTTTGAGCTGGCCGGCCGGTTCCGCGACGAGATCGCCGACCTCAAGAAGGAACTGCGCGGGATGGACGCCGCGGGTCTCGCCTAGGGGCTACTCCACGCGATAGGGTCGATTGGCTGGCCAACCGGGACTGGGAGAACAGATGAGCAGCTATCGGACGGTGGTGGTCGGAACCGACGGATCCGACTCGTCGATGCGGGCAGTCGTTCGCGCGGCCCAGATCGCCGGGGCGGACGCGAAGTTGATCATCGCCTCGGCATACATACCGCAGAACGAGGATGCGCGGGCCGCCGACGTGCTGGGGCAAGACAGCTACAAGGTGTCGGGCACGGCACCGATTTACGAGATTCTGCGTGATGCCAAAGATCGCGCGCAGGCGGCCGGCGCTCACGACGTCGACGAGCGACCGGTCATCGGCGCCCCTGTCGAAGCCCTGGTCAAGCTGGCCGAGGACGAAAACGCCGACCTCCTGGTCGTCGGCAACGTCGGCCTGAGCACCATCGCCGGCCGGTTGCTGGGATCGGTGCCGGCCAACGTGGCGCGACGGGCGAATGTCGACGTGCTGATCGTGCACACCACGAGCTGAGATTCGATGAGAGTGTCATCGGCTACACCGCTGGAGCGGGCCGCCCTGCACGGCAACGAGGTCGTCGCGACCCCGGTCGGCGACATCACCCTGTCGGGCAGCTATTTTGACGATGACGCCTCCGCACGGCTGTATGACGAGATGGACTACCAGCGGGCGGCCCAGTGCTATCTGTGGAGTACTCCGCTGGTGAGTGTGACCACCTGGCGCGATCGGCAGGCCCAGGCCTACGGGGTCACCGGCGAGACCGACTTCGTGGTGCTGCGGTCGTTGACGGAGAAGCGCGGGATCGTCACGGCCAACCTGACCACGCCCTACATCTTCAACTTCATCAGCCTCAAGGACGGGCCGCTGGAGATCGACTACCCCGCCGGGCGGACCGCCGGCGGGGTGATGGATTTCTGGCAACGCCCGGTGGCCGATCTCGGCCTGACCGGCCCGGACCAGGGCCAGGGCGGCAAGTACCTCGTCGTCGGCCCCGAGCAGGACCGCGCGGCGTTCGACAAGCCCGGGTATTTCGTGCTCCAGAGCGCGACCAACAACATCGGTGTCCTGTTGCGCATCCTCGATGAGGACCCCGCCTATTACGCCACGTTCACGAAGACCCTGCTGATGGGGCGGATCGGGCAGCCGCTGGCGACGTGCCGGTTCATCGAGGACGAGGACGTGGAGTGGAGTGCCACCGCGCCGCGCGGCCTGGACTTTTGGCGGACCCTGGCCGGTGTGCTCAGTGAGGAACCGGTGCGGGCGGTGGACAAGGCGTGGATGGCGATGCTGGGTCCGCTGGGCATCGAGACGGGCACGGCGTTCGACCCCGACGCGCGCCAGCAGGCGATCCTGCTCAAGGGCGCGGCCATGGGTGAGTTGATGGCCCGCAACCTGCAGGTCAATCCACGCTTCGCCGAGCCGTACTGGGCGGGTACCTCCTGGTACAAGAGTTTCGACTTCTCCCTGGAACAGGAGACCCAGACCCGCGTCGAGCTCGACGAGCGCGTCACCTGGTTTTACGAGGCGGTGGGTTCCAGCGCAGGAATGGTCAACCCCACGGTCGGCGCGGGCCAGGTGTACATGACCACCAAACGCGACAGCAACGGCCACGTGTTGCGGGCGGACAAGACCTACCGGCTGCGGGTACCCAAAGACGTTCCTGTCGGCCAGTTCTGGGCACTGACGCTCTACAGCGAGAACACCCGCCGACCCTACGACAACGGCAGCCCTGACGTCCGCAGCGTCAACCTGGACAGCCGACTGCCCGACCTCACCTACAACCCAGACGGCAGCGTCGACCTCTATATCGGCGCGCAGTGCCCGGATGGCTGTGACAGCAACTACATGAAGACCGTCGCCGACGACGGGTGGTTCGTCTACTTCCGCCTCTACGCGCCGCTGCAGCCGTTCTTCGATAAGACCTTCAGCCTGCCCGACTTCGAACCCACCACGTGAGGCGCCGAACTAACCGAAACGCGCTGTCAGTGACTCATTCCCGGCATGTACACCGACTGGCCCAGGAGAGGCAGCGGCGTGCCGGCGACGTTGGCGGGGTTGATCGCTCCTCGGAAGCATCCGATGGAGTAGGGATACTCACTGTTGAGCACGTAGTGGTACACGTTTTGCGTCACCGTCACAGCGGGGTCGTTCGCTACGGGCACGGGAACGGGGGACGTCGTGCCGTGGCACACATCCAGCTGTGCGTTGGTGATCAGACGCCCATCCGCACCGCGCGGACCGTAGATGCCGAATCCGTCCAAGGCCCAGCCCGCTAGGGGCGACGGACCGGAGGCCGCTTGTTGATTCGGGAGACACCTCCACGAGTAAGCGTGATAGTGATATTGCTGGCTGTAGGGATGCCCGAAGCACGAATCCAACGGCAGGATCGAAATCGGGTTGTACCACGCAGTAGCGGACGCGTTGGCTATTTCGGCATGCCAGGGGATCCCGGTGTAGGTGATCCCCAGGATTAAGTACTTGATCGGCTGAGGCGTCGAGAGGTACGTCGGCGCCGCGGCGACCTTGATATCGAGGTTGTAGGGGGAAATACCGATCGCGCCGGCGTTCGGATAGGTTTGCCCGAACCCGGGCGTACCTGGCGTGTAGTTCACACCGCCGGGAGCCGCGGAGTAATAGGGGTAGGCCGGGGTGCCGGGTTGAACCGGTCCGAAGATTCCCATCGGCGTGGTGTTGGGTGGTAGACCGTTGCCGAGGAAGTGGCGTAAGCCGTCCCCCGGCGTCGTAATGCTGAAGACTTGGCCGCCGCTGACAATGTTGGGGGAATACACGGTTCCGCTCACGAAGGGTACTTGCGAGATCTGGATGGTGTTGTTCGACACCCACGGCGTGGTGCTGGTTTGCAGCGTGGTGGTCTGCGGGAGGCCGACGTTGAACAGCGCCCCTCCGACATAGAGGCCTCCTTGTTGAGCCTTGAAAATACTCAAGTTCGGGGCAGAATTTCCCAACGTCGTGGGCGCAATGGCCGAGGCTTGGGGCCCGACGGATGTGGCTGCCGCCAACATTCCCGCGAATAGTGTCGCAACTGCGCTTTTTCTGTGTCGCAACACTGCATTTCCTTTCGGGAGGCGGGCGATGGCGCTTACCATGCGGCGGCCCGACCGAGACGCTGTCGTCGTGGGGTCTGGCGTGACGATGCCCGGTTGGTTCATCGGTGACCTCCTCGGTGGAACTCAGTTTCTAGACACCAGGCTACGAAGTCGCGGCAGCAGGGTCGTGGATTGACACGCGCATATCGCGAAAAAACTGCGCAGCAGACGCGAGCCTCGGCGAGCCGGCCCCGCTCGATGGCGTGTCGCGATTGACTCGCAGACCCTAGGCGGGTACCAACGTGCTATCCGCCGGGTGTGAAAAGCATTCTGGCGCGCCTGAAACGAGCCCATGACCGCGACACTCTGTTTCATCGCCACCCTGGCCGGTGCCGTGTGTCTGGGCGGCCTAGTGCTGATCATCATCACCGCGAACTCGGGCGATCGGGCAGTCGTGGACGGCCTGGCGTTGCGAGCCCACCGGTTGGTGGGACGGATCGCGGTGCTGTGGATGGTGGCGGCGTCGGTCATGGTGGGTGTTCGGGCCGCCGCCGACGCCCACTTGTCACTGCCCCAATTGGTGAGCCGCGGTCTGATCCGCCCGGCGATCAGCACCTCGGAGCCCGCCCTCGCATGGGTGGTGGTCATCGTCTGCGCGGCGGTGATCGCGCTCGTGATGCGCTTCACGCCACGCTGGGATCGGCATGTGCCACTGGTACTTCCGGCTGCCCTGGGCGCGGTGGCGGTCCCGGTCACCGGTAACGCCGGTTTTGGTCCTGACCACGATTACGCCACGAGTGCGGTGATCGTCTTCGCGATCGCCGTGGGCGTGCTGACCGGGCTGAAGCTCGTCGCGGCGTTGGCCTACCCGCGTACCGCTGTCGGCCGGGGCGTGCGGGTGACCGTCGCGATCGCCGACGTGGTGGCGCTGGCCTACGGTGCGGTGCTGATGGTGCTGCTGGCCGACGCGCCCCTGTCGTCCGGGTACGGCCGGCTGGGGCTGGTGGCCGCGGCCGCGTTGCTCGTCGGCGTCATCCTCGACCTGCGTGGGCGCGCAGCGGCGTTCAATGCGCTGACGGCGATCATCGCCCTGTTCGCGGTCTCGGCGATGTCCGGCCAGGTGGCGCCACGGCTGCGCCCCTGGTGGTCATCGGTGTGCTGTTACTACGACCCCATCAACGAGCGCCGCATTCTGATCACTCCCGGAGGCGCGGGGGTGTCCGAGACCCTGATGTTGCTCGGCTATGAACTTCCCGGCTCACCGAATCCGCTCCGAGTGCTGACGTTCTGGCGTTTCGACAGCCTCCTCGGTGTCGGCGCGCTCCTGCTGGCGGCCCTCTATTTCGCCGGGGTGGTGCGCCTGCGCCGTCGCGGTGACCGATGGCCGGCTGGTCGCCTGGCGGCCTGGATCACCGGTTGCGGCGTGCTGCTCTTCGCCACCAGTTCCGGGGTCCGGGCCTACGGCTCGGCGATGTTCAGTGCGCACATGGTGGAGCACATGACGCTGAACATGGTTGCGCCCATTCTTCTGGTCCTGGGAGCACCTCTGACCTTGGCCCTGCGGGTGCTGCCGACTGCCGCCGCAGGGGCCCCGCCCGGTCCCAGGGAGTGGATTGAGCGGCTGCTTGCGGCGCCCTTCATGGTGTTCCTGTCGGGTCCGGTCACGGCCTTCCTGCTGTTCGTCGGTTCGTCGTACGCCGTCTACCTGACTCCGGTGTTCGACACGCTGGTGAAGTACCACTGGGGCCACGAGTTGATGTCGGTGATCTTCCTGAGCACCGGCTACCTGTTTTTCTGGGGGCTCATCGGCGTCGATCCCGGCCCCCGCCGACTTCCGTTCATCGGCCGGCTCGCGGTGCTGTTCGCGACCATGCCCTTCCACGCGTTCTTCGGGATTGCGATGATGACGAGGACCACGGCCGCCGGAGCCCTGTTCTACGGCAGCGTGGGCCTGCCCTGGGTCACCGATGTCCTCGACGACCAACACCGGGGCGGCATCATCGCCGCGGCACCCAGTTCAGCTCCACTGGTGATCGTCGTCGTGGCGTTGGTGGGCCAATGGGCGCGCCACGACCGACGCGCCGGAGGTAGCTCGGATAGCCGCGATGCATACGGTGACTACGGCGACGACGCCTACGCCACGATGCTCCGTGAGTTGGCCGCCGCGCGCCGCTGAATCGCCGCCTTTGTCGGACCAGAACAGGCAGTCGCCCGCCAACCTCGCCCGCTCCGGGTGAATCCGGAGCGGGTCAGAAGCTGAAGAAGCCCGACTGGGTGGTGCCCATGTTGAAACCGCCGGAACTGGTGGTGCCTGAGTTGAACCAGCCGGAGTTCCCGAACCCGTAGCTGCTGCCGCCCCCGGAGTTGCCCACGCCCGTGTTCCAGCCGAGACCCCGGTTGAACCAGCCCGTGTTGTATCCGTCGGTACCTGAGTTGAACAGGCCGACATCGCCGGGTGTCGAATTGGCGAAGCCAACCTCGAAGGTACCGCCGGGATATGTGCCGCCGCCGGTGTTCAGGAAGCCAATGTGGTGGGCGGTGTTGTTGCCCGCGTTCATGTAACCAGCGAAGTAATCGGAGCCGCTGCCCGAGTTCATCACGCCGGAGCTATAGCCTCCACCGACCGAGTTGAAGAAGCCCGATATCAGGCTCGACGAGTTAGAGAAGCCCGAACTGTAGTTGCCGCTGTTGTTCGTGCCTGAGCTTCCGGTGCCGGTGTTGCCCATGCCGGAGTTGGGTCCGGCCCCGTTGAAGGCGTCACCATTCCCGGAATTGAGATTGCCCGCATTGAAGATACCGGTGTTCGTATTGCCCGCGTTGAAGCTGATCGTGTTGGTGTTGCCGGCGTTGAAGTTGCCCGTGTTGAAGTTGCCCGAGTCGAAGGTCACTGTGTTGTAGTTACCCGAGTTCCATTGGCCAGTGTTCACATCGCCCGCATTGAGAAGGCCCGCGTTGTAGGAGCCAGCATTGAGGTAACCCATGTTGCCGTTGCCGGAGTTGAAGCCGCCGTCGTTGTAGCTGCCCGAGTTGAGGTTTCCGACATTGTGGTTGTTCGTATTGCCAAGGCCCATGTTGAACGAGCCGGGGTTGAACGAACCGCGGTTGTTAGCTCCGGCATTCCAGAGCCCGGTGTCGAGGTTGCCGGTGTTGCCGATGCCGGTGTCGGTGGTGCCGGCGTTAAAGATTCCGACGCTGCCGTGGCCGGAGTTGAACAGACCGGTGTTGCCGGTGCCGGAGTTGAAGAACCCGTGGTTTCCGGTGCCGGAGTTGCCGAAGCCGATGTTGCCGCTGCCAGAGTTGAGCCCGCCCAACCCAATCTGGTTGCTGCCGGTCAACCCGATGCCGATGTTATTGTTGCCGGTGTTGCCGAAGCCGATGTTGACGTTGCCGTTGTTGCCAAAGCCCCAGTTGCCGAACCCGTTGTTACCCAACCCGTAGTTGCCGGTGGTTCCGTTGGAGTTCAGCCCGCCGATCCCGGACAGGCCGCTGCCGTTGAGCCCGATCCCCATGTCGTTGCTGCCGTTGTTGCCCACACCGAAGTTGGAGCCGCCGAGGTTGCCCAACCCAAGGTTTGTGCTGCCCAGGTTGCCTAGGCCGATGTTGAAGCTGCCGGTGTTGCCCAGGCCGATGTTGTTGCTGCCGTAGTCGCCGCCGCCAAAGTTGACGCTGCCGTGGTTGCCGCCGCCGAGGTTGTTGCTGCCGATGTTGCCGTGGCCGAAGTTGACGTTGCCCTGGTTGCCGCAGCCGGGATTGAGGTTGCCCTGGTTGCCGCTACCCAGGTTGCGGTTACCGATGTTGCCGCTGCCCAGGTTGAGCAAGCCCTGGTTGCCGCTGCCGACGTTGGAGTTGCCGATGTTGCCGAAACCAAGGTTGCCGGTGCCGTTGTTGCCGGTGCCGATGTTGCTCACGCCCAGGCCGGCCACGGTCTGGGCTGCGTTGGTGATCTCGGTGTCGGCGTAGGCGGCCGCGCCGGAGTTCAGAGTCTGCACGAACTGGGCGTGGAACGCCTCGGCCTTCGCGCTGAGCGCCTGATATGCCTGTGCATGACCGGAGAACAACGCCGCGATGGCCGCCGACACCTCATCGGCACCCGCAGCGACCACGCCGGTGGTCGGGGCCGCCGCCATGGACGTCGCGGCGCTGACCTCGGAGCCGATCCTAGCCACATCGGAGGCCGCCGCTGACACCAACTCCGGCGCTGTGGACAGAAACGGCACCGCGGACCCCCAACATTCAGTGCATAACTCGCCGGGACGTGTCAGACGCGTAACCGCCTGAATCAATCTCCTTGATAGCAAAATTATTGTTTCATGTCAACCGAGTTGATGCTGTCCGAAGTTACTCGTAGTCATCTGTTAATCAACGCGATGCGGCAGCGGGAAGACCCGCTCACCAGCCGCGCTCGCGCCAGTCGGCGAGATGCCGCTCCGCGCCCAGCACCGTGTCGTCGCCGTGGCCGGGATAGATGACGGTGTCGTCGGGGTAGACGTCGAACACCCGGGTTGTCACATCGTCGATCAGCTGGGCGAGATCGCCGGGCTGCCATGTCTTCCCGACCCCGCCCGGGAACAGCAGTCGCAAGGGACTGGCCGCTCCGAGCCGGAACTGCCGAGCCGGGCCCGTCGGGTCAGCGCAGCGCGTCCAGCAGGTCGTTCAACGCCTGCGTCTCGGAGTTCGGGTCTGGGTCAGCGGTTCGCACCGCCTTGAGAGCCCGGTCGATCTTGCCGTCGAGGTATCCCCAGGCGTTGGGGTTCATCGGCTGCAATCGACTCTGGTCGTTGTCCCACAGGGTTTCCAGGTCGGTGATGCGGGCGGTCGCACCGCTGCGATCACCGCTCTGGACTTTTGCCCTGGTGTCGGTGACGATATCGCGCATCGTGGTGATGTCGGCGGCGGGAAACGCGGTGCCTGCGGTCTGCCCGGACGGTAGTGCGGTGACCGTCGGCGCTGCGGGCCCTTCTTCTTTGAGTGCTGCTGCCGTGCTGTGGGGTTGGCTGGAGGCCCACACCAACAGCCCGGCAGTGGCGGCGGCGAGGGCGCCGTAGTAGCCGAGCATGACCCGCTCGCGGCCCGTGGTCTTGGTCTTGGTCTTGGTCTCGGTCTCGCTGTCGTCGGGTCGGTCGATCACGTCAGCGCGGCTGATGGTCAGGTAGACGACAACCCCGAGAATCGCCGTCAGGAACAGTGCGCTGGTGCCCGCCGTGCCCAGCCCAACGCCGCCCTCACTGGAGGGATGGGCTAGCCAGTCGCCCAGGTTGGCTCCCAGCGGTCGAGTCAGGATGTACGCCAACCAGAACGACAACACCGGGTTGGCTCCCATGCGCCACCCCGCCGCAACCGCCGCGATCAACCCGGCGGGCAACAGCACTGCCACACCTGGACTCCAGCCGGTCAACTCAAGAGTCCAGTCGCCGACGGCGGTGCCGAGGGCGAAGGTGATCAGCACCGCCAGCCAGTAGAAGCCCTCGCGAGGCACGGTGGTGATGCTGTGAATGGACAGGGTGCGCTCGCGGGCGTACCAGATGCCGAACACCACCGCCAAGATCGCCGCGAACACCGTGGTGCTCAGGACCAGGGGAACACCGAGTGCGTCGGTGAGAATGTCGGTGTAGAGGGTGCCGGTCACGCTGAGCACGACCACCGTCAGCCAATAGACGACGGGGACGTAGCGGCGCAGGCTCATCTGCCATGCCAACACCGCCACCAGCACAACGGTGAAGATGATCGTCGTCGTCGTCAGGCCCATGCCGAGGGTTCCGTTGACCCAGTCGGCGAAACTCTCCCCGACGGTGGTGCACAGCACCTTGATCACCCAGAACCAGATGGTGACCTCGGGCACCTTGCTGAGCATGATGCGCAACGTCAATGCGGGTTTGTGTTTATCTGCCTCGGTCACAACGCCGGACGTTAGCAGACCGTAACCGTGTTTTCAGTGCGTCACCAGCCGCGTTCGCGCCATTCGGCGAGATGCGGCCGTTCCGCACCCAGCACCGTGTCGTCGCCATGGCCGGGATAGATGACGGTGTCGTCGGGGTAGACGTTGAACACCCGGGTGGTCACATCGTCGATCAGCTGGGTGAAGTCGCCGGGCTGCCACGTCTTTCCGACACCCCCCGGGAACAGGCAGTCGCCGGTGAACAGCTGGGTGACCCCGCCCGTCGCGGGCCCGCAGAGGGCCAGCGCGATCGATCCGGGTGTGTGCCCCCGCAAATGGATGACGTCGAAAGTCAGGTCGCCGATCTGTACGGTGTCGCCCCCGGACAGCAAGCGATCCGGATGGACCGGCAGCGGGTCGGCGTCGATCTCGTTGGCCGCGGTGGGGGCGCCGGTGGCCTCAGCCACGGCTTCTAGGGCCTGCCAGTGGTCGAAGTGCTGGTGGCTGGTCACGATCAGCGACACCTTCGGCGCGTGCTCCCGGATCAGGCTGATCAGCACGTCGGCGTCGTTGGCTGCGTCGATCAGCAGGGTTTCCCCGGTTGCCGAGCAGGTGACCAGGTAGACGTTGTTGTCCACCGGGCCCACCGACGTCTTCACGATCGTCACGCCCGGTAAGGTGCGGCGGGCGGCGGTTCCGGGGTCGACGTGTCCGGTGTAGTTGTCGTCCAGGACTGTCATGGCCGTCACGTTACTGGCCCGCGGTTGCCCGTCGCTGCGGGCACCTAGCATGGAACGCGCCGCGACTGATCAGTCATTGGCACTAACCCGATAGGTCCTGGGAGGGGCAGCGTTGGCCGAACGCTTGATCGTCAAGGGCGCCCGCGAGCACAACCTGCGCGGCGTCGACCTCGACCTGCCGCGGGACGCCCTGATCGTCTTCACCGGATTGTCGGGATCGGGCAAGTCGTCGCTGGCGTTCGACACCATTTTCGCCGAGGGCCAGCGCCGCTACGTGGAGTCGCTGTCGGCCTACGCCCGGCAGTTCCTGGGTCAGATGGACAAGCCGGACGTCGACTTCATCGAGGGCCTCTCCCCGGCGGTGTCGATCGACCAGAAGTCGACCAACCGCAACCCGCGATCCACCGTCGGGACCATCACCGAGGTGTACGACTACCTGCGACTGCTGTACGCCCGCGCCGGGACGCCGCACTGCCCGACCTGCGGCGAGCGGATCGCCCGGCAGACGCCGCAGCAGATCGTCGACCAGGTGCTGGCGATGCCCGAGGGCACGCGGTTCCAAGTGCTGGCTCCGGTGGTTCGCACCCGCAAGGGCGAGTTCGCCGACCTCTTCGAGAAGCTCAACGCCCAGGGGTACAGCCGGGTGCGGGTCGACGGCGTCGTGCATCCGCTGACCGAACCGCCCACGTTGAAGAAGCA
>CAIYOH010000287.1 GCA_903927745.1 uncultured Mycobacteriaceae bacterium
ATTTGGCCCGGCGATGTCGCCGCGCACCAACGCCACGTGTTCGACCTCTTCGTACATGCTGGCGTAGCCGATCGCGCGAAACGGCCCGTAACGCGTCGGGATCCGGGCCTCGGCGATCCGCTGGACGTGCTTTTCGTGGCGGCGCCGCCACTGGATCAGATCGGCGATGGTGATCAGAGCGAGGCCGTGTTCGTCGGCGAAGACCCGCAGTTCGTCGGTCTGGGCCATCGAGCCCTCGTCCTTCTGGCTGACGATCTCACAAATCGCCCCTGCGGGCCGCAGTCCCGCCATGCGGGCCAGGTCGACGGCGGCCTCGGTGTGGCCGGGACGGCGCAACACGCCACCGTCTTTGGCGCGCAGCGGAACCACGTGCCCGGGCCGGGTGAAGTCGTCGGCGACGCTGGCCGGGTCGGCCAGCAACCGCATCGTGGTGGCTCGATCGGACGCTGAGATTCCGGTGCCGACACCGCTGCGGGCGTCGACGGTGACGGTGTAGGCCGTTCCGTGCTTGTCCTGGTTGACCGCATACATCGGCAGCAGACCAAGCCGGTCGCAGATCGCGCCGTCCAGCGGCACGCACAGGTATCCGGAGGTATAGCGAACCATGAAGGCCACCAGCTCCGGCGTCGCCTTTTCGGCGGCGAAAATCAGGTCGCCCTCGTTCTCGCGGTCTTCATCATCGATGACGACGACGGCCTTACCCGCCGCGATATCGGCAACCGCCCTCTCGACGGAGTCCAACCTCGTCATCGTCAGCTACCTCGGTATCGGCACGGCCCACCTGAGGAGCGCGTGTGGTGGATTCAGTATGAACCACCAGGACAGCGCTCCTGGAAACGTCCATGTCAGCCGAGGTCCGCGACGGAGGTGACGCGCCCCCACCTACACGGTGACTGGCGTGAACCGCGCGGCGCCCGGAACGGGCGTGCGACGGCTGGTCGAGAAGTCTGTCGTGGTCAAGTCCACCACGTACGGCACAGGATCGCCGATCGTTCGGTAGCCGTACCGGCGGTCGGTGAGATTGCACACCGTCACCCAGCTTGTGACCTCGTCAACCACCTGACCAGGCTTGAACTCCTCGGTGATAATGCCCGCCGGGATGTCGAAGCTGTTGATCACGTGCAGGCATGCCGATTCGGCAGACGCGGCATCGGCGGGCTCGTCGATGAGCAGCATCAGCGCGGCCGCACGTACGAACCGCGAGGGCGGGGTGTAATCGCCGGGCAATCCCCGCAGTCCGCCGCCCTGCCCGAGCGGGTGAAGGGTGCTGTCGCCCACCGTGGTAACGGGATTGACCGCCGAGATGCCCACGTAATTGCGCAGGTTGGTGATGTGCCAGTCGAGGAACGGCCCGTTCGTGCCCACCCCAGTGGGGTTGTCGACGATGCTCACTCCCTCGGGGCGGAATTCGATGGCCACCGAGCCCGTGGCGTCGTGCAGCAGGAAGTGCAGCGGCGGATTAAACCCCAAGCCCGGGTCAACGCCCACCACGTTCATGCCTGCCGCGGCGGCCTTGGCCTCCGCAACGTTCTTGCAGGTGCCCAGCAGGTAGGCGATGACATCCATCTCGCCGATGTCGTTGCCCGCGCCTGTCGGCTCCGCGTAGTCGCAGAACCCGGCCATGTACAGCGCGTGAGCACTCAGTCCCTCAGTGTTCATGCCATCTGCAAGAAGCCCGTCACCCCAGGCACCCATGCCGAGGATGCCGCACTGCGGCGTCCAGGCGATACCGTTCTTCACCCCGGCAGAAGTGCGCGTCAGCCCCGCCGCCACAACCTGGACCTCCCACGGAATGAGGTCGGGGAACTCCATGGTGCGCCCCACAACAACGGTGCCGTCCGCGGCCGGTTTGAGTTTGAAGTTGGTGCACATGCGACCACACTATAAATCCGCCGCCCCTGTCCTCCAATGAATGCGTCTACCCAATGCACAAGGTCCGACGGTGCTGGCCGGCCTCATAGAGTTTGTTTCGAAGTCGATTGCGGTCTGAATCGCCGCTGTCTACAAACTCGCTGAGAAAGATCCCATCGGCGTTGAGGCCTAGGAGGCTTCGACCAACGACGTGGGGATCTCGCGCGCGTGGATCGGATGATCGACGTTCTGATTGTCCGTGCAGGGCGGTTTATCCCGCTGCTAAGGGGGGGTCGAGGGCTCTGGGCCAGCTCAAACTCAGCCAGGCTCGTCAGCACCCCGGCTGCTATCGATCGGTGAGACCGTTGGCAGAGTCACTCTTATGCGTCAGCAGCCGCTCAACATACTTGGCGATCACGTCCACTTCCAGGTTCACCCGTGTGCCGACGGGGGCGCTACCGAGGGTGGTCAACTCCCGGGTCGTGGGGATCAACGAGACCTCGAACCAGTCCCGCGGTTCGGCGCCCAGGCCGGAGACCGTGAGGGATATCCCGTCGACGGTGATCGACCCCTTCTCGACGACATAGCGGGCCACGGCCGCGGGCATCTCGATTCGAACCACGTCCCAGTGTTCCGACGGCGTCCGCCCCACCACCTGGCCCGTGCCGTCGACGTGCCCCTGAACGATGTGCCCGCTGAGGCGGCTGTTGACGGCGGCGGCGCGCTCCAGGTTCACCCGGCTGCCGACCTGCAGGGCGCCCAGGTTGGACCGGTTCAACGTCTCGGCCATCACGTCGGCGGTGAACTGGCCGTCGGGCAGCAGCTCGGCGACCGTCAGGCAGACCCCGTTGACGGCGATCGAAGCGCCATGGCCCGCGTCGGCGGTGACCACCACTCCGCGCAGCGTCAGGCGGGCGGCATCGGCCAGGACGTCCCGGCGCGTCACCTCGCCGAGCTCCTCCACAATTCCGGTGAACATTTCACCAGGCTAGTAGGCGCGCAGACCGGCGTGTTCACCGCTGGTCGGCCGCCCCGCGCCGCTGCGTTCCCCGGTTCGTTCGCCGGAACCCATTACGATGCTTCCTATGAACATCCGCCGTCGGCTGCCGTCTGTCCTCGCCTGCCTGAGCCTCGCCGCGGTCGCCGGCTGCTCGTTCAGTTCCTCGAGCACCGGCGGCCCGCTCCCGGACGCTAAGACGTTGGTGCAGCAGTCCAGCGCGACCACCAAAAACCTCACGAACACGCACCTGATCCTGAAAGTGGACGGCAAGGTTCCGGGTCTGCCGGTGCGCCTGCTGACCGGTGATCTCACCACCTCGCCCAGCACCGCCGCGAAGGGTAACGCCCAGCTCACCTATCTCGGGCGCGACATCAGCGCCGACTTCGTGGTGGTGGACGGTGACCTCTACACCAACGCCCTCAACCCGGCCAACCCGGCGATGACCGACGTCGGTCCCGCCTCCCAGGTCTACGACCCCTCGGCGATCCTGAACCCCGATATCGGGGTGTCCAACGTGCTGGCCCACTTCACCGACGCCAAGGCCGAGGGTCGCGACCAGATCAGCGGCCAGACCACCGTCCGCATCACTGGAGAGGTGTCCCCCGACGCCGTCAACAAGATCGTGGCGACGTTCGAGGCGACCAAGCCCGTGCCGGCCACGGCCTGGATCGTGGAGGGCGGCGACCACCAGCTTGCTCAGATCAATTTGCAATACAGCCCCGGCAACAGCGTCCAGATGACACTGTCGAACTGGGGCCAGCCGGTACAGATCGCCAAGCCCGCGGCGGGCTGATGAGTCGCCAGGCAGGGCGCCGGGTCGCCATCGGCGCGGGCAGCCTCGCGGTGCTGCTGGGTGCCCTCGACGCCTACGTCGTGGTCACGATCATGCGCGACATCATGCACGACGTCGACATTCCCATTAACCAGCTACAGCGGATCACCCCGATCATCACGATGTACCTGCTGGGCTACGTGGCGGCCATGCCGCTGCTGGGCAAGGCGTCCGACCGGTTCGGCCGCAAGCGGCTGCTCCAGGTCAGCCTCGCGACCTTCATCGTCGGGTCGGTGATCACGGCACTGTCGGTGCAGATCGGCAACTTCGACGTCAGCACCGTCAACCTGCAGATCCTCGGTCACCCGCTGCGCGATCTGCTGATCTTCGGCCATCCGATCCGCAACCTGCATGTGCCGGCCTTGCACGCGCTGGTCCTCGGCCGCACCATTCAGGGCATCGCCAGCGGGGCCCTGCTGCCGGTGACGCTCGCGCTCGGCGCAGATCTGTGGGCGCAGCGCAGCCGCGCGGCCGTGCTCGGTGGTATCGGTGCCGCCCAGGAGCTGGGCAGCGTGCTGGGGCCGCTGTACGGGATCTTCATCGTCTGGTTACTCCGGGACTGGCGTGACGTCTTCTGGATCAACGTGCCGCTGACCCTGATCGCGATGGCGCTGATCCAGTTCAGCCTTCCCTCGCACGAGCGCACCGACGCCCCGGAGCGCATCGACGTGATCGGTGGCGTGCTGCTCGCCATCACCCTCGGCCTGGCGGTCATCGGGCTCTACAACCCCAACCCCGACGGCAAGCAGGCGCTGCCCAGCTACGGCCTCCCGCTGGTCATCGCGGCGGCGGTCGCCGCGGTGGCGTTCCTGTTGTGGGAGCGCTTCGCGCGAACCCGGCTCATCGATCCGGCGGGCGTGCAGTTCCGGCCGTTCCTGGCCGCCCTCGGCGCATCCTTCGCCGCCGGTGCGGCGTTGATGGTGACGCTGGTCAACGTGGAGCTGTTCGGGCAGGGCGTGTTGGGCAAGAGCCAGAACGACGCGGCCGCGATGCTGCTGTTCTTCCTGATCGCGCTGCCGGTCGGGGCCGTCGTGGGAGGCTTCCTGGCCACCAAAGCCGGCGACCGGGCCATCGCCTTCATCGGGCTGCTCATCGCCGCCGGCGGCTACCTGCTGATCTCGCATTGGCCGGTCGACCTGATGCACTACGGCTACAACATCTTTGGTGCGTTCACCCTGCCCGCCATGCACACCGACCTGCTGGTCGCGGGCACCGGACTCGGCCTGGTGATCGGGCCGCTGACATCAGCCGCGCTGCGGGTAGTTCCGTCAGCTGAGCACGGCATCGCCTCGGCGGCCGTCGTGGTGGCCCGCATGACCGGCATGCTCATCGGCGTCGCCGCGCTGAGCGCGTGGGGCCTCTACCGCTTCTACGAAATCCTCGGCGACAGGTCCGCCGCGTTGCCGGCCGACCTGACCGGGGCGGACCGTATCATCGCCCAGGGCAATCTGTTGATCCCGTCGTTCGCAGCCATGTACAGCGAGATCTTCACCATCACCGCCGTCGTCTGCCTGGCGGGCGCGCTGTTGGGGCTGTTGATCGGCGGCAGCAAGGAGCGCGCCGGGGAGCCCGACACTGCCGACCTTCCGGCCTTGGCACCGCTGTCCGAGCGTTAGCGCGGCACCAGGCTCAGCAGCAGGTCGGGGCCAGCCCGGTCGACGCCGTCGAACGTCCACTGCGACGCGCTCGCGATCGTCGGGGCCCCCACGTCGTCGACCGCGGTGACGGGGCCGCCCAGCAGGATCGGCGCGATGTAGGCCAGAATGCGGTTGATCGCCCCGGCTCGCAGGAATGCGCCGGCCAGCGTGGGACCACCCTCGAGCAGGACGTCGGTGTGCTCGGCGAGCGCCCTGATCACCTCGTGGGGATCGTGCGTCCGAATCGCTATCGTGGGCGCGACACCGTTGCGAACCTTTGCCCCGGCAGGTATGTCGCGCATACCGACCACCACGCGCATCGGCTGCCGCCGGGCCGGGGACCCGTCGGCGAGCCGGGCGGTCAGCGCCGGATCGTCGGCCAGCACCGTGCCGGTACCGACCACGATCGCGTCGACGATGCCTCGGCGCGCCTGCAGGTCCGCCCGGGAGGCCTCGCCGGAAATCCATTGGCTGGAGCCGTCCGCGGCCGCGCTGCGGCCGTCGAGGCTGCTGGCGTATTTCCAGGTCACGTGCGGCAGGCCGGTGCGTTGCTTGTGCAGCCATTCCCGCAGCGGCCCGAAAGTCACCTGATCGGCCAGCACACCGGCGCGCACCTGCACCCCGGCCGCCTGTAACCGGCCCGCGCCCCCGCCGGCGATGGCGTTGGGGTCGGCCACCGCGTAGATCACAGTGCCCACCCGGGCTTCGATCAGGGCGTTCACACACGGCGGGGTCTTGCCGAAGTGATTGCAGGGCTCAAGGGTGACCACGGCGATACCGCCCGCCGCCAAGCCGCCCGCCCTGCGCACCGCCAGCACCTCGGCGTGCTCGCCACCGGCCGGCTCGGTGGCGCCGGCGCCGACAACCTTGCCCTCGGGGTCCAGGATGACCGCCCCGACGGGCGGGTTCGGGTATGTCGTGCCCTTGACCTTGTAGGAGAGCTCTATCGCCAGACGCATCGCCTCGTCCAGGCTGGCGACCGTCTGTGGCTGGCCCGGGGCCTGGCCGGGGGGCTGGTTCATGCCCTCAGATGTGGAGACGCGGCCGCGGCCTGGCGCCGCAACGCCTGAATCGCGGCCGCCGGATCGTCGGCGCTGTACACGGCGGAACCGGCGACGAAGCAGTCGACCCCGGCGTCCGCGGCCTGCTCGATGGTGTCCTCGTTAATGCCGCCGTCGATCTCGACGAGGATCGTCAGCTCTCCCGCGTCAACCATCTTGCGGACGGTGCGCACTTTGCCCAGCACCTCGGGGATGAAGCTCTGGCCACCGAACCCCGGTTCAACCGACATGATCAGCAGTGTGTCGAAGTGCGGCAGGATCTCGAGGTAGGGATCCAGCGCGGTTTTCGGTTTCACACTGATTCCGGCTTTGGCGCCGGCCGCGCGGATATCGCGGGCCACCGCGATGGGGTTGTCGGTGGCCTCGGCATGAAATGTGACGTTGTAGGCGCCCGCTTCGGCGTAGGGCGGCGCCCAACGATCCGGGTTGTCGATCATCAGATGGCAGTCCATCGGGATGGCGGTCGCCGCCAGCAGGCTCTTCACCACCGGCAGGCCGATCGTCAGATTCGGCACGAAGTGGTTGTCCATCACGTCCACGTGCAGCCAGTCGGCACCGGTGACGGCGGCCGTTTCGTCCGCCAGCCGGGCGAAGTCGGCGGACAGGATGGACGGCGCGATCAAAGGACCCCCGGTAATGCGCGGCATGGGGATCAGACTACTGATCCGCGGGCCTCGACACGCAGCGCGGCGGCGAACATCGCATCGGTGCCGTGCCGGTGCGGCCAGAGCTGCACGTAAGGCCCGTCTCCGAGGCCCTCCACGGGATTGAACAGGGGCCGGGTGTCCATCGCGGACACCGGGTGACGGCGCAGCACATCGGCGAGGACCCCGACGGTTTCGGCGAGGTGCGGCGAACACGTCGCGTACAGCACTATGCCGCCGGGACGGGTCAGCGCGATGGCCGCACCCAGCAGTTCGCGCTGCAGCTTGGCCAGCGCCGGCACGTCGGCCGGCTGTCTGCGCCACCGCGACTCCGGCCGGCGCCGCAGCGCGCCGAGCCCGGTGCAGGGCACGTCGACGAGCACCCGGTCGAAACCCGGCTCGAGGCCGCTCTGCCGCCCGTCGACGCGCAGCACCTCGACTCCCAGCCCGCGGGTGTTGTCCGACACCATGTCCGCGCGGCGCGCCAACGGCTCCACCGCCGTGACAACGGCGCCTGATGCGGCGCCCAGAGCGGCCACCAACGCGGTCTTACCGCCGGGCCCCGCGCACAGATCCAGCCAGCGCCCGGCGTCGCCGTCGACATGCGCCAGCGTCAGCGCGCGGGCCACCAGTTGACTGCCCTCATCCTGCACCAGCGCCGAGCCGTCGCGCAGCGCCGGCAGCCGTCCCGGATCACCGCCGGGCAGGTACACCGCGAACGGCGAGTAGCGTCCGACGGTGCCGCCCACCGCCTCGGCCAGTTCCGCGGCCGTCACCACGCCCGGGCGGGCCGCCAGGTGCACCAAGGGTCGCTCGTCGTCGCTGGCGAGCACCGCGTCGAGTTCGCCCGCGTCGGCGCCGAGCGCATCGGCGAAGGCCTGCGCGATCCAGCGTGGGTGGGCGTGTACGAACGCGGCGTGCCCGACGGGATCCCGCGCCCGGTCGGGGGCCAGCTCGGCGACCCAGGAAGCCTCGTCACGCAGGGAGATGGTGCGCAGCACGCCGTTGACGAAACCCGCTCGGGCAGAATCGAATTCGACGGCAGCTTGTTCGACCGTGGTGGACACCGCGGCGTGCTCACCGACCCGGGTGCGCAGCAACTGGTAGGAGCCCAGCCGCAGCAGGTAGAGCAGCACCGGGTCGATGGCGTCGGGCGCGCGCCCGGCGGCGGCCGCGATGATCGCGTCGAGCAGGCCCCGAGTCCGACAGGTGCCGTAGGTGAGCTCCGTAGCGAACGCGGCGTCCCTGCCGCTGATGCCGCGCTGGCGCAGCAGCGCCGGCAGCGCGAGGTTCGCGTATGCGCCGCGCTCGTTGACGGCCCGCAGCACCTCGAATGCGGCGGCGCGGGCGGGATCCAGCGGCTGGCGGGGCTTGTCGGCCTGGCGGGGCCTGCCGGCCTGGCGGGGCCTGCCGGCCTTACGAGGCTTGTCGGCGCCGGTCATGACGCCCGCGCGCCGGCGTCGAGCCGCGCTCCCCGCGCCCAGTCTGCGGCGCTCATCACTTTCTTGCCCGGCGGCTGAATCTCGCCGAGCCGCACCGCCTCCGAACCGGTGCCGATCCACACGCCTGCTCGCTCGGCGTGAATGGCGCCGGGCGCCAACGATACTGGAGACGGGCCGATCCCCACGGGCCCGAGTTTGATGCGCAGGTCGCCGATGAGTGTCCAGGCGCCGGGGCTGGGCGTGACGGCGCGGATACGACGTTCGACCACCTGCGCCGGTAAATCCCAGCACACCCGTGCCTGCTCGACGGAGATCTTCGGGGCGACGCTGATCCCCTCGGCGGGCTGCGGACGCGGGGTCACCGTGTCGTCGGCGACGCCGTCCAACGTGGCCGAGAGCAGTTCCGCACCCGAGACCGCCAGCCTGCCCAACAGGTCCCCCGCCGTGTCCGTCGGCCGGATCGTCTCGGTGACGACCCCGTACACCGGCCCGCTGTCCAGGCTCGGTTCGATCCGGAACGTCGTCGCGCCCGTGATGGCGTCGCCCGCGGCGATCGCCGCCTGCACCGGCGCGGCGCCCCGCCAGGCGGGCAGCAGCGAGAAGTGCAGGTTGATCCAGCCGCGCGGGGGCACCGCGAGCAACTCGTCGCGCAGCAGCGCGCCGTAGGCCACCACCGGGCAGCAGTCCGGCGCCAGTTCCGACAGCTCGGCGACAAACTCCGCAGAGTTCGGCCGCGGGGGCCGCAGCACCGGGATGCCACGCTCGAGCGCCTCGCGGGCCACCGGCGACGGCTCCGGCCGGCCGCGCCGGCCGGCGGCGGCGTCGGGCCGGGTCAGCACGGCGATCACCTCATGTCGGGGCGAGTCGACGAGGCGACGCAACGCGGGTAGCGCCGGTTCGGGGGTGCCGGCGAAAACAAGACGCACGGGGACAGTCTAGGAAGCAGCGGATCCGGCAGCGGCTAGCCGATGTGCAGTGGGTCGATGTGAACCCGCACCGGCTCATGGGTCTGCCGGGCGCTGAGCACTGCGACGGCGCGCCGCAGGCCAGCCGCCAGGGCCAGGCCCTGGTGGCGGGGCACGCGAACCAGCATCCGGGTGACCGGCGCGCCCGCGGGAATGCCGGCGGGGCGGCGCACCCCCGCCGGCAGGTCCACCGGCCCCAGCACCTCGGCGTGGAAGTCGGCAGGAAACTCGTGTTGATCCGACAGGCGGGCCTGCTCGAGCAGTGCCGCGACGGCGCGGGGCGTTCCGTCGATGGCCGCGA
>CAIYOH010000288.1 GCA_903927745.1 uncultured Mycobacteriaceae bacterium
CACGGCGGCCGCGTTCGCGGAACTGACCGACGACCCGATCTCGTCGATGCTGGTGGCGACCGCCGACATGACCTCGGGCTGGGTGGTCAGGTTGGGCATCGCCGCATCTTCCTGAGGTTCGTTTGCCCCGCAACACGGGAATGTGCAGTGTAAAGCCGGGGGTGGGGGGTGTAAAGCAAAGGACCATCCCCTCCTGGCCCGACCCGCTCAGCCCAGTAGCGCGCTTCGCAGCCCGTCTAGGTCGGCGGCGGTGACGTCCGCGTCGCGCAGGTAGTTCTCCAGCGACCCGAATTCGTCGTCGATCGTCCGGCGTGCGGTCGCCAGGTAGTCCTCCCGAACGCCCAGGACCGCCTCGGACAGCCGGGCCTTGGTGAACGTCTCGACCTCCGGAGTGAGTTCGGTGTCGGCGCGTTCCCGGATCATCTGCACGATCCGCTCCCGCAACTCCGGCAGGGCCTCGTTGCTGCGCAGGTAATCGGCGACGATGGTGTCGCGGTCGATACCGATCGCCTCGAGCACCGTCGCCACCACGAAACCGGTGCGGTCCTTGCCCGCGAAGCAGTGCGCGAGCACCGGGCGCCCGGCAGCCAGCAGCGTGATCACGTGGCGCACGGCACGTTGCGCCCCGTTTCGCGTCGGGAATTGCCGGTACTCGTTGATCATGTGTTGGGCGGCGGTGTCGTCGATGGATTCGGTCGACCCGTCGGTGTCACTGTCGGTCAGCAGTTGCGCGAACGCACGTTCGTGGGGCGCCGCGCCGTCCTCGGGTTCGGCCGAGCCCTCTTGGCCGTCCTGGTCGGACAGGTCGGGAAAGTGTCGGAGGTGAATGTCGACGCCGTCGGGCACCCGCCCCGGCCCCCGGCGGGCGACCTCCCGGGCGGCGCGCAGGTCGACGACATCGGTGACCCCCAACCGGCGCAGGGTGTCGCGGCCGTCGTCGTCGAGCAGGCTCAGTTCGCTGGACCGGAACAGTCGCCCCGGGCGCAACGCACTCACGCCGTCGGCGACGTCGCGGAAGTTCCACGCGCCGGGCAACTGCCGCAGTGTCTCCGCCATGTCAGGTGACCGCCGCGGCGAGTGCGGACTTCTCCCGACCGAGCTCGGCGCGGGCGACGGTCCGCATGTGCACCTCGTCGGGCCCATCGAAGATCCGCATCGCGCGATGCCAGCTGTAGAGCCGGGCCAGCGGGAAGTCGTCGCTGACGCCGGCGCCACCGTGCACCTGAATGGCGCGGTCGATCACCTCGCAGGCCACGCGGGGGGCCACCGCCTTGATCTGCGACACCAGCAGGTGGGCTGCCCTGTTGCCGTGCTGGTCGATGGTCCAGGCCGCCTTCTCGCACAGCAGCCGGGCCTGGTCGATCTCGTTGCGGGACTTGGCGATCGCCTCCCGCACCACGCCCTGCTCGGCCAGCGGACGGCCGAAGGCGACCCGCTTTTGCACCCTGTCCACCATGAGTGCCAGCGCCCGCTCGGAGGCGCCGAGTGCGCGCATGCAGTGGTGGATGCGGCCCGGCCCCAGGCGCGCCTGCGCGATAGCGAAGCCGCCGCCCTCCTCGCCGAGCAGGTTGGTGACCGGCACGCGGACGTTGTCGTAGATCACCTCGCAGTGGCCGTGCTGGTCCTGGTAGCCGAACACCGGAATCGAACGCACGATCGTCACCCCCGGGGTGTCCGTCGGCACCAGCACCATCGACTGCTGTTGGTGGGAGGCCGCTTCGGGGTTGGTGCGGCCCATCACGATGAGGATCGCGCAGCGCGGGTCCGCGGCTCCGGAGGTCCACCACTTGCGGCCGTTGATGACGTAGTCGCCGCCGTCGCGCACGATCGAGGTCTCGATGTTGCGGGCGTCGCTGCTTGCGACGGCTGGTTCGGTCATCGAGAAGGCGCTGCGGATCTCGCCGTTGAGCAACGGGTCCAACCACTGCGTGCGCTGGGCGTCGGTGGCGAACAGGTGCAGGGTCTCCATGTTGCCGGTGTCGGGTGCCGAACAGTTGAGCGCCTCAGGAGCGATCTCCATGCTCCAGCCCGTGATCTCGGCCAGCGGCGAGTACTCGAGGTTGGTCAGGCCGGACTCGGCCGGCAGAAACAGGTTCCACAGGCCGCGCTCCCTGGCCTCGATCTTCAGTTTCTCCATGATCGGCGGCACGGTGTGATCGTCATGCCCGGCATCGAGGCGGTATTTCTCGTAATCGGCCTCGGCTCCGAAGACGTGCCCGGTCATGAAATCGGTCAGCCGGGCGTGATAGTCGCTGGCTTTGGTCGACATCGCGAAGTCCATGTCCGCCACGATAGGGCACGGTCGGAAACGGCTGGTTTCCGGTTGCAGACGGCGACGTGTCGCGGCCCGTCCGTCGCGGCATCCGGCTCACGTTAAGGTAGCCGGACACAGGGACCTCCGGGGAAAGTCAGGGAAAGTAGATGTACGCGCCATGACAGATGCGCAGACGACGGTGGGTGTGGTCGCCGAATCGGGGGCCGACGAGCGCCGTGTGGCACTTGTGCCGAAGGCGGTGGCCTCGCTGGTCTCCAGCGGGGTGGCGGTGGTGGTCGAGTCGGGTGCGGGCGACGGCGCCCTGCTGCCCGACGCGCTCTACACCGCTGCCGGAGCCAGCATCGGGGATGCCTGGGCGGCCGACATCGTGGTGAAGGTGGCCCCGCCGACGGCCGCCGAAGTCGGCAAGCTGCACCGTGGGCAGACGCTGATCGGATTCCTGGCGCCGCGCAGCGCCGACAACTCGATCGGCGCGCTGACCGAGGCCGGGGTGCAGGCGTTCGCGCTGGAGGCCATTCCGCGGATCTCGCGAGCCCAGGCGATGGATGCGTTGTCCTCGCAGGGCAACGTGTCCGGCTACAAGGCCGTCCTGCTGGCGGCGTCGGAGTCGACCCGCTTCTTTCCGATGCTGACGACGGCGGCCGGGACGGTGAAGCCCGCCAGCGTGCTGGTCCTCGGCGTCGGTGTGGCCGGGCTGCAGGCGCTGGCGACGGCCAAGCGCCTGGGCGGGCGGACCTCCGGCTACGACGTCCGCCCGGAGGTCGCCGACCAGGTGCGGTCGGTGGGCGCGCAATGGCTGGACACCGGCCGCTCCGAGTCGATCACCGCGTCCGGCGACGGCGGCTACGCCCGCGAGCTCACCGACGAGGAACGGGCACAGCAACAGAAAGCCCTGGAAAACGCGATCAGCGGGTTCGACGTCGTGATCACCACGGCGCAGGTCCCGGGCCGGCCCGCACCGCGACTGGTGACGGCCGCGGCAGTGGAGGGTATGAAGCCCGGCAGCGTGGTGGTGGACCTGGCCGGCGAGACCGGCGGCAACTGCGAGCTCACCGAACCCGGACGCACTGTCGTCAAGCACGGCGTCACGATCGCCTCGCCGCTGAACCTGCCGGCCACCATGCCCGAGCACGCCAGCGAGCTCTACAGCAAGAACATCACCGCCCTGGTGGAACTCCTCATCAAAGACGGCAAGCTGGCCCCGGACTTCGACGACGAGGTCGTCGCGTCGGCGTGCGTCACCCGGCCGGGAGTTCCGGAAGAGCCAAAAAAGGGGGACAGCTAGATGTACGAGATGTATGGGGAGCTACTGGCCAACCTGGCGATCCTGGTGCTGTCCGGGTTCGTCGGGTTCGCGGTCATCTCCAAGGTGCCCAATACGCTGCACACACCGTTGATGTCGGGCACCAACGCCATCCACGGCATCGTGGTGCTGGGCGCGCTGGTGGTGTTCGGGGAGGTTGAGCACCCGTCGCTGGCGGTGCAGATCATCCTGTTCGTCGCGGTGGTGTTCGGCACCCTCAACGTGATCGGCGGCTTCATCGTCACCGACCGCATGCTGGGCATGTTCAAGGGCAAGAAGAAGGCGCCGGTACCGGTCGAGCCCGCGGCCGCGTCCGCGACATCGAAGGAGCCGGCGGCGAAATGAACTACGCGGTCTCCATCCTCTACCTCGTTTCCTTCGCGCTCTTCATCTACGGCCTGATGGGCCTCACCGGGCCCAAGACCGCGGTGCGCGGCAACCTGATCGCCGCCGGCGGCATGGCCATCGCGGTGGCGACCACGCTGTACAAGATCCGCCACACCGACCAGTGGTTGCTGATCGTCGCCGGCCTGGCCGTGGGCGTGGCGCTCGGTGTGCCCCCGGCGCGGTTGACCAAGATGACCGCCATGCCGCAGCTGGTCGCGTTCTTCAACGGCGTCGGCGGCGGCACCGTCGCCCTCATCGCTCTGGCGGAATTCCTTGACACCAAGGGCTTCTCGGCCTTCCAGCACGGCGAGTCACCGACCGTACACATCGTGGTGGCGTCCCTGTTCGCCGCGATCATCGGGTCGATCTCGTTCTGGGGGTCGATCATCGCGTTCGGCAAGCTGCAGGAGATCATCTCCGGAGCGCCGATCGGCTTCGGCAAGGCGCAGCAGCCGATCAACCTGCTGCTGCTCGCCGCCGCGGTGGCCGCCGCGGTGGTCGTCGGCGTGCACGCGCATCCCGGCACGGGCGGCGCGTCCCTGTGGTGGATGCTCGGGTTGCTGGCCGCCGCGGGCGTACTGGGCCTGATGGTCGTGCTGCCCATCGGAGGCGCCGACATGCCGGTGGTGATCTCGCTGCTCAACGCCATGACCGGGCTGTCGGCCGCTGCGGCAGGACTGGCCCTGAACAATACCGCGATGATCGTCGCCGGCATGATCGTCGGCGCATCCGGCTCGATTCTGACCAATCTGATGGCCAAGGCGATGAACCGCTCGATCCCTGGCATCGTGGCGGGCGGCTTCGGCGGCGGCGGCGTGGCCCCCAGCGGCGACGGCGGCGGCGACAAACACGTCAAGGCCACGTCGGCCGCCGACGCGGCGATCCAGATGGCCTACGCCAACCAGGTGATCGTCGTCCCCGGTTACGGGTTGGCGGTCGCGCAGGCCCAGCACGCCGTCAAGGACATGGCGTCTCTACTGGAGGCCCGCGGCGTACCGGTGAAGTACGCGATCCACCCGGTGGCCGGCCGCATGCCCGGGCACATGAACGTGCTGCTGGCCGAGGCCGAGGTGGACTACGACGCGATGAAGGACATGGACGACATCAACGACGAGTTCGCCCGCACCGACGTCGCGATCGTGATCGGCGCCAACGACGTCACCAACCCGGCGGCCCGCAACGATGCATCCAGCCCGATCTACGGCATGCCGATCCTCAACGTGGACAAGGCGAAGTCGGTGATCGTCCTGAAGCGCTCCATGAACTCCGGGTTCGCCGGGATCGACAATCCGCTGTTCTACGGCGAGGGGACGACGATGCTGTTCGGCGACGCCAAGAAATCGGTGTCCGGGGTGGCCGAGGAGCTCAAAGCCCTGTAAGAAGCCCTGCAGGGCCCGCGATCAGACGGGTGGGTACGCCTGCGGCGGGTAGCCGTTGCCGTCGACGACGCCGCGCAGACCCCAGGGGACGTAGCGGAAGAAGAATTCGATCTCGTCGCTCCCGTCGTAGTCCGGGCTCGGATCCATGGTCCACCTCTTCGGCTCGCGATGTCGTTCTGCGTGAGTCTAGTCCCATCTGTGTCGGTGGAACAGCCGCGTCTGCCTAAACTTGCCAACCATGCCTGCTGACAGTGGACCGACGCGCCGCGAGGAGTTGCTGGCCGTCGCCACCAAGCTGTTTGCGGCCCGCGGTTACCACGGCGCCCGGATGGACGACATCGCCGACGTGATCGGGCTGAACAAGGCGACGGTGTACCACTACTACGCGAGCAAGTCGCTGATCCTGTTCGACATCTACCGCCAGGCAGCCGAGGGCACGCTCGCCGCCGTGCACGACGATCCGTCCTGGACGGCCCGCGAGGCGCTCTACCAGTACACCGTCCGGTTGCTCGCCGGGATCGCGGCCAACCCCGAGCGGGCGGCGGTGTACTTCCAGGAACAGCCGTACATCACGGAGTGGTTCACCGCCGAGCAGGTCGCCGAGGTCCGGGAAAAAGAGGCGCTGGTCTACGAGCACGTGCACGGGCTGATCGACCGCGGGATCGTCAGCGGCGAATTCTTCGACTGTGACTCGCACGTGGTGGCGCTCGGCTACATCGGGATGACGCTGGGCAGCTACCGCTGGTTGCGGCCGAGCGGACGGCGCTCCGCCACCGAGATCGCCGAGGAGTTCAGCACGGCGCTGCTGCGGGGGCTGATCCGCGACGAGTGGATCCGGGAGAATTCCCCACTCGGACCCGACTGCACCGAAGCGGGCGGGCGCGTCAGTTGATGATCGGGGGAATGCCGCTCAGCGCGTTCCCGGCGGCCCCGCTGATCTGGGAGAGCAGGGTCGTGGTCGGCTGGCCTAGGAAGACGTGCAGGCCGGGGTCGGTGGACGGGACCCACGGATAGGCGTTGGGGAAGTACGACGGCGAGGTCAGGCCGGCCTCCACACCGATTTCCACCACGGCCCCGTACGGACCCTGCACCGCACCCACCGCCAGATCGGGGACGACGGTGAAGGGGTTGGGCAATGAGAACAGCCCGGCGGGGGTGGGCACGTTCGCGTAGCTCAGGCCCGATCCGTAGTCGGAGTAGCCCAGATCGACCATCACCCGTAGGTCGGGCTGCAGGAGGTCGGCGATCGGCGGGCCGGCGTAGGGGATGTTGCGGATCGGTTGCAGCAGAGGCAGGTTCTGCGTCGGGATCATGTAGTACGCCGTGGTGCCACCGTTGGTCGGCAACGGCACGGCGTCGGCGATCTGGGTGGCCGTCAGCAGCGGATAGTCGGTGTGCACGGTGGAGGCGCCCATGATCGCGTTGACGTCGGACACGATGTTGAGCGGGTATTGGGGGAAGTCGGCGAAGCCGTCGTACTGCTGGGTGTAAACGGTGGTCGGGTACGGGGAGTTCGGCGGCGTCGCCCCGTTGAACGCCACATCCAGGAACGGGACGTAGAAGCCGGGGAAGCGCTCCAGCAGGCCGCCGTTGGGGTTGTTCGGATTACCGATCAGCACGAAGGACAACTGGTTGGCATTGGGCGAGCCCGCCGCCATGAGGGCCCGTATTTCCTCGGTGGCGATCGCGGCGCTCTGGGAGTAGCCGAACACGACGGCGTTGTGCCCCGGGCTGATGGTCGCGGTGATCGCGGTGTTCAGCAGTGGCACGCCCTGGGCCACCGATTGGCCGAACGTCAGGGTGCCCAGGGTGGGGGTCACGGGCCAGAACTGCTCAGGCGTGAAGACACCGAGCGGGGTCGCGCCGGGCAGCGTGGGTTGGATGTACCTGGCGAAGACGTCCTGCACGTACTGCGGATCGGGTACCGGGTTGCTGGTGCCCCCCATGATCAACGCCGTGACGGTGGCCGCGGAGACGCGGGCGGCCGGGGCCTCACCGAGCAGGGCGGCGCTGGTGGTTTCGACGTGCGCGTAGGCGTTCGCGGCGGCGGTCAGTGCCGCGGTGAAGTGGTCGTGAAAGAGCGAACTCCGGGCGAGGATCGCCTGGTATTCCTCGCCGTAACGGCCGAACAGGTTCGCGACCGCCGCCGACACCTCGTCCTCGGCCGCGGCCACGACGCCCGTGGTCGGGCCCGCCGCGGTGGTGCCCGCGGCGCCGATCCTCGACCCGACGTGGCCCAGCTCCGCGGCGGCGGACGCCAACACCTCGGGAGTGGCGACCGTGTAGGACATCACTGAGAGAGATTAGAGCGGCCGGACCTCGCACGTCTGCCATTTGGGGTAAACGTGCAGTCGACTACTGTCGGGTGCCGGACGGTTCGCAGGAACGGAGGATCTTATGGCGATCCGCGTCGGGCACGTCGGCACCGGAAACGTCGGCGGTCTGGCCCTTGCCGAACTGATCACCAACCCCGCGTATCAGTTGACCGGTGTCTGCGTATCGACGCCCGGCAAGGTGGGCAGGGACGCCGGATCGCTGTGCGGGGTGGCGCTCACAGGCGGGCCTGAAAAAGACACGGTCACCGGCATCACGGCGGTGTCGGACCTCGACGCCCTGCTGGCCACCGACCCCGAGTGCGTCGTCTACTGCGCCATGGGCGACACCCGCATGCCGGACGCGATGGCGGACGTCATGCGCATCCTGGCGGCCGGGTGCAATGTCGTCGGGTCCGCACCCGGCCTGCTGCAATACCCGTGGGGCGTGATGCCCGACAAATACATTACGCGCGTCGAGGACGCTGCCCAACAGGGTAATTCGACGCTGTTCATCACGGGGGTGGACCCCGGTTTCATCAACGATCTCATTCCGTTCGCGCTTGCCGGCACCTGCCAGCGCGTCGAGCAGGTGCGCTGCATGGAGATCGCCGACTACGCCACCTACGACGGCGCGGAGGTCATGCACTACATGGGATTCGGCCGCCCCCTGGACGACACGCCGATGCTGCTGGCACCGGGTGTGCTCAGCATCGCCTGGGGCACCGCGATCCGCCAGCTCGCGGCCGGCCTCGGCATCGAGGTCGACCAGATCACCGAGTCGCATCAGCGTGAGCCCGCGCCGGACGACTTCGACATCGCGGTCGGGCACATCGCGAAGGGCACTATGGCGGCGCTGCAGTTCGAGATCCGCGGCATGGTCAACGGACACCCCGCCATCGTCATCGAGCACATCACCCGGTTGCGGCCGGACCTGCGACCGGACTGGCCGCAGCCCGCGGCGGGCGGCGGCTCGTACCGCGTCGAGATCACCGGCGAGCCGTCCTACGCCGTGGACATCGTCCCGAGCAGCCGCAAGGGCGACCACAACCACGCGGCGATCGTCGCTGCCGCCGGGCGGATCGTCAACGCTATCCCCGCGGTCCTCGCCGCGCCGCCGGGCATCCGCAGCACGCTGGACCTGCCGCTGGTCACCGGCACGGGTCTGTACACGCCGCCCACACCGGCGGGCACGTCACCGATCACATCACCGAGAGGAGCCCCGGCCACATGAGTCGAGCAGAGGGACGAGTAGCGGGGAAAGTCGCGCTCATCAGCGGCGGCGCCCGCGGGATGGGCGCCTCGCACGCGCGGATGCTGGTGGAGGAGGGCGCCAAGGTGGTGATCGGCGACGTCCTCGACGACGAGGGCAGGGCGCTGGCCGACGAGATCGGTGACTCGGCCCGCTACGTCCACCTCGACGTCACCCAGCCCGACCAGTGGGACGCCGCCGTCGCCACCGCGACCGGTGAATTCGGGAAGCTCAACGTTCTGGTCAACAACGCCGGCATCGTGGCACTCGGTCAGTTGAAGAATTTCGACCTGGCCAAGTGGCAGAGAGTGATCGACGTCAACCTGACGGGCACCTTTCTGGGTATGCGGGTGGCCGTCGAGCCGATGACCGTGGCCGGGGGCGGTTCGATCATCAACGTGTCGTCGATCGAGGGGCTGCGCGGTGCCCCGGCCGTACACCCGTACGTCGCCTCCAAGTGGGCGGTGCGCGGCCTGGCTAAGTCGGCCGCTCTGGAGTTGGCGCCGTTGAACATTCGGGTGAACTCCATCCATCCCGGCTTCATCCGAACCCCGATGACTGAAAAGTTGCCCGAGGACTTGGTGACCATTCCGCTCGGCCGTCCCGGGGAGTCGCGGGAGGTGTCGACGTTCGTGGTGTTTCTGGCCAGCGACGAGTCCTCCTACGCCACCGGCAGCGAGTTCGTCATGGATGGAGGCTTGGTTGCCGACGTGCCCCATAAAGAGTTTTAACGCGGCGCGATGACCGCGAGCCTGCTGCACGGCCTGGCGGGCGTGGTCGGGTCGGCGCACGTCGTCACTGACGCGGACGTCCTGGCCGGCCGCAGCGTCGACTGGACCGGCCGCTATCGCGGGCGCGCCGGCGCACTGGTGCGCCCGGGTTCGGCCGAGCAGGTGGCCGAGGTGCTGCGGGTGTGCCGCGACGCAGGCGCGCACGTCACCGTGCAGGGTGGCCGCACCTCGCTGGTGGCGGGCACCGTCCCCGAACACGACGACGTGCTGCTGTCCACCGAGCGGCTCGTGGATCTCGCCGACGTGGACACCGTCGAGCGCCGCATCGAGGCCGGCGCGGGGGTCCCGCTGGCAGCGGTGCAGCGGGCTGCCGTCGCTGTGGGCCTGGTGTTCGGTGTTGATCTGGCGGCCCGCGATACCGCGACCGTCGGCGGCATGGCATCGACCAACGCCGGCGGCCTGCACACGGTCCGGTACGGCACCATGGGCGAGCAGGTGCTCGGCCTGCAGGTGGCGCTGCCGGACGGAACGTTGGTGCGCCGCCACAGCCGGGCGCGCCGGGACAACGCCGGCTACGACCTGCCGGCGCTGTTCGTCGGCGCCGAGGGCACCCTGGGGGTCATCACGTCGCTGGATCTGCGCCTGCACCCCACCCCGTCACACCGGGTGACGGCGGTCTGTGGGTTCGCCGACCTCGAGGCGCTGGTCGATGCCGCCCGGATGTTCCGCGACTCCGACGGCATCGCGGCGCTCGAACTGATCGACGGTCGGGGCGCGGCGCTAGCCCGCGAGCACCTCGGGATCGGCGCCCCGGTCGACGGCGATTGGCTGCTGCTGGTGGAATTGGCCGCCGATCACGACCAGACCGATCGGCTCGCGTGCCTGCTCGATGGCGCGCAGCTCTGCGGCGAACCCGCGGTGGCCGTGGATAGTGCTGCGCAGCAACGGTTGTGGCAGCTGCGTGAATCGCTTCCCGACGTGCTCGGCGTGCACGGGCCGCCGTTGAAGTTCGACGTGTCGCTGCCGCTGGCGAGCGTCGGCGACTTCGCCGGGCGAGCGGTCACTGTGCTGCACGCCCACGTCCCCGGGGCGGTGCCCGTCCTGTTCGGCCACATCGGTGAGGGCAACCTGCATCTCAACGTCCTGGGCTGCCCGGCCGACCGCGAGCAGTCCGTCTACGCGGCCATGATGGATCTGATCGCGCAGTGCGGGGGCAACGTCAGCAGCGAGCACGGAGTCGGCAGCCGCAAGCGGCCCTACCTCGGCTTGTCACGCGAACCCGCCGACATCGCCGTCATGCGGACCGTCAAAGCAGCCCTGGACCCGACCGGCTACCTCAACGCCGCGGTGTTGTTCAGCGCTTCTCCGGGGTCCAGGTCGCCGGCAGGCTGTTGATCCCGTTGATGAAGTTGGCCTGCTGGAAATTGGGCTCCGGTGCCGAGATGTCCGGAATCCGGGTGTACACCTCGGCCAGCAGCGAGCGCAGCGTCGTCCGTGCGAGAGCGGCACCCAGGCAGAAGTGGACGCCACCACCACCGAAAGCCATGTGGGGGTTCGGGTTTCGCAGGATGTCGAATGTGAAGGGATCCTCGAAGACGTCCTCGTCCCGGTTGCCGGAGATGTACCAGAGGACAACCTTGTCGCCGGCCTTGATCTCCGCCCCTCGCACGGTCACGTCCTGGGTCGCGGTGCGGCGCATGTGCAGCAGCGGTGACGACCAGCGCAGCACCTCCTCGACGGCGGTGTCGATACGGCCGGGCACGTCCTCGGCAAGCAGCGCTCTCTGGTCCGAGAACCGGGAGAAGGCGTAGATCGCCTGGGCGGAGGCGTGCCGGGTGGTGTCGTTGGCGGCCACGGCCAGCAGCACGAAAAACGCCTTGAGCTCGTCGTCGGTCATCTTCGTGCCGTCGAACTCGGCCTGCACCATCCAGGTGACGAGGTCGTCACCCGGGTGGGCGCGCCGCTCCGGGATCAGCATCGCGGCGGTCTCGTGCAGATCCATCACCGCGCCTCCGAACATCTCCAGGCCACTGCGCCCGGCGCAGATCTCCGGGTCGGTCCAGCCCAGCAGCCGCTGCGCGGCGTCGATCGTCTTCGTGTGCACCTCCCCGGATGGCAGTCCGAAGAAGCTGCCGAAGATCCGCCCGGGCAACTTCGTGGAGATCAGGTCGACGAAATCGCCCTCGCCGCGAGCTGACATCTCGCTGACCAGGTCGCGCGCATGGCCGCGTATCCAATCCTCAAGGCGACGCATATTTTTCGGTTTGAAGGCCTCCAGCGTAATACCGCGCAACTGGGCGTGCCGGGGATCGTCCATCGCGATGAACGACTGAGCCGCCTCGCGCATCTCCAGCGGGAAGTCCTCCATCGTGATCCCGTCCGCCGACGAGAAGATCTCCGGTTGGCGACTCGCCATCCGGATGTCCTCATGCTTGGTCAGCGACCAGAAGCCTTTGGTGTTCAACTCGGGCGGCAGCAGGTCCGATTCGGCCGGCCGGCTCCACGGCAGCGGATTCTCCGCACGCAGCACCGCGAACGCCCGGTCACGTTCGTCCGGCGACGCGGCCCAGAACGATCTGGCGCTCAGGTCGATATCGCCGTAGGTGGTATCGGGCATCGCTGTGGTCATGGTGGCCCTTCCCTCGCTGTCCGCGCTGCCCTTGCTGTCCCCGATGTCGAGGCTAGTCCGATGCCCCCTTGATCCCGACAGCGTGCCGCAGTTGCGCGAGGAACTCCTCGGCGTCGTCGCTGCGGACGATGTAGTGCGAGATCGCGATGCGGATCACCGCCGCCGCCTTCTCCGCGGCGTTGGGCCCGGAGAGGTGCCGTTGCAGCCCCTCGCGCATCTGCGGGATGACGCGGGAGAACTGGGCAATGGTGTACTCGGGCTCCACGTCGACCATGCGCACGCCCGAGTTCGAGTGCTGGTAGTCGACGACGAACCGCAGCACCGCGTCGACCTTGTCGGCCCCTTTGAGCCCGGAGGTCGCCGTGATCAGGCCGCTGTCGAAGATCTGTCGCTCGTAACCCGAAAACGCCTCCAATAAATCCTCTTTGGAGGCGAACCAGCGGTAGAGCGTGGGACGCGAGACCCCGGCCTGAGTGGCGACGTCGGACAGGCTGAGCTTGGTCTTGCCGTTGCGGCCCAACACCTCGGCGGTGGCCGCGAGGATTCGCTGACGCGTCGAGGCATCGGTCTCGGTCGCGTCGGCCGGCCGGCTCATGCCCGGGACTCCGCGGGTCGCCGGCGCACCAGCACCGACTGCTGGATGGCACCGACCGGGCCCTGCTGGTCAAAGAGCGTCCCAACCGTCGTTCCGATACCGTCCGGCCCGTAGCTGGTCTCCGCGCGGATACCGATCCACTCGCCGTCGGGAACCCGGAACACGTGCACCGCAAGATCGGTGTTGAGGAAGGTCCATGCGGCGATGTCCAGTTTGCTGCCGATCCCGTTGGCGCAGTCGGCCACCGCGAACAGGCGCTCCAGCTGTGTCATGGCCTCGCCCCTGACGAGATCCACCCTCGGAGCGTTCCAGGATTCCCCGGGACCCGTGCTGAACGGTTCGGTCAGCCACCGCCATTCCAGGCTGTGCAGGTAGTTGCGGTCCCAGTCCTGCTCCAGGTTGCGGCTTCGGGCCTCGGATACCGGGGCCAGTGGGGGAAAGGCCGGCGGTGCTCCCGCCGCGGCGCCGATGGACGTGGTGATGGATGCCGTGTCGATCTTCTGCATCCGCCATCCGCTGGCGCGGGCGACGGGCCGGGGCCGGCCATCGGGGCCCAGCGCCAGCATGTCGGCGCTGAGCAGTTCGATCTGCCTACCTGCGCGGAGCAGTTGCGGGCGGACCCACAGGTCGCCCTCGGCCGGGACGGGCCCCAGCAGGTCGACCACGACCCGGCTGAGCCGGGTGTCGTCGCGTCGTCCGCACCGCTCGAGGGCCCGGACCAGCAGCGCCGACACCGGGCCGCCGTGCTGGATCGCCGCGCTCCAGGTGCCGCGCACCAGGTCGGTCGCCGTGAATTTCTCCCCCAGCGGATCGTCGGCGTCGATCATGTCGTAGTAGTGGCCCGTCACTGGCCAAGCTTTACAAAGAGGGCGCTGAATGTCACGCTGAGCCGGCAGTTGCCGGGGCGAGAGGTGGAGCGGATTTGGCTACGGAATCTGAGCAGAGCCAGTGGACGGTGCAGGCCCTGCTGGACCTGTTCGACGTCCGGCCCGACGGGCAGGACCGATTCACCGGCGAGACCGGTATCGCCGGTGGCGACGAACGTCAGGTGGTCGAGGGCACCCAGGTGCTCGCGCAGGCGATTGTCGCCGCGGCCAAGCGGTTTCCGGACAAGTCGGTGCGCTCGGCGCACGCGGTGTTCTCCCGTGCTGTGACCGTCGGCCCGCCGATCGAATTGATGCTCGATGTCGTGTCCGAAGGCCGCTCCACCGCCACCGCCGTGGTCGCCGTGCACCAGAACGGCCGGCGCTGCCTGAGCGTGACCGTGCTGGCCGACGTCCCGACCGGTGACGTGATCCGCCACCATGTGCCGCGGCCCGCGGTGGTCGCACCCGCCGATGCGCACCACTGCGAGATGCCGATGGTCGGGCGGGATGTGCGCATCGTCGACGTCGTCGACGTCAACAGCCCCGACGAGGTGGGTCCTCCGGAAATGCACGCGTGGCTGCACTACGAGCCGATCCCGACCCGCGACGACCTCGCCAAGGCGCTCATCGCCTACTTCACCGGCCATCTGGGGATCTCGACCACCATGCGCGCGCACAAAGGCATCGGCACCAGCCAGGCGCACCTCACCGTCTCCACCGCGCCGATGAGTATCTTCGTCGCCTTCCACGAACCCGTGCGCTGGGCTGGCTGGCTGCTATACACCCACGAGAGCACCCAGGTGGGCGCCGGCATGTCCTACGTCCGCGGCACGGTGCACACCGAGGAGGGTGAGCTGTTGGCATCCTTCGCCCAGGAGGCGCTGATCCGGCCGCTACGCACCAGCGACACCTCGATCGACGCCCGTTCGCGCTTCTGAGGCCTGGCCACAATGCGTTTCGCGTTCACCTACCCGATGCACGTCCATCCCTACAACCCCGAACTGGTCACGGGAGAGGCCATCGCGGCGATCGCGGCGGCGGCCGAAGCGGCGGGGTTTCACGGCTTCGGGTTCACCGATCACCCGGCCCCGTCGCAGCGCTGGCTGGACGGCGGCGGCCACGACGCCCTGGATCCCTTTGTTGCGCTGGGATTCGCCGCGGCCGTGACGACGACGCTCCGCCTCATCCCGAATATCGTCGTGCTGCCCTACCGGAACCCCTTCCTGGTGGCCAAATCCGGCGCCACACTGGATCTGCTCTCGGGTGGCCGGTTCACGCTCGCGGTCGGCGTCGGCTACCTCAAGCGGGAATTCAGCGCCCTGGGCGTCGACCATGCCGAGCGTGTGGAGCTCTTCGAGGAAGCCCTGCAGGTGA
>CAIYOH010000289.1 GCA_903927745.1 uncultured Mycobacteriaceae bacterium
CGCCGTGGCTGGTAGCCAGCCGGCGCCCGTGGTGGCGGCCTGGGTGGCGGTGCTGATCGCGGCGTCGTGCCTG
Source organism: uncultured Mycobacteriaceae bacterium (assembly GCA_903927745.1). Lineage (GTDB taxonomy): Bacteria > Actinomycetota > Actinomycetes > Mycobacteriales > Mycobacteriaceae > Mycobacterium. The sequence goes on from CAIYOH010000289.1 coordinate 74, forward strand.
GCGGGTCCGCGCCCGTGGCAGGGCCCGGTCGCGGCGCTGGTTGGCCTGTGCTGCGGGGCGGGCCTGGTGGCGCACTGCGTGCGCCGATTCGGCGGCATCACCGGCGACGTGCTGGGCGCAGCCATCGAGGTGACGACGACGGTGACGGCGGTCGCGCTCGCCGCGTTGGTGCGCGTCTGAGCCGATCGTGCGGCTGGTTTCACGTTCGGGCGCGAACGCGCTGCTGGTTTCACGCTCGGGGGCGTGCTAGCCGAGTCGCGAGATCCAACCGTGAGTGTCGGCGAACGTGCCCCGCTGGATCCCGGTCAGCGTGTCGCGCAACGCCATCGTCACCTCACCGGGTTGCCCGTCGGCGATCGCGAATTCGCTGTCGCCGTACATGACATGCCCGACGGGGGTGATGACGGCGGCGGTGCCGCAGGCGAACACCTCGGTGATCTCGCCGGCCGCGGCTTTCTTCTGCCACTCGTCGATATCGATCTTGCGTTCCTCGATGGAGAATCCCGCGTCGATAGCCAACTGCAGCAACGAGTTCCGGGTGATCCCGGGCAACAACGAACCAGACAACTCCGGGGTGACCAGCCTCGCCGATCCCCCACTGCCGAACACGAAGAAGATGTTCATCCCGCCCATCTCCTCGACGTAGCGCCGCTCGGCGGCGTCGAGCCACACCACCTGGTCGCACCCGTTGTCGGCGGCTTCCGCCTGGGCGACCAGCGAGGCGGCGTAGTTGCCGCCGAACTTGGCCGCGCCGGTACCGCCCGGGCTGGCCCGCACATACTCCGTGGACACCCACACCGTCACAGGATTGACGCCGCCCGTGAAGTACGCACCGGCAGGCGAGGCGATCAGAAGGTAGCGGTACTGCTTGGATGGCCGCACCCCGAGCCCGGGCTCGGTGGCGATCACGAACGGCCGCAGATACAGCGCCTCCTCGCCGCCCGCCGCGGGAACCCACGCGCTGTCGATCGCGATGAGTTGAGCCAGCGACTCCATGAACACCTCGTCGGGCATCTCCGGCATGGCCAGCCGCCGCGCCGAGGATCGCAACCTGGCCGCGTTGGCCCGGGCGCGAAACGCGACAATCGAGCCGTCGGCCCAGCGGTAGGCCTTGAGTCCCTCGAAGATTTCCTGGGCGTAGTGCAGCACGACCGCCGACGGGTCCAGCTCGATCGGGCCGTACGGGATGACGCGCGCGTTGTGCCAGCCAAGCGGCTCGGAGTAGTCGATCGAGACCATGTGGTCGGTGAAATACTTGCCGAAACCCGGCTCCGCCAGGATGGATTCACGACGGGCGGCCGTCGCGGGATGCGCCGAGCGCGACACCGTGAACTCCAGAGATCCGCTCGTCATGGGCACGAGTCTATATGCGCCAGCCGCGCGGTTTTGGACGCGTGATCACCGACTAACGGGTGTTCGCGGCGACGAACGGCAGACTCACCACCTGGCATTCCGCGGCGCGCCCACGGAGATCGACGGTGACGTGCTGGCCGTCGTCAATGCCGGCGGCCGAGTCGATCAGCGCCAACGCGATGCCGACCTGCAGCGTCGGGGAAAAGGTCCCCGAGGTGGTGACCCCCACCGGCTCATCCCCGGCGAGCACCGTCAACCCGGGTCGCAACACACCGCGGCCCACCATCCGCAGCCCCCGCAGCAACCGCCGCGGCCCCGCCGCCTTCTCGGCCAGCAGCGCGTCACGACCGAAGAACGCATCCTTTTTCCACCCGACCGCCCATCCACAGCGTGCCTGCAGCGGTGAGATATCCAGCGACAGTTCATGTCCGTGCAGCGGATAACCCATTTCCGTGCGTAGCGTGTCGCGGGCGCCCAGGCCGGCGGGCTGCCCCCCGGCGGCGCCGACGGCCGCGGCCAGCGCGTCGAACACCACGGCCGCGGAGTCCCAGGGCGGCAGGAGTTCGTAGCCGTGTTCACCGGTGTACCCGGTGCGGCAGACCCGCACGGGCACCCCCGCATACGCGGCGTCGACATAGGCCATGTACTCCATGTCGGCCGGCAAGCCCAGCTCGCCGAGCACCTCCGCCGCGCGCGGCCCCTGGACGGCCAGCACCGCGTAGGACCGATGCTCATCGGTGACCGCCACGCCTGCCGGGGCCGCCGCCCGCAACGCCGCCACCACGGCGGGGGTGTTGGCGGCGTTGGGCACCAGGAAGATTTCGTCGTCGCTCACGTAGTAGGCGATGAGGTCGTCGATCACTCCCCCGGTTTCGTTGCAGCACAGAGAGTATTGAGCCTTGCCGGGGCCGATGCGGTCGAGGTCGTTGGTGAGCGCCGCGTTGACGAATCGCGCCGCGCCCGGCCCGCGGACCAGCGCCTTGCCGAGGTGGCTGACGTCGAAGAGGCCGACCGCGTTGCGGGTCGCCGTGTGCTCACCGACGGTGCCGGCGTAAGCGACCGGCATCAGCCAGCCACCGAACTCGGCGAACGTCGCACCCAGTTCGCGGTGGCGTTCCTCCAGGGGGCCATGCAAGACAGCACCATCATCGGTCACGGCGCCCAACCCTAATCGGCACCGGCTGCTGGCACACTGGGAGTGTGTCCGATCCGCTGGAGTCCCTGGATTTCGACGCGCTCCAGGCCGCCGGAATCGCCAACCCGCGCGAGCGGGCCGACCTGATCCACTACCTGAGCGAGCTCGGTTTCACCGTCGAGGAGATGGCCGAGGCCGACCGCCGCGGCCGGCTGTTCGGACTCGCCGGCGACGTCCTGCAGTCGACGGGGCCCGCGGTGCACACGCTGCGCAGCGCCGCCGACGAACTCGGCTTGTCGCCCGATGACGTGGCGCACGCCTGGGGCCTGCTCGGCCTGACCGTCGCCGGACCCGACGTGCCCGCGCTGAGTCAGGCCGACGTCGATGCCCTGTCAACCTGGGTCGCGCTCAAGACGGCGCTGGGCGAGGACGGCGCGTTCGGCATGCTTCGGGTGCTGGGCGCCGCGATGGCCCGCCTGGCCGAAGCCGAGTCCACGATGATCCGCGTGTCCACGCCGGACATCCACATGACCCACTCCCGGGACGAGCTCGCGACGGCGCAGGCGTGGCGCTCGGTCGCCGAATTCGTCCCGCGGATCGGAACCATGCTCGACGTCGTGCACCGTCATCACCTGACCAGCGCCCGCAACCACTTCGAGGGCGTCATGACCGACACGTCGGCGAGGGTGACGTGCGGCGTCGGATTTGCGGACCTGTCCGGCTTCACTGCGTTGACCCAGGTGCTGACGACCGAACAGCTGTCGGAGGTGCTCACCGAGTTCGGCGCGACCGTGGCAGATGTCGTGCATGCCGACGGCGGCCGCGTGGTGAAGTTCATCGGCGACGAGGTGATGTGGGTGAGCCCGACGCCCGAGCGCCTGGTGCGGGCCGCGGTCGATCTCGTCGACCATCCCAGGGCCTGCGAGGCCGGGCTGCACGTCCGGGCCGGCCTCGACTACGGCCCGGTTCTGGCTACCGGCGGCGACTACTTCGGCACCCCGGTCAACCTGGCCGCCCGGCTCGTCGCCGCCGCGGCACCCGGGCAGGTGCTCGCGACCGCGGCACTGCGGGACAGATTGCCGGACTGGCCCGCTGTCGCACTGGGCCCGCTGACCCTCAAGGGTTTCGACGACCCGGTGGCCGCATTCGATCTGCGCGAGGCGACGCTGCCGAGCTGATACCCGCCCCAGGTGACTAGGGTTGTTTCCCGTGACCACCAACCCGGGATACCGCTCCCCCACTGTCACCGTCGCCACCTCGCTGCCCAAACGGCCCAGAGACGCGGTCCTGCTCCTGCCGGTCGTCTCGACCCACGACGACGGCAAGCCGGGCGCGGTCGTCATGTCGGCTGGCCCGTTCCTGGATGCCGACGAGGTCGCCGAGATCGAGGCCGCCCTGCTGGCGCTGGACGCCACCGGTGGCACCGATCAGGTGCACCGCCTGGTGGTGCCGTCGCTGCCGGTGGGCAGCGTGATGACGGTCGGCCTCGGCAAGCCGCGGGACGAGTGGTCGGCCGACGAGGTCCGCCGCGCCGCGGGCGCGGCAGCGCGGGCGCTCGGTCGCGCCGAGACGGTGCTGACGACGCTCGGCGAATTGCCCGGAGACGGCATCTGCGCGGCCGCCGTCGAGGGGTTGATCCTGGGCAGCTACCGCTTCACCGCGTTCCGCAGCGGAAAGACCGCGCCGAAAGACAAGGGGCTGCGCGCGATCACCGTGCTGACCACGTCGAAAGACGCGAAGGGCCAGGCTGCGTACGGGGCGGCCGTCGCGACGGCGGTCGCTACTGCCCGCGACTTCGTCAACACTCCGCCCAGTCACCTATTCCCCGCCGAACTAGCCTTGCGGGCAAAGGTTTTGGGCGAATCGGCTGGCCTCGAGGTGGAGGTCCTCGACGAGAAGGCGCTGCGCAAAGCGGGCTACGGGGGGGTGATCGGCGTCGGCCAAGGCTCCTCGCGCCCGCCGCGGCTGGTGCGGCTTATCTATCGCGGCTCCGCACTGGCCAAGGCCGGGAAGGGCAAAGCGGCCAAGACAGTGGCGCTGGTCGGCAAGGGCATCACGTTCGACACCGGCGGCATCTCGATCAAGCCGGCGGCGGGGATGCACCACATGACCTCGGACATGGGTGGCGCCGCGGCGGTTATCGCGACGGTTGTCCTGGCCGCGCAGCGCAAACTGCCGATCGACGTCATCGCCACGGTCCCCATCGCCGAGAACATGCCGTCGTCGACGGCGCAGCGGCCGGGTGACGTGTTGACGCAGTACGGCGGGATCACCGTCGAGGTGCAGAACACCGACGCCGAGGGACGGCTCATCCTGGCCGACGCGATCGTCCGGGCCTGCGAGGACAAGCCGGACTACCTCATCGAGACGTCCACCCTGACCGGGGCACAGACCGTCGCGCTGGGCGCGCGGATCCCCGGGGTGATGGGCAGCGACGAGTTCCGCGACCGTGTCGCGGCCATCTCCCAGCGGGTGGGCGAGAACGGATGGCCGATGCCGCTGCCCGACGATCTCAAGGACGACCTGAAGTCGACGGTGGCCGACCTGTCCAACATCAGCAGTCAGCGTTTCGCCGGCATGCTGGTGGCCGGGGTGTTCCTCCGCGAATTCGTCGCCGCCGGCGTCAGCTGGGCGCACATCGACGTGGCCGGTCCGGCGTACAACACCAGCGGCCCGTGGGGATACACGCCCAAGGGGGCGACCGGGGTGCCGACCCGGACGATGTTCGCGGTGCTCGAGGACATTGCCCAGAACGGCTAGGCGGCGAGCGGCTAGGGGCGAGCGCGCCGCTCTGGCGTGACGCTCGGGTGCGAGCGCCACGCCGGGCCTTCAGATGACGCGCAGTCGCGCGCTGCTGCGCAGCGCCCGCGGCACCAACCGAGACATGCCGTAGAGGGCGTACGCCTCGGGAGTCACCGGGCGGATCGGTGTGTTCTTCCGGACAGCTCCGAGGATCGCGTCGGCAACTTTCTCCGGCCCGTAATGGCGCAGCGCGTACATCCGTTCCAGCTGCCCGCGGCGTTCGTCGACCCGGCCGCTGCGTCCGGCGGGCGCATCGATCCGGGTCGACGCGACGATATTGGTGTTGATCAGTCCGGGGCAGATCGTCGTCAGCTCCACCCCGGCGGCGCCGAGTTCGGCCCGCAGGCAGTCGGAGAACATGAAGGTGGCCGCCTTGGATGAGCAGTAGGCGCTCATCGACTGCAGGGGCGCGTAGGCGGCCATCGACGCCACGTTGACGACGTGCCCGCCGGAGCCGCGGTCGACGAGGCGCCGTCCGAAGGATCGGCAGCCGTTGACCACGCCACCGAAGTTGACGTCCAGCACGCGGTCGAACTCCTCGGCCGGGGTGTCGAGAAATGCTCCCGCATGCCCGATGCCGGCGTTGTTGACCACGACGTCGGGGACGCCGTGCTCGGCGGCGACCCGCCCGGCGAAAGCCTCGACCGCGTCGGCGTCGGACACGTCGAGCACGTACGCGTGGGCCCGGCCGCCGCGCGCGGAGATCCGCGCGGCGGTGTCCTTGACGGCGGCCTCGTCGATGTCGCTGACCACCAGCTCGGCGCCCCGGCGCGCGAATGCAAACGCCGTTTCGCGGCCGATTCCGCTGCCGGCGCCGGTGACCGATACCAGGGTGTCACCGAACTCATCTCGCGGGCGCCCGACCTCGGCCCGCAGCAGGGCGCGGCTCGGCGGGTCGCCGGCCACCATGTCGGCGAAGTCGCCGACGGAGGCGGCCATCACCTGGGGGTGCGACATCGGCGAGAAGTGGCCGGCCTTGATGTCGCGGCGCCACAGTCGCGGCACCCAGCGGGCCGTGTCGTCGTAGCCGTAGGGCCGCACGTAGGGGTCATCGGTGTTGACGATGAGCTGCACCGGCACGTCGATCACGGGGATCGGCCGCTTCAGGGAGAAGGTCCGGAAGTAGTTGGCGGGGTATGTCTTCACCGAGCGGGCGGCGTCGCCGGCCATCCCGCGCGAGTGGTGGATCTTCTCGACCGGGATGTTGTCGACGACGGCGCGCCGAATCGCCGCGTTCGACAGCGCGAGCCGCAGGGCCATCGGAGCCAGCACCGGGACCGAGAAGAACACCATGTAGGTCAGCCGCAGGGCCTGGGTGAGCGCCCGGACGAAGGTGCGCGGGCGCCACGGGCGGCGCAGGCCGCCGAAGATGTACGCGGCGAGTTGGTCCTGGCTGGGACCGGACACCGACGTGAAGGTGGCCACCCGGTCGGCGGCGCTGGGCCGGGTCAGGTACTCCCACACGCCGACCGAACCCCAGTCGTGGGCCAGCACGTGCACCGGTCCGTCGGCACTCGGCTCGGCGATGACCGCGGCGAGGTCGTCGGCGAACCGCTCCATCCGGTAGGCCGACACCGGTGTGGGCGCCGAGGACATGCCGACCCCGCGGTTGTCATAGCGGATCACCCGGAACCGTTCGGCCAGCAGCGGCACGACGCCGTCCCAGAGCACGTGCGAGTCGGGGAAGCCGTGCACCAGGACGACGGTGGGGCCGTCGGGGTTGCCCTCCTCGTAGACCGCAATGCGGGTGTGGTCCGCGCTCTCCACGAAGCGGTGGGGGACGTGCTGGGACTCGTGCTGCGTTGCCGGCATCGGACCTCCGCGTTGTCACTGGGTCGCCACACGGTAGCAGCGTGTTCGGTATGGCCCGGCGACCCAGCGCGGACCGCCCTGACCGGGCGCCGACGCACCAGCGGTGACAGGATAGTTTGGCAACGTTCGACCCGCCCCGACCCACGATCGCTCGAGGAGTCACACGAGATGGCCATCTCTGTCCAGATGCCGGCACTTGGTGAGAGCGTGACCGAGGGGACGGTCACCCGGTGGCTCAAGCAGGAAGGCGACACGGTCGCGCTCGACGAGCCCCTTGTCGAGGTCTCGACCGACAAGGTGGACACCGAAATCCCCTCCCCGGCAGCGGGTGTGCTGGCCAAGATCGTCGCCCACGAGGACGACACCGTCGAGGTGGGCGGGGAGCTGGCCATCATCGGTGACGCCTCCGAGGCAACTCCAGCAGCACCTGCAGCGGCACCCCCCGCGGTGCCCGCTGCTGCCCCGGCGCCGAGCCAACCGGAGCCCGCACCCGAACCGCAGCCCGAACCGCAGCCCGAACCGGTGGTCGTCGCAGCACCCGCGGCGGCACCCGCGGCGGCATCCGCGTCGGGCGGGGGTGGCGGTGACATCACGTCGGTGGTGATGCCGGAGCTGGGCGAGTCGGTGACCGAGGGCACCGTGACACGGTGGCTGAAGAAGGTCGGCGATTCGGTCGGTGTGGATGAACCACTGGTGGAAGTGTCCACCGACAAGGTCGACACCGAGATCCCCTCGCCGGTAGCCGGTGTGCTGGTCAGCATCACCGCCGAGGAGGACGACACCGTGTCGGTGGGCGGGGAGTTGGCGCGAATCGGCTCGAGCGCTCAGGCCACCGGGGGTGCGGCCGCCGCGCCGCCGGCCCCGCCCGCGCCCGAAGCTGCACCCACGCCAGCCCCCGAACCCGCGCCCACACCAGCGCCTGCGGCACTCACGCCCCCGCCGCCGCCCGCGCCTGCGTCCAC
>CAIYOH010000290.1 GCA_903927745.1 uncultured Mycobacteriaceae bacterium
CACCGCGCGATGGATCGAGATCGCCTCCGAATGGGGCACCCGCGACTACTGGGCGCAGTGGCGGGCGGTTCGCGTGCCCGCGCTGCTTCTCGAGGCCGGTAACTCCGTCACGCCGGCGGGGCAGATGCGCGCGATGGCTGAGGCGTCCTCTGCGGCATCCTCGTTGGCATCCTCGTTGACGGCATATGTCCACGTTCCGCAGGCGGGCCATCTCATCCACGACGAGGCGCCCGGGGTGTATCGCGAGGCGGTCGAGATGTTTGTGACGGGCCTGGCCGGGACGGGTCGAGGGCGCCGTGATTAGCGAAGGGTCTTACGCGAATCGAGCTGGGGTAATGTAGGGGAGTGGCAGGCACCTGGACCTTCCTCACCAATCACGGGCACGTCCTGTTGTGCATCGCGCGTGGCACTCAGCTGACCGCTCGCGAATTGGCGATAGACGTAGGCATCACCGAGCGCTCCGTGCAAGCGATTCTGTCCGACCTCGCCGACGGCGGGTACATCGTCAAAACGAAGGTCGGCCGGCGCAATGCCTACAAACTCAATCCGAAGGGCAAGCTGCGTCATCCCCTCGAAGCCGGCCATACCGTCGGCGAGCTCATCTCGGCCCTGTCGTGAACGCCGCACAACGCTGACCCTCACGGGTTGCACTCCGGACAGAAGCGCATCTCCGCCGTTCCGCTGCGCTCGACGGTGCTGCGATGTTCGCACGCCGGGCACCCATGGACGTCGGCCACGACAAGACTCGTCGGGCACCCGCATGCGTGACACGGCAGGCCCTCACGGACAGCGACCTTGCCGTACCCCGGGCATGCGCAGCGGGGGCAGGGTGTGGCCAGGCGCCGGGCCAGCCGGTGCGCCAGCATGGCGATGACCTCGCGGCGGCTCGGGTTGTGGTGGGCGCGCAGGTCGGGTTCCAGCCAGGCCTGGCGGGCGTCGGCGGCCGCCACGGCAACGTCGACGGCGTCCATGAGCTCGCGGATGTCGGTGATGCCCTTGCCGAATACCCGGATCCGATCCGCCACGCTCGCCTTGACGGCCGCTCCCTGGTGGGGAAATCCGAAGCCGCGCGCCGCGGCCACCGCGTCATCGGCGCCGTCAACAAGTCGGGGCGCGCCGGGAGAGCCGGGAACGTTGACGCCTTCGGCGACCCGGATGCCGCGGGTGTCGTCGACGAATACCAGGACCTCTTCGTGCATCGGGAGCATGCCGAGCCAGGTGTCGTAGCTCGCTTCGCTCGCCAGGCCGTAGCGCACGCCGGCGGCGCTCATCGCCAGGCGCGCCTTGGCCGTGGCCGCCGCCATCGGTGTCAGCGTCCTGCTCACCTCACCGGTGAAGGTGCCGAACCGGTCGGTGTCGATACCGTCCGGGGCGATCACACGGGCCCCCAGTTCGTCAGCGAAAGCCGGCGCCACTTGCTGCTCTTTGCCGTGCATGGTGCCCATCGCGACAACTGCTCCGGCGTAGCCGCCCACGCCCGGGGTGCGTTGATACCCGGGTTTTATACGCACTCCAACAGTGGAGAGTCGCCCGTCGGGACGGCTCCGAAGGTGGCGCAGGTGGTCACCGGGCCATGATCCGCACCGCTCATCAGGCAGACGATGGCGGTCTGCCCGCTGTCCACTGCGCCGGCTATCAACGGTGACTTGTGCAGCAGCGAGGCGCCGGTGTTCACAACATGGGCGGCGGACAGCCCGTTGGCGTCGGCAACGCCGCCGCCGAGCCGGGTGAGCGACGACACCGCCTGCTCGACGACAGCGCGCGCCGCTCCCTGCGGAAACGTGGCGGTGGTCCAGGCCGTCATCGCCGTCTGCATCGCTGCGCAGTGTTCGTGGCCGAGTACGACGATCAGGGGCGTCTTGAGCGAGCCGAC
>CAIYOH010000291.1 GCA_903927745.1 uncultured Mycobacteriaceae bacterium
GGGGTTGTTGCCCACGCGTGGGGTGCGTACGCCGGGACGCGGCATCCCGCCGGGGCGCGGACCCGGTGTCATCCCCGCCTGGGGCGCCGGGTGCCCGGGATCACCTGTGTCCGGGGGCGGCGCCGACGGCTGCGTGGGTGCCGGCGCGAGCGGTGCGGGAGCGGCCGGGGCCGCTTCGCCGTTGCCGGCGGCCTTCTCGGGTGCGGGCGCGGGGACCCTCTCGGGGGCTTGGGCGGGGGCCTGCGCGCGGGCCTGCGCGCGGGCAGTGGCCGGTGCCTTAGCGGCGGGAACGGCGGGAGCCTTGGCGCCCCCGAAGGATTCACGCAGTCGGCGGGCGACGGGCGCCTCTACGGTCGACGACGCGGATTTGACGAATTCACCCTGGTCATTGAGCCGGGTGAGCACTTCTTTGCTGCTGACACCGAGTTCTTTGGCTAACTCGTGTACGCGGGCCTTGCCTGCCACTACATCTCCTGTCCATGAGGCGACAGTCGTGGGCCGCGCCTCGGGTTCTAGCTGTAACGCATCGCGATGGGGGTCATCGGGACTTCACGGTGTGCTCATGTTCTGTGCTGCCTGTTCTGTTGCCGGGGCGGTCAGGGCCGCCGGAAAGCTCGACGTACTCGACCACCGCGGAGGTGTGCGGTGAACCAGTGATGCGCAGCGCTCGCGTGAAGGCCCGCCGCCGAATCGCCTGGTGCACGCACTCCGGTGCGGGGTGCAGCCATGCACCTCGCCCCGGCAAGTCGCTGCCCGTGTCAACGATCACGGCGTGTTCACCGTTTCCCGCGGACACAGCCACCACACGAAGCAGTTCGGCGGCCAGCTCTCGCTTCCGGCACCCCACGCACGTCCGCACGGGTCCACCCGGGTGTCGGTGCGCCCAGCTGGTTCGGGGGGCCGAAGGCTCACGCTGGATCACGGCTCAGTCTAGCGTCACCCGGCCGATGCTCCGAACCGCCCGGGGAACGGGCAGGGCGAGGGCGGCCAAGGCGGGGGAAAAGAACTAATCCTCGTGGGCGGCGCCGTGACTGGCGCCGTGTTCCGGCTTGTCCTCGGGCTGTGGCGAGTCCCCGCGGATGTCGATGCGCCATCCGGTGAGCCGGGCGGCCAGCCGAGCGTTCTGGCCCTCCTTGCCGATGGCCAGAGATAACTGGAAGTCCGGCACCACCACACGGGCCGCCCGGCCGACCGGGTCAATGATCGACACGGACACCACCTTCGCCGGAGACAGCGCGTTGGCGACGAACCGGGCGGGGTCTTCGTCATAGTCGATGATGTCGATCTTTTCCCCGGACAGCTCGCTCATCACGTTGCGCACCCGCTGCCCCATCGGACCGATGCACGCCCCCTTGGCGTTCAGGCCTGCGGCGTTCGACTTCACCGCGATCTTGGAGCGGTGCCCGGCCTCCCGTGCAACCGCCACGATCTCGACCGCTCCAGCGGCGATCTCAGGGACTTCCAGCGCGAACAACTTCCGCACCAGGTTGGGGTGGGTGCGGGATAGCGTGATCACCGGTTCGCGGGCCCCGCGGCTCACCCCGATCACGTAGCACCGCAGCCTGTTGCCGTGCTCGTAGCTTTCGCCGGGCACCTGTTCGGCCGCGGGAATGACGCCCTCGGAGGCCTTGGTCTCGCTGCCCATCCGCACGATCACCAGACCGCGTGCGTTGGCCCGGTTGTCGCGCTGGATCTGGCCCCCCACGATCTCGCCTTCGTGGGTGGAGAACTCGCCGAAGCTGCGCTCGTTCTCCGCGTCGCGGAATCGCTGCAGCATCACCTGACGGGCCGTCGTGGCGGCGATGCGGCCGAAACCCTCCGGAGTCTCGTCCCACTCCCGGGTGACCGCGCCGTCGTCGTCGGTTTCGATAGCGATCACCTGCACGGCACCGGTCTTGCGATCGATCTCGATGCGTGCGTCCGCCTGATGGCCCTCGGTGTGGCGATAGGCGGTCAGCAACGCGGACTTGATCGTCTCGAGCAACTCGGTGACCGAGATGCCCCGTTCCACCTCGATCACGTGCAGCGCCGTCATGTCGATATTCATGTTCCGGCTTCCTTCCCGGCCGTCTTCCCGGCCGTCTCTCCAGCCGTCTCTCCAGCCGTCTCCCCAGCCGTCTCCCCAGCCGGAGGTGTCTGAGCCAGTGCCAGCTCCGCCGGCGACGGGGGCGAGAACTCCACCTGAACGACGGCTGTGACGACATCGGTGAGGGCGATCTCCCGCACGGCCCAGCCCCGACCGTCACGGACAACGAGTGCGACGGCGTCGTCGCGGGTCTCGCCGACGCGGCCGGTGGCCACCGATCCGTCCAACAGCGTCATCTGGACCTTGCGGCCGTGGGCACGCCGGAAGTGCTTGGCGCTGGTCAGCGGCCGGTCGACACCGGGAGAACTGACCTCGAGCACATAGTTTTCACCGATGCCGGCCCCGATGCTGTCCCAGCCGTCCCAGCCGTCCAGGACGGTCGACACCGTCTGCGAGAGAGCGGCGATGGTGTCCAGGTCGAGCGGAGTGTCGCCGTCGGCGATCACGGTAATCCGCGGCGGGCTCGTCCGGGCGTCGATGACCACGTCTTCGATTTCATAACCGGCGCGAGCGAACTCCGCACCGAGCAACTCGGTCACCAGCGTCTGCGATGGTCGCCCGGTCGTCACGGCGAGCTCCTCATCTTGAGTTGTCCGGCCATCTGGGCGAGGGCCGACTATCAACGATACGCCAGGAGCCACCCGGCGACACGGGACCACTTCACGGCGACACACCCGTTTTTCATGGCAGCGGCAGTGGCAGGATGTTGCGTGTGTCTGGCGAGGCTCCCGGTACCACGAGGCGTACCAACAGGCTGACCGACAGGCGAAGCGTGCTCGCCGGTGGCCTGGCTCTGGCGGCGCTGGGGGTGGTCGGATCCGCCTGTGGCGAATCGGCGCCCAAGCCCACTCCGGTCGAAGAACTGTTGGGGCTGCTGGACCAGGCCAAGCAAGACAGCGCACTGGCGGCCGCGGCCGCGGCCGCGCCCACCCCGCCTCAGGTCGCCGCCGCGTTGATGGTGGTCTCCGGCCAGCGGGGCGCGCACGCGGGTGCGCTGTCAGCGGAGATCACCCGGGCCGGCGGCAAGATCGCCGCGTCCACGTCGCCGAGCGGAACCCCCACCAATCCCAGCCCCGCTGAGCCGCCCGAGCCGCTACCGCCACCGCCACCGGTGTCCGACGTGATCGACGCGTTGCGCGCCTCGGCCGACAACGCCGCCCGCCTGGCGGGCACCGACTCGGGGTACCGGGCTGGGCTGCTGGCCTCCATCGCGGCGTCGTGCACCGCGTCCTACACAGTGGCCCTGGCGCCCTCTGGGCAGTCGATATGACCTCCGGGAAGGACGCCGACAACGCGGCGCTGAGCGACGCGCTGGCCGTCGAGCACTCGACCATCTACGGCTACGGGATCGTCTCCGCGCTCTCGCGCCCCAGCGTGAACGACCTGTTGGTGGAGGCCCTCGAACAGCATCGGCAACGCCGCGATGACGTGATCGCGATTCTGTCCGGCCGGAAGGTCGACGTCCCAGTGGCCGCCGCCGGCTACCAGCTGCCCACACCGGTGAACGGCGCGGCGGACGCCGCGCGCCTGGCGGTGCGGATGGAGAACGACTGCGCCACGGCGTGGCGCGGCGTCATGGAACACGCGGGGACGGCGGAGGACCGCGGGTTCGCGACGAAGGCCCTGACCCAGAGCGCGGTGATGGCAGCCCGATGGAGCCGGTTGCTGGGGGCGTGGCCGATCACGACGAGCTTCCCAGGAGGCAGCGAGTGAGCGACGACATCGACCTGCCCGACGCCCGAGATTGACGCTAGTGCGCTCGACACGCCGAATTCGTCGCACTGGCGGCAATCTCGATGAGCGTCGCCGCAATCTAGACCAGCGCCGCGGCGACGTCGGCGGCCAACGAGGCGCCGGTTGCGAGCTCACGGGTCTGTCCGCCGAAACGGTCGCGCAATTCGACCACGCCGTCGGCCCAGCCCCGACCGATCACGACGATCCAGGGCACGCCGAGCAATTCGGCGTCCTTGAACTTCACCCCGGGTGACGCGTGACGGTCGTCGAGTAACACCTCAACACCCATTCGGTCGAGCTCGGCGGCCAGTTCCGTGGCTCCCTCGCGGGCCTGCGCGTCCTTGTTGGCGATCACCAGGTGGACGTCGAACGGCGCCACGGCCGCCGGCCACCGCAGGCCCAACTCGTCGTGATGTTGCTCGGCGATGACGGCCACCATCCGCGACACCCCGAGCCCGTAGGAGCCCATGGTCAGCCGCACCGGCTTGCCATCCTCGCCGAGCACGTCCACAGCGAAGGCGTCGGTGTATTTGCGGCCGAGCTGGAAGATGTGGGCGATCTCGATTCCCCGGGCCGCGACCAGCGGGCCGGCACCGTCGGGCGAGGGGTCGCCGTCGCGCACCTCGGCGGCCTCGATGGTGCCGTCGGGGGTGAAGTCCCGGCCGGCCACCAGGCCGACCACATGACGGCCGGGCTCGTCGGCTCCGGTGATCCAGCTGGTTCCGTTCACCACCCGCGGGTCGACGAGGTAGCGCACACTGTTGTCCCGCAACGCTTGTGGCCCGATGTAGCCCTTGACCAGAAACGGGTACCGGGCGAAGTCGGCGTCATCGAGTAGCGCGTAGTCGGCCGGATCCAGGGCCGCCCCCAGCCGCTTGTCGTCGACCTCGCGGTCACCGGGTATTCCGACGGCCAGCAACTCCCAGTCACCACCGGGCTGGCGGAGCTTGAGCAGGATGTTCTTCAGCGTGTCGGCCGCCGTGACAGCGCGGCCCAATTCCGCGCCGTTGGCCCAGTCGACCAGGCTGGCGATGGTCGGGGTGTCGCCGGTGTGGTGGACCACCGCCTCGGGCAGGCCTGCCACGACGTCGGCGGGCGTGGCCGCCGGGGGCGCGGTGACGACCGCCTCGACGTTGGCCGCATAGCCCGACTCCAGGCATCGGACGAAGGTGTCCTCACCGACCGGACTCTCGGCCAGGAACTCCTCGGAGGCGCTGCCGCCCATCGCCCCGGACGTCGCCGAGACGATGACGTAGCGCACCTTCAGGCGCTCGAAGACGCGCTGGTAGGCCGCCCGGTGGGCCCGGTAGGCGGCCACAAGTCCGGCGTCGTCGACGTCAAAGGAGTAGGAGTCCTTCATGAGGAACTCCCGTACCCGCAGAATCCCGGCCCGCGGCCGCGCCTCGTCGCGGTACTTGTTCTGGATCTGATAGAGCAGGACCGGAAAGTCCTTGTAGGAGTTGTATTCCCCTTTGACGGCCAACGTGAACAGCTCTTCGTGCGTCGGGCCCAGGAGGTAATCGTTCCCGCGGCGGTCCTGCAGCCGGAACACGCCGTCGCCGTACTCGGTCCACCGGTTCGTGGTCTCGTAGGGAGCGCGGGGCAGCAGGGCGGGAAAGAGGATCTCCTGTCCGCCGATGGCGTTCATCTCCTGGCGGACGATGCTTTCGATCCGGCGCAGCACCCGCAACCCCAGGGGCAGCCAGCTGTACAGGCCGGGCGCGATCGGGCGGATGTAGCCGGCGCGGATCAGCAGCTTGTGGCTGGGCACCTCGGCGTCGGCGGGGTCATCCCGCAGGGTGCGAAGGAAAAGCTGGGTCATCCGGGTGATCACAGCGACTGAGCCTAGCTGGGGTTGCTACAGGTCCCCGGCGTCGATCGCTTCCTTGACCTCCTGGGCGTGAGCAACCTGCTCCGGCGTGTAGCCGATAAACAGCGCCGCCACGCCGACGATCACGGCCGCCCCGGCCACCCACAGCAGGCCGTAGGTGTAGCCCTGATCCAGCGCGTGCAACTGGGCGTCGTTCATGTACTTCACCGGGCCTGTGGTGCCGCCCTTGTAGAGGGTGCGCGAGGTGATCACGGCCTGGATGACGGCGAGCACCAGCGGCCCGCCCAGGCTCTGCGCCATCAGGGCGATCGCCGATACCGGGCCGATCTGGTCGAAGCCCACGCCGGCGATGGCCGACAGCGTCAGCGGGACGACCGCCATGCCGATGCCGATGCCGCCCACCACGATCGGCGCCACCAGGTTCGGGAAGTACGGCACGCCGCGGTGCATGAACCACGAGCCGTACAGCATCGCGATCACAAGCAGGTATCCGCCGGAGATCGTCAACACGCGCGGCGAGAAGCGCGACACCAGTTGTGAGGACACCCCGAGGCCGAGCCCCATCGCGATGACGAACGGAATGAAGCAGACCCCCGCGCGCAGGGCGCTGTAGCCCAGGACGTCCTGCACGTACAGGCCGATGCACACGGTCAGGCTGAACATGACACCGCCGGCCAGCAGAATCGCCACGAAGGTGGCGAACCGGTTGCGATCGAGGAACAGGGTGAACGGGACGACGGGGTTTTCGGCGCTGCGCTCCACCACGATGAACGCCAGACCGGAAATCAAGGCCACGGCGCCCGAACCGATGGTGACGAGAGAAACCCAACCCTTCTCCGGCCCCATCGTGCAGGCGAACACCGCGGCAGTGCACGCGAGGGTGGCCAGCATGGCTCCGGCGGCGTCGAGCTTCATGCGTTCGCGGTTGGTCTCGCGCAGGGCGGTGCGAGCCAGGTAGATCATCACCAGGCCCAGCGGAACGTTGACCAGGAACGCCAGCCGCCACGACACCTGGGTCAGCGCACCGCCGACTGCCAGGCCCATCACCGACCCGACCGCGGTCATCGCGGCGAACACCGCCGTCGCGAAGTTACGGGCGGGGCCCTTAGGGAAGGTGGTCGCCACCAGGGCGAGGCCCGTCGGCGACGCGATGGCAGACCCGACGCCCTGCGACAGCCGGGCCACCACCATGGTGACGTCGTTCCAGGCGGCCGCGCACAGCACCGATGAGATGGTGAAGAGTGCGACGCCGACGATGAAGGTGCGTTTCCGTCCGATCGTGTCGCCGAGCCTGCCGCCCAGCAGCATGAGCCCGCCGAAGGTCAGCACGTACGAGGTGATCACCCAGCTGCGGCCCGCGTCTGACAGGCCCAGGTCGTTCTGGATCTTGGGAAGCGCAACGATGGCGACGGTGCTGTCCATGGTCGCCAGAAGTTGCATGCCACCGATGGCGATGACAGCCGCAATGAAACGACTGGACGGTAGCCAGTCCGGAAAGGACCTACCGACGCGAATGTCAACGGTCTCTGTCGGGCGCGACGGGTGCACGGGGGCGGCACGATCGGGGCTCGCGGACATGAGGTTCCGCGCCGCGCGCTCTGCGTCGTTGAGAGCCGTCATAACGACAGACCTTACCGTAATCTTAAGAATGTTTTAAGTCGCGATTGCCGCCCAGACCCACGACAGGCCCGATCACGATGATCGCCGGAGGTCGGACGCCCTCGGCGCGGATCTTCCTGGGCGTGTCGTCCAGGGTGGCCCATACCGTCTGTTGGGCGGACGTGGTTCCATCCTGGACCACCAGAACCGGGGTATCCGCAGGTCGGCCGCCTTTTATCAGGATGTCGACGAAGAGTTCGATGCGTTCCACCGCCATCAGCAAAACGATGGTGCCGGTCATCGCAGCCACTGCATTCCAATTCACTAACGATTCGGGATGGTCGGGCGCCAGATGCCCGCTGACCACGACAAAGTCGTGGTTCATCGCCCTATGAGTGACCGGGACGCCGGCCAGGGCGGGCAC
>CAIYOH010000292.1 GCA_903927745.1 uncultured Mycobacteriaceae bacterium
AAGGATCCGTCGTATCGCCTGACGACGTTGACTGCCGAGCAGATCGCCGCCCGCACCGATCCGTGGGACGTGTCCAGCGTCGTGGCTGACACCTCAGGCCGCGAAAAGCTGCTCGCCGAGGCCGAAGCCGAACTCCACCGGCAGATCGGTCTCGCCCGGGTCAAGGACCAGGTGGCGCGTTACCGTGCCGCGACCCAGATGGCAAGGGTCCGCGCCGCCCGCGGCATGAAGGTCGCCCAGCCGAGCAAGCACATGATCTTCACTGGGCCGCCGGGTACCGGTAAGACGACGATCGCCCGGGTGGTCGCCAACATCCTGGCCGGGCTGGGTGTCATCGGCGAACCCAAACTCATCGAGACGGCCCGCAAGGATTTCGTCGCCGAATACGAGGGACAATCGGCGGTCAAGACCACTAAGACCATCGACCGCGCCCTGGGTGGCGTGCTCTTCATCGACGAGGCGTACGCCCTGGTCCAGGAACGCAATGGGCAGAACGACCCGTTCGGCCAAGAGGCGCTCGACACTCTCCTGGCGCGGATGGAGAACGACAGAGACCGCCTGGTGGTGATCATCGCCGGCTACAGCAACGACATCGATCGGCTACTGGAGACCAACGAGGGCCTGCGGTCACGGTTCGCCACCCGCATCGAGTTCGACTCGTATTCTCCCGAGGAGATTTTGCAAATCGCGAAGGTGATTGCGGCGAACAACGATTCGTCCATGAGCTTTGAGGCGGCCGATAACCTGCTCGCGGCAGCGAAGCAGCTCAGCCAAAAGACCGTGCGCGGCAAACCCGCACTCGATATCGCCGGCAACGGCCGCTATGCCCGTCAATTGGTGGAAGCGGGCGAACAGTACCGAGACATCCGCCTGACCAGTGCCACCGATTTTGAAGATCTCGATGCCGACCGGTTGAGCGAGATCAGCGGCGAGGACATCGCCGAGGCGATCGCCGCGGTGCACTCGCGCCTCAACGTGACTGAGTGACCTATGGCCGGTTTCAGACTCACCACCAAGGTCCAAGTCAGCGGCTGGCGCTTTCTGCTGCGGCGAGTGGAAAACGCTCTGGTGCGGCGCGACACCCGGATGTTCGACGACCCACTGGGGTTCTACGGGCGTTCGGCCGCGCTGGGTGTCGTGATTTCGGTGTTGGTGCTGGTGGCTGCGCTGGCGATGGCGTACTTCAAGCCCCAAGGCAAAATGGGCAACGGCAGTCTGTTCGTCGATCACTCGACCAACCAGCTCTATTTAGTCGTGTCGGGGCAGCTGCACCCCGTGTACAACCTGACGTCGGCGCGGCTGGTGCTCGGCAAGGCCGAGGAGCCCGCGGTCGCAAAGTCCGCCGACCTCAACAAGTTGCCCCGGGGTCAGGCCATGGGCATTCCCGGCGCCCCGTACGCCACGCCCGTGTCAACGGATTCCGTGTCGCGGTGGGCGCTCTGCGACACCCTCGCGGGCGTGGACACCGACCATGCCACCGTGCACACGGCGATCGTCGCGATGCCGCTGCGCCCCAACACCGAGGATC
The DNA here is from genome assembly GCA_903927745.1 of uncultured Mycobacteriaceae bacterium. Lineage (GTDB taxonomy): Bacteria > Actinomycetota > Actinomycetes > Mycobacteriales > Mycobacteriaceae > Mycobacterium. Next base: position 1,529 of record CAIYOH010000292.1, read on the forward strand.
CGATCCTGCCCGGCGAGACTCTGCTGGCGGCCTACCAGGGCAAAGACTGGGTCGTTACACAATCGGGCCGGCACGCCACCGATCTGGCCAACCGCGCGCTGTCGGATGCGCTGGGTATCCCCTCGGATATCAAGCCGAGCCCCATCTCCGCAGCTCTGTTCAACGCGATACCCGACAACGGGTCGTGGCAACTGCCGCCGATCCCCAACGCCGGGTCCCCCAACACTCTCGGTTTGCCGGACCCCTTAGTGGTCGGTTCGGTGTTACAGGTCCGGCGCGCCAACACGGGCCGCCATTATTTCGTGGTGCTCTCCGACGGCATCGCTCCGGTGAACGCCAACACCGCAGCGGCGCTGCGCGCCACCGAATCGTACGGACTGGTCGAACCTCTGCCGATCACTCCGAGTGAGATCACCAGGATCGAGACGCGGACTTACGATTCGCCGCTGCCGGACGACCCGATCAAGATCACTTCGCGGCCCGAGGACCCCACGGTGTGCTGGAGTTGGGAGCGCGGACCCGGCGACCAGGCGCCCAAGACAACGATCCTCACCGCCGAGCGGGTGCCGATACCGCTGGCGTCGATGAACGACGGCATCAAGCAGATCCAGGGATCGGCGACGGTGTTCATCGACGGCGGGAAATTCGTGCACGTCCAGTCCCCCGACCCCCGCTACGGCGAAGCCAGTTACTACGTCGACCCCCAGGGCGTGCGCTACGGGGTGCCCGACGAACAGGCCGCCGCCTCCCTGGGTTTGACGTCGGCCAAGGCTGCGCCGTGGGAAATCCTGCGCCTGCTGGTGGACGGCCCGGTGCTGTCCAAAGACGCGGCCCTGCTGGAACACGACACGCTGCCGGCCGATCCGAGCCCCCGCAAAGCCGCCGACGCATCCTCCGGAGCCCCGCAATGACCACGAAAAAGTTCACCCCGTCCGTCGCTCGCGGCCCGCGGCTGGCTCCGGGTGAGATCGCCCTCGCGCCGCCCGAGGACCTCGGTGTCGACGTTCCGCCCGGGTTCCTCCAAAAGGTCATGCCCTATGTGATGGGGGTCTTGATGCTGGGCATGATCGGGATCATGATCGTCAGCGGCACACGATCGTTGTCGCCGTACATGCTGATGATGCCGTTGATGATGATCATGATGGCGTTGAGCACAATCGGCGCCGGCGGCGGCGGCGGCAAGAAAGTGCCCGAAATCAACGCCGACCGTAACGAGTATCTGCGTTACCTCGCCGGGCTGCGTCCGCGGGTGACCGCGTCGGCGGGCGCCCAGGTCGCCTTCTTCAGCTACCACGCTCCTCATCCCGACGACCTGGTGTCGATCATCGGCACACCACGGCAGTGGTCCCGCCAGGCCAGTGCCGACTTCTTCGCCGCCACGCGCCTCGGCGTCGGCGACCAGCCGGCCGTCGACCGGCTGATGAAGCCGAGCGCCGGCGGCGTTTTGGCGGGCCCGACCGCCGCGCCGCAGCCGTTCCTGGAGCCGGTCTCCAACATGTGGGCGGTCAAGTTCCTGCGGACCCACGGTCTGATCCACGACTGCCCAAAGCTGCTGCAGATGCGGACGTTTCCGACGATCGCGGTGGGTGGCGACCCGGCCGGGGCGGCTGGGTTGCTGACGGCGATGATCTGCCACCTGGCCGTGTTCCATCCGCCGGACCTGCTTCAGATCCGGGTGCTCATCGAGAACCCCGACGATCCGGACTGGGCCTGGCTGAAATGGCTCCCGCACGTTCAGCACCCGACCGACACCGACGCCGCCGGGCCGATCCGAATGATCTACACCCGCCCGGACGGCTTGTCCGACCTGGCCGCGCGCGGCCCGCACACCCCCGATTCGCTCCCCGGGGGGCCCTACTACGTAGTCGCTGATCTCACCGGCGGCAAGGCGGGTTTCCCGCCCGATGGCAGGGCTGGAGTCACAGTGCTCACCTTGGGCAACCACCGGGGTTCGCAGTACCGCATCAAAGTGGCCGACGACGGGACCGCCGAAGACCGACTGCCCGGCCAGTCGTTCCGCAAAGTGACCTCAGTGACCGACTCCATGTCGCCGAACCACGCCACCCGGGTCGCCCGCAAGCTGGCCGGGTGGTCGATGACCGGCACCATCGTCGACAAGAAAGCCAAGGCGGTGCAGGAGAAGGTCGCGACCGAATGGCACCAGCTGGTGGGCG
>CAIYOH010000293.1 GCA_903927745.1 uncultured Mycobacteriaceae bacterium
CTCAAGAAGTTCTCCTTCGAGGAGCAGCACGGCTCGGCGCTGATCATCAAGGAGCCGATCGGGGTCTGCGGCCTGATCACGCCGTGGAACTGGCCGATCAACCAGATCGTGGTCAAGGTGTACCCGGCGCTGGCGACGGGCTGCACCATGGTCCTCAAGCCATCGGAGGTGGCGCCGTTTTCGGCGTGCATCTTCGCCGAGATCCTCGATGCCGCGGGCGTACCGGCCGGGGTTTTCAACCTGGTCAACGGTGACGGCCCCGGCGTCGGCGTTGCGCTGGCAAGCCACCCCGGCATCGACATGGTGTCGTTCACCGGGTCAACGCGGGCCGGTGTCGAGGTGGCCAAGAACGCGGCCGTGACGGTCAAGCGGGTGACCCAGGAGCTCGGCGGCAAGAGCCCCAACATCGTGCTCGACGACGCGGGCTTCGCCGACAGCGTCCGCGCCGGCGTGGCCGGGATGATGCCGAACTCCGGGCAGAGCTGCAACGCGCCGTCGCGGATGCTCGTCCCGAATTCGCGCATGGCCGAGGCGATGACGGTCGCGCGCGAGGTCGCCGAGCACGTCGCGGTGGGCGACGCCGACGACGCGAGGGCGATCGGGCCGGTGGCGTCGAAGGCGCAGTTCCAGAAGGTCCAGGGCCTGATTCAGAAGGGCATCGACGAGGGCGCAACGCTTGTCGCCGGCGGTACGGGCCGGCCCGAAGGGTTGGACAAGGGTTTCTACGTCAAGCCCACCGTCTTCGCGAACGTCACCAACGACATGACGATCGCCCGCGAGGAGATCTTTGGGCCGGTGCTGTGCATCCTCGGCTACGACGACCTCGACCAGGCCGTCGAGATCGGCAACGACACCGACTACGGCTTGGCCGGCTACGTGTCGGGGGTCGACCTCGACACGGCGCGGGAGGTGGCCCGCAAAATCCGGGCTGGCTGGGTGGCGATCAACCAGGCCTTCGACATGACCGTGCCGTTCGGTGGCTACAAGCGCAGCGGTAACGGCCGGGAGTGGGGCGAGTTCGGGTTCCACGAGTACCTGGAGATCAAGAGCACTCTGGGATACACCCCCGCCACGACATAGAAGGGAGTGATCGGGCGATGTTCTCCGCACTCCTGATCGAGAAGGGCGACGCAGGCCAGACGGTCGGCGTCGCCGACCTCGACGAGGCGCAACTGCCCGCCGGCCCGGACGACACCGTCAGCGTCGACGTCGAGTACTCCACCCTGAATTACAAGGACGGCCTGGCGATCACCGGAAAGTCACCGGTCGTCCGCTCGTTCCCGATGATCCCGGGTATCGATCTGGCCGGTGTCGTGACCCAGAGCAGCCACGCCGACTGGAACACCGGCGACCGCGTGGTGCTCAACGGGTGGGGGGTCGGTGAAACGCACTGGGGCGGGCTGGCGCAACGCGCCCGCCTCAACGGCGACTGGCTGATCCCCCTGCCCGCGGCGTTCACCACGCGTCAGGCGATGGCGATCGGCACCGCCGGCTACACGGCCAGCCTGTGCGTGGATGCCCTGCTGCGCCACGGGGTGTCACCCGATCGGGGCGAGGTCCTGGTGACCGGCGCGACCGGCGGCGTCGGCAGCGTCGCGATCGCCTTGCTGCGCGCGGCCGGGTTCACCGTGGCCGCCGCGACAGGCAAGTCGTCGGAGGAGCCGTACCTCAAACAGCTCGGCGCCCAGACGGTGCTCGACCGCGCGGAACTCAGTGCGGCCGGCAAGCCGATGCAGAAGGAGCGGTGGGCGGGCGTCGTCGACACCGTCGGCAGCCACACTCTGGCGAACGCCTGCGCCCAGACGCGCTACGGCGGCGCGGTCGCGGCGTGCGGCCTGGCGCAGGGCATGGACTTCCCGGCGACGGTGGCGCCGTTCATCCTGCGCGGGGTGTCCCTGCTCGGCATCGACAGCGTCATGGCGCCCCGGAAGCCGCGCCTGGCCGCCTGGGAACGCCTGGCGCGCGACCTCGATGCCGGCGCGCTGGATTCCATCGCCCGCGAGATCGGTCTGGGGGAGGCGATCGCGGTGGCCGGGGACCTGATGGACGGCGCGGTGCGCGGCCGCGTCGTCGTCGACGTCACTCGCTGACGGGCGCTACGCTGCCGATTCCCGCAGCGCAGTGAATGAGCATCTTTATGCCTAGTGCTGATGCTAAAATGCTGGCATGCGCACGACGATCCGTATCGACGATGACCTCTACCGCGACGTCAAGGCGATGGCTGCTCGTTCCGGGCGTACCGTGGCGGCGGTCCTCGAAGACGCCGTTCGGCGAGGTCTCAACCCGCCCGAATCCCGACCCGCCGGCCGCTTCGTCGTCAGGCCCATGGGGGAGGGAGGGCTCCGGCCGGGTGTGGATCTGTCGTCTAACGCGTCCGTCGCCGACGCACTCGACGAAGGCGCGTCGATCGATGCTCTGCGTTGACGTCAACGTTCTCGTCTACGCATACCGGGCCGATCTGCGAAACCATGAGGCGTATCGGCGGTTGATCGAAAAGCTCGCCAATGGTGACGAGCCGCTGGGTCTGCCGGATTCGGCCCTCACCGGGTTCGTGCGCATCATGACAAGTCGCCGGGTCTTCACCGAACCGATGGAGCCAGACGAGGCGTGGCGTGCGGTCGACGAACTCCTCGACGCTCCGGCGGCGATGCAGCTTCGCGCCGGGGAGCGGCATGGGAGTTTATTTCGCCAACTGGCAACCGACATCGGCGCGCGCGGCAACGACCTTACCGACGCGTATCTGGCTGCCTATGCCCTGGAGAACAACGCCACGTGGCTCAGTGCTGATCGAGGCTTCGCGCGCTTCCAGCGGCTGCGCTGGGTGCATCCGCTGGAGCGGTGAATGGGCAGTCGAGCGCTTAAATGCACCCGCTGACGCTGACCCGTCGGCCGACGTTGGCACACACGTTGACGCCCCCGCCGCGGAAGTCTCCGGGCAGCGGCGCGTAGGCGTCCGGCGGCGGGACGTAGCTGTTGACCGTGTCGTTGAGGTTGGTGCACCCGCTCACCGAAATGCGGTTGCCGACGCTCGCGCAGACGTCCGCATTGGCAACGCCGGCGGGCGCCACGACGGCGAATCCCGCGGGAATCGCCATGCACGCCGACGCCGCTAGAACCCCCGCAGTCCACGACCGCATCCGCAGCTTCATCGGGATCTCCTTCATCGGTCGCTCACGGAGTGGGGATGTCCTGCTTGGTCAGCGGCGTCCAGTTGCAGCGCTGCCTGATGTCGACCAGCGGCGCACGGATGTTCTCAAGATCGGTCTGCTCCTGCGGGTGGGCGTTGAAGTAGTTCTGCACATCGGCGTGGACCTGGTCATCGGGCGCACCCTGCAGTCCGGTGTAGAAACCGTTCAGGTCCGGGTGGGTGAACAGGTAGGTCGACAGCGCCGCCCCGACGCCCGTCGCGACGCCGGCGATGTCCCCGGCGGTGCAGTTGGCGGGCCGCGGCGCCGGATCGGCCGTGGCGATCCCCGCGCCGGCGCACATCAGGCCGGCGACCGCGCAGGCGCCGATTGTGCCGACGATCGCCCGGAGGCGAATCACAGTTGAGATGGTCATTCGCTCACGGTACCCGAGCGGATACGCTCCGCCTGGGATATCGCGTAGGAAATAAAGGACATGAATACAGGAAGGGCGACGCAGGGTGACGCAGGATATGCCGCCACGATTCGAACCCGCTGACGGCTGGGTGCCCGCCGATCAGCGGTGGTTCGGCCTGGACCGGCGCACGATCGCGCCGACGCTGACGGTGTTCGCGCTGGCCGCCGTGATGTCGGTGGTGCTGCCCCTGGTCGACGCCGCGATTCCCTATAGCGACGTGGTCAGGGCCGGTGACGTCATCGAGTTGCGGGGCGACGTGACGTTCGTTCCCGACGCCGGCTGGGGGATCACCTCCGGCGTGCGCGCGGGTCACGGCCCCGCCTCCGGCGACTATCCCGACCGCGCCACCGTCGTGAACAAGGACACGACGTTCACCGTCCGCACGGCGACCTTCCACGGCGACGCCAACGCGTTGCTGGATCAGATCGAAGAGACCGCCGACGCCCTGAACCGCGGTCGCGGAATCCACGTGGTCGGCGAGCGCACCACCATCGTCACCGATCAGGGGAAGCAGGGCGCGACGGCGCGGATCACCGGACCGCAGCGCAGCGGCATCATCGCCGCCTTCGTGTTCGACGGACGCGGGGTCGAGGCGCAGGCGACCGAAGGCACCACCGCCGGCGAGCAGGAACCGGCCGCAGCGGTGCTGCGGATGATCCACAGCATCAACAGCGGCGACCGGGGCACGCGATGACGAGCGGGGTGACGGCCACGGTTGCCGACCTCGACCGAGCGCGTGACGTCGCGCTGGACCTGTCCGGCTGGGGCAGAAACTTCCACTTCTACCAGCCGCGCAACCTCGCCTTCTGGGGGTACTCGCTACTGGTCACCACCGGTGTGTTCTCCTTCGGCTCCCAACTGGCGCGCGAGTACAACGCCTACGCGCCGGCGATCCTGCTGGCGGCGGCGCTGTTCGGGATCTACGGGTCGTTCTTCTGGTGGTTCACCGTGCGCATCGACCGGTACGCCAAACTCCCCGCCAAGCTGATGGTGATCGCGTTTCTGTGGGGCGGTTTCGCCGCGACGTGGAGCCTGGCGGTCAACGGCAACAGCGCGCTGCTCGCCCTGTACTCGAAGGCGCTGGGGCAGGCCTGGGCTATGGACTGGGGTGCGGCCCTGTCGGCACCTTTCATCGAGGAGCCGGCCAAGGGCATCGGCCTGCTGCTGCTGATCGCGCTGGCGCCGCGCCACGTGCGCACCGCCTTTGACGGTCTCATCCTGGGCGCCTTCATCGGGCTGGGATTCCAGATCATCGAGGACGTCGCCTACGCGATGACGTCGGCCGGCTCTCAGTTCGGCGCTAATCAGGTGGGGGCGTCGCTGGCGACGATCGTGCTCCGCATGGTCAGCGGGGTGGGCGCACACATCGTCTACAGCGCGATCTTCTGCGCCGGTCTGGTCTATCTCCTGGGACGGCCCGCTGAACCGCGGCGCGTCGTGCGGGGGTTGGCGCTGATGCTCACGGCGATGGTGCTGCACGGGGCCTGGGACTCCACGCCGGCCCTCGCCGGGCTGACCCCGCTGGCGACGCTCGGATTCCTCGTCGGCCTGATCATCACCGCGCTCGTCGTGGTGGCCGGGGTGTACCACCTGACCGTCACGCGCGAGCGAGGTTTCCTGCGCGACGTCATGGCGCCCGAGGCAGCCCGACGGGTGATCACGGCCGACGAACTCCGGGCGATGACCGGCGGGCGCAAGGCCCGCAAGGCGCACCGCAAGGCCGGGCGCAGCCGCGGGGAACGCAGACGCGCCCGCTACGTCCTCAATGCCGCCTACGACCTCGCCGGTGTGCTGGCCGCCTCGCGCGGGGCCGATACCGAGCGGGTGCGCTTCGCCCGTTTCGAGGTCAGCAGGATCCGCGCCGGTGTCGCTGCGCCGCCGTGAACGCGCCCTGGGAGCGGCACGCCGCCTGAGCTTCATGAGCCATAAGTCAAGGCTCTCAGGGGCTACAGCGCTCCCCGCAACCAGCGTTTTAGCGTGTCAAGCATTCGCTACCGGACCCTAGTGCGCGAGTGCCCGGTTCACTGGACGACCTAGGGCGCTGAGATCGCCCCAGGTCAACGAACGGGAGGCTTAGGCAGATCTGGCCCAGCCTGCATGCCGATGGGGAAATCCGGCTGGCTCGTCATCACCATTGTCCCGGCCGGTGGGGTCATGCTGGCACGCAGGCGGCAGTCGAAGTACAACACTCACCATACCCAGGTTTCCAATAGGGGTAGCTCGACGGGCAAGGCCCTTGCCCGTTGACCTGAGGCTGTACTTTTTTCTGCACATTTTGCACAACTTGCGTTGCGTCGCGCTGGAGGCCCGCCACGGCGGTGCACCCCGACCCGAGGAGGGCGGTCCCGGCGAGTGCGAGGGCCACCGCAGCCGCACGCACGGTTGTCGATGAGAGCCTGTCGTGTTCCCCTTCTAACTTTCCATGGCGAGTGCTCGGTTCAGCACGGCGCGTCCGGGATAGCTATACATCTGAGCGTTTCCATGGGCAACCAGATCGGCCGTGGCTTGGCAGGTCAGCAGGATCCGCGCCGAGGACCGTTCGACGAGTGACCCTAAACGCAGGCGCCAGACGGATTACAGCAACCAAGCTGTTCGTAGTTAATATAGCCCGGGGGGCACGCCCTATTGTTATTGTTATTGCCGCCGCTCCCAAACGGGGCTAATTTGTTTTGTTGCACTTGCGTAGCGTAGGGGTGGGCCACCACGGCACACACTGCGGGGCTAATTTCTGTTGTTGCACAAATTGCGTCGCGTCGCGCTGGAGGCCCGCCACGGCGGTGCACCCCGACCCGAGGAGGGCGGTCCCGGCGAGTACGAGGGCCACCGCAGCCGCACGCACGGTTGTCGATGAGAGCATGTCGTGTTCCCCTTCTAACTTTCCATGGCGAGTGCTCGGTTCAGCACGGCGCGTCCGGCACCAGTATACATTTGAGCGTTTCCATGGGCGACCAGATCGGCCGTGGCTTGGCAGGTCAGCAGGATCCGCGCCAAGGACCGTTCGACGAGTCACCCAACGCAGGCGCCAGACGGATTACAGCAACCCATCGCAGCATAGTTGATATAGCCTGGGGGGCACTGCCCATTGCCGCCGCTCCCAGATCCCTGCGGGGCTAATTTGTGTTGTTGCACAAATTGCGTCGCGTCGCGCTGGAGGCCCGCCACGGCGGTGCACCCCGACCCGAGGAGGGCGGTCCCGGCGAGTACGAGGGTCACCGCAGCCGCACGCACGGTTGTCGATGAAAGCATGTCGTGTTCTCCTTCTAGCTTTCCATGGCGAGTGCTCGGTCCAGCGCGACGCAGCCGGCACGAGCATACATTTGATCGTTGCCATGGGCAACCAGATCGGCCGTGGCGGGGCAGGTCAGCAGGATCCGCGCGGGTGTCGCTGCGCCACCGTGAGTTTCCGCGGTGTTCATGTCAGGGCGTGAGCTTTCGTACCGGACCATTCGACGTGGCCGGTCGGGTCGTTTAATCTGACCGCTGTCGGCCGCAGCGCCGACGCCTGTCATCGCACGCTGGGCCACGGAAAGGATCCGATTGCCGTGAAACACCATCGCCTCGCCGGCGTCATCGGTATGACTGCTCTGGCGGTGGGCGTTGCTCTCACCGGATGCGGGTCGAAGACCGCGGCGCCGACGTCCAGCACCGGGACATCGGCGGCTGCAAGTTCCGCAAGTTCCACGACTCCCGCGGCCAAGGCCGCCCAGCCCAAGGCAGCGGGCGGACGAAGTTTCGACGGTTACCTGTCGGCGAACCACATCACCGTGGCTGCGCCCCGGATCGGCGCGGCAGGGGTGCCCGTCGTGACCCTGCCAGTCCTGGCCGGCTGGTCGCACCGTGAACTCGACGCGCATGAAGGATACGCGGATCTGGTGAGCGTCAAATACGACTCCACGCCCACCGGGGAGAGCCTCGCTGTCGTCCGGGTCGAGATGGCCAAGCTGACCGGTGACATCGATCAGAGCAAACTCCTCGCCGCGGCGAAACCGAATCATGTCGACGATCCCATCGACAAATTCCGGGCCGACCCCTCCGCGATCAGCATCAGCGGTTTCAGCGGCTGGCAGGTGACCGCCGACACCGAGGGCGAGGAAGGAAAGAAGTTGGCGATCGCCTCACGTGCGGTCATCATCCCGGGCCAGGATGCGACGTATTTCCTGCGAGTGAGCGCCATCGCCAGCCCCAACCTGGAGGGCGCCATGTTCGACGCGCTCCACCTCATCGACACTCAAACAACCATCAAACCCTGACCAACTCCCTCAACACCTGTTGACGACGTGCTGGGCAGTCTTTAGCGTCATGGTCTGACACCAATAGGAGCATCATTGATCGTTCGCGTCGAAGAAGATGGGATTGCTGTGAAACGCAACCGCTTGGCCTGTGTCACCGGTAGTGCCGCCGTGGCGTTGGGCATCGTGCTCACCGGGTGCGGGTCGAGCACCACGGCGGGCAGTTCGTCGCCGTCGCCGACGACGGAAAGCGGAAAAACCTTCGGTGATTACCTGAGCGCGAACCACATCACCAAGGAGGCGCCCACGATCGGCGCGGCCGGCGTGCCCACCGTCACCCCGCCGGAACTGACCGGCTGGTCACCGGCCGACAGTGTCCCGGTTGAGGGTGTCTCGCCTGTGCTGAGCGTCAAATACGACGGCTCGGCCACCGGTCGTGGCATCGCCGTCGTCCAGGTCCAGATGATGAAGCTGACCGGCAACATCGATCAAAACGGACTCCTGGCCGCCGTGAAGCAGGACTGCAGCAACTTCGGAAGTACCGTCCCCGACGGCGCCAAACTCCGTTCTGACCCCACCGCGCTCAGCACCAGTGGCTTCAACGGTTGGCAAGTGATCGCCGATGCGATAGACAAGGGGGGAAAGAAGACGGTGCTCGCCATCGGCGAGGTTGTCGTCCCCGGCCACGATGCGACCTACCTGCTGTCGGTGCCTGGCGCCAGTAGCCCCGAGCTGGAGGGCATCATGCTCGACGCGGTGCACCTGGTCGAGACCAAGACCACCATTCAGCCCTGACCGTCAGCGCGTGACTGGCCGTCGTTCCGGTCAATTCGGGGTCTCATCGCACGTGATTGGCCAGTGCCGCCGTGGTTTTGTGGAGGCGCCCAAAGTTGTAGTAGGCCGCGCAGGCACCCTCGGGGGTCACCATGCAGGTGCCGATGGGGGTCTCAGGGGTGCAGGCGGTGCCGAACACCTTGCACTCCCAGGGTTTGAGGACGCCCTTGAGGACCTCGCCGCACTGGCAGGCCTTCGGGTCGGCGACGCGCACGGCGGGCAACGTGAAGCGCACTTCGGCATCGAACGCGGCGAAGTCGTCGTGCAGGCGCAGCGCGCTGTGCGAGATGAATCCCAAACCGCGCCATTCGAAGTGGGGGCGCAGCGCGAAGACTTGGCTCATCAGGGTCAGGGCGGCGGCGTTGCCGTCCTCGTGGACCACGCGGGTGTACTGGTTCTCCACCTCGCAGCGGCCCTCGCGGATCTGGGTGAGCAGCATCGCGATGGCGGCCAGGATGTCGAGGGGTTCGAAGCCGGTGACGACAAGGGGTTTGTGGTATTCCTCGGTGACGAACCGGTAGGGCCGGGTGCCGACGACGGTGGAGACGTGACCGGGGCCGATGAACCCCGACAGGCGCAGGTCGGGGGAGTCGAGGATGGCCTTGATGGGGGGGACGATGGTGACGTGATTGCAGAACACGCTGAAGTTGTCCAGCCCCAGTTCGCGGGCGCGGACCAGCGTGACCGCGGTCGAGGGCGCGGTGGTTTCGAATCCGATCGCGAAGAACACGACGTGCTTATCGGGGCTGTCGACGGCGATCTTGAGCGCGTCCAGCGGCGAGTAGACGAACCGGACGTCGGCGCCCCGGGCCTTGGCGTCGAGCAGGCTGCCCGCCGAGCCGGGCACGCGCATCATGTCGCCGAAGCAGGTGAAGATCACCTCGGGTTGGCGTGCAAGCCACATGGCGTCGTCGATGCGTCCCATCGGGATCACGCACACCGGGCAGCCGGGGCCGTGGACGAGTTCGACGGCCTCGGGCAGCAGGTGCTCGATGCCGTGGCGGTAGATGGTGTGGGTGTGCCCGCCGCAGACCTCCATGAACGTGAAGTGCTCCCCACCGTCCGCGCCGCTGCCGGCGAGGTGCTCGATGGTGGTCAGCAGGCGCCGCGCGGCGGCCGGGTCGCGGAACTCGTCGACGAATTTCATCGGGTGCTCGTCTCCGCCGTCAGACGATCGTCGTGGAGTTGAAGGCGTCCAGCTCGTCGGCGTAGGCGTCGCCGAGTTGTTGGATCGCGGCCAGGGTCAGCAGGGCCTCGGTCTCGTTGATGATGGCCATCGCGAACCCCACGTGCACCAGCACCCAGTCACCCTCGGCGGGCGGGGTATCGGTGAGTAGCCCGGTGCTGATGGTGCGTCGCACACCGCTGACGTCCACCTTGGCCAGGTGGTTGGCCGCGTCGGTGATCGCCACGATGCGGCCCGGAATCCCAAGGCACATAAGGGCTCTCCTCTCGGTCCTGTCAGCAGATCCGGGGCAGCGGATCGCCCACGAGCATGTCGACGATGCGGGTGCCGCCCAGCGCGGTGCGCAGGATCACGGTCTCGGCGGGTTCGGCCACGATCTGGCCGACCAGCGCGGCCTGGGCGCCCAGGGGATGAGAGCGCAGCGCCTCGAGTCCGTCCGCGGTTTCCTCGCGGGCGACGACGGCGACGAACATCCCCTCGTTGGCGACGTACAGCGGGTCGATGCCCAGCATCTCGCACGCCCCGTTGACCGTCGGCGCCACCGGTAGGTGATCCTCGTCGAGCAGCACCCCCAGCCCCGCGGCCCGGGCCAGTTCGTTGCACACCGTGCCCACCCCACCCCGGGTGGCGTCCCGCAGCCAGCGGGTGGAGGGGGCGGCAGCCAGCAGCAGTTCCACTAGCGGGCTCACCGAGGCGGTGTCCGAGGCGATGTCGGCCTCCAGGTCCAGATCCCCGCGGGCGAGCATCACCGCCATCCCGTGGGCTCCCATCGGCCCCGAGACCAGCACCGAGTCCCCGGTGCGCACCGAGGACGCCGACAGCCGTCGGCCCGCCGGGATCACCCCGGCCCCGGCGGTGGTGATGAACACCCCGTCGACCGCGCCGCGGGGCACCACCTTGGTGTCGCCGGTGACGATCTGCACCCCCGCCGCCGTCGCTGCGGCTGCCATGTCGGCGGCGATCTCTTTCAACTCGGCGATCGCCAGACCCTCCTCGACGATGAAGGCCGCGGTGAGCCAGGACGGCACCGCACCCATCATCGCGAGATCGTTGCAGGTGCCGTGCACCGCGAGCGCACCGATCGAGCCGCCGGGAAAACGCCGCGGTGAGACGACGAACGAATCCGTCGACAGCGCCAGCTGATCCCCGCCGGGCAGGCTCACCACCGCGCCGTCGCCTAACGACTCCAGCAGCGGGTTGCGGAACGCCTCCACGAACACCGCATCCACCAGCGCCGCCGAGGCCTTGCCACCCGCTCCGTGCGCCAGGGTCACATACTCGTCGACCAGCCGCGGACGGCGCCGGCGAAACGACTCGATC
>CAIYOH010000294.1 GCA_903927745.1 uncultured Mycobacteriaceae bacterium
AGAGCTAACCTACGGTTTAGTAAGTTACGATATCGTAGGTTGGGCACAGCACCACGAACGCACGAAGAAAAAGGTCACAATGGCGATCACCGACGTCGAAGCATTTACCCATCTCACCGAATCCGACATCGAGAGCCTGGGCGTTGAACTGGATGCCATCCGCCAGGACATCGAGGACTCCCGTGGGTCGCGCGACGCCCGCTATATTCACCGCGCCATCGCGGCGCAGCGCGCGCTGGAGGTGGCCGGTCGACTGCTGCTCGCCGCCAGCTCGCGGCGTTCGGCCTGGTGGGCGGGGGCGCTGACTCTGGGCGTGGCCAAGATCGTCGAGAACATGGAAATCGGCCACAACGTCATGCACGGTCAGTGGGACTGGATGAACGACCCGGAGATCCACTCCTCGACGTGGGAATGGGATATGAGCGGGTCCTCCCAACACTGGCGGTACACCCACAACTTCCTGCACCACAAGTACACGAACATCCTCGGGATGGACGACGACGTCGGCTACGGCGTGCTGCGCGTCACCCGCGATCAGCGATGGCAGCCCTTCAATGCGCTCAACCTCGTGTACAACACCGTGCTCGCGTTGCTGTTCGAGTGGGGCGTCGGTCTCCAGCACGTGGAACTTGGCAAGATCGCCAAGAACCGGATGTCGCACGACGACGCACGACAGCGGGTCGAAGAGTTCCTGTCGAAAGCCGGTCGCCAGGTGCTCAAGGATTATGCCGCGTTCCCGGCACTGACCGCGCTGTCGCCCGGCGCGACGTACGCCTCCACGCTGAAGGCCAACGCAGTCGCCAACGTGATCCGCAACGTGTGGGCCAACGCCGTCATCTTCTGCGGCCATTTCCCCGATGGCGCGGAGAAATTCACCAAGACCGACATGATCGGCGAAACAAAGGGCCAGTGGTACCTGCGTCAGATGCTCGGCAGCGCCAACTTCGAGGGCGGCCCCGCGCTGCGGTTCATGAGCGGTAACCTGTGCTACCAGATCGAACACCACCTGTACCCCGATCTGCCGAGCAACCGGCTGCACGAGATTTCGTTGCGGGTGCGCGAGGTCTTCGCCAAGTACGACTTGCCTTACACCACAGGACCATTCCTGGTTCAGTACGGCAAGACCTGGCGCACCATCGCCAAGCTATCGTTGCCGGACAAGTTTCTTCGCGACACGTCCGACGATGCCCCGGAAACCCGCAGCGAGCGGATGTTCGTCGCACTACAACCCGGGTTCGCGGCCGACAACGATCCGGCCACCGGACGCCGGCGCGGGCTGAAGACGGCGATCGCCACCGTGCGGACGTGGCGTCGTGCCAAGCGCTCTGCGAGGCGGGCGGCGCGGGCGGGCGCCGGAATCGCCGGCATCGCCGCTTGATCGCCGGGATCAACGATCGAGAACCTCAATCCGGCAACTCGGCCCGTGAGCCCGCGCGAGTCGCGCGTCCAACGTCAGCAGGGTGGCATCGAACGCCTCCGCCAGCGCCACGTAGGACGCGTCCCATCCCCGTACCGAATTGCGCAGCTGCCACGCCCGGTCGATAAGCCAGCGGTGGCCGAATCGCTCTCCGGGCCAGTCCCGCAGATCGGCGATCGCCAGCGCGGCGGCCGTGCCGTCCAACCGCCCGTGCCGGTGTTGGGCGCGGATCGCACCCATCACGTCACCATCGATCACGTGAGTCACGTTTCGCGCAGTGCCGCCAGCAGCCGCCGCGCTGCGGCGACGCGGCGGCCGGCGTCCCCGGACAGTGCATCGAGTGCGCACTCGGGGTCGGACGATGGTCCCATGTGCCCGCAACCGCGCGGGCAGTCGGTGATCACCTCGGACAGATCGGAGAACGCCACGAGGACGTCGTCGGGTCGGATGTGGGCCAGCCCGAACGAGCGGATGCCCGGGGTGTCGATCACCCAGCCGGTGACGCCGAGGTGCTGCGGTAACGGAAACGCGACCGACTGCGTCGAGGTGTGCCGGCCCCTGCCGATCTCGGTCACCTCGCCCACGGCCCGGGCTGCCTCGGGCACCAGTCGATTGACCAATGTCGACTTGCCGACCCCGGAATGTCCCAGCAGCACGGTGATCTTGCCGGCGAGCAGGTCCGCGACTGCGGGCAGGGGATCATCGCGGCCCGCGGCGACGACCGTCAGGTCCAGGTCGGCGAAGTGCTCGGCGAACGGCCCGGGCGGGGCGAGGTCGGTCTTGGTCATGCACAGGATCGGCGTCAGGCCGCCCGCGTAGGCGGCGATCAACGTCCGGTCGACCAGGCCGGTGCGTGGCGGCGGGTCGGCCATCGCCACCACGATCAGCAGCTGGTCGGCGTTGGCGACCACCACCCGTTCCGTGGGATCGGTGTCGTCGGCGGTGCGGCGCAGGACTGTTCGCCGCGGCGCGCGCCGGACGATTCGCGCCAGGGCGTCCGGCCGTCCGGACAGGTCGCCGACCAGGTCCACGTCGTCGCCGACGACGCTCGGCGTGCGCCCCAGTTCGCGGGCGCGCATGGCCGTAACCCGGCGGCCGGGATCCCCGCCCAGCACGCAGCCCCAGCGGCCACGGTCGACGCCGACCACCATCGCGGTCTCGGCGTCGGCGTGCCCGGGGCGGGTCTTGGTCCGCGGGCGGGAGCCGCGTCCGGAACGAATCCTGACGTCGGACTCGTCGTAGTCGCCCGCCCCTCTCACACGCCGGGCTCCTCGCGGGCCAGCATGCGCGCCCACAAGTGCGGGAATCCCGGCAGCGTTTTGGCGGTGGCGCCGATGTCGTCCACTTCGACCCCGGCCACCCGCAGCCCGATGATCGCGCCGGCCATCGCCATCCGATGGTCGGCGTAGGCGTGCCAGAGGCCGGGCCGCAGGGGCTTCGCGGTGATCACCAGACCGTCGGGCGTTTCGGTGCAGTCGCCACCGAGGCCGTTGATCTCGGCGCTCAGTGCGGCAAGCCGGTCGGTCTCGTGGCCGCGTAGATGAGCGATGCCCGACAGGCGCGACACCGAACCCCGATGGGCCAGCGCGGCGAGCGCCGCCACCGACGGCGCCAACTCACCCACGGCACGCAGATCGACGTCGAAGCCGGCGTAGTCGCCCGACCCCTGCAGCTCGAGCGACGAATCCGTCTGGTCGACAACAGTATTCAGCTTACTCAGCACGGCCATGATGTGGTCGGCGGGTTGCACGCTGTTCACCGGCCAGCCCATGATGCGCACTGTTCCGCCGCGCACCGCTGCTGCCGCCAGAAACGGGACGGCATTGGTCAGGTCCGGTTCGATCGCCCAGTGGCGGGCCGCGACCGGGCCGACGCCCACCCGCCAGCGGTCGGGAACGGAGTCGTCGATGTCGATCCCGGCCTGCCGCAGCATCGCCACCGTCATGGCGATGTGCGGCGCCGACGGCAGCGCCGTCCCGGTGTGGTGCACGGTCAGACCCTTGGTGAAAGTCGCCGCGCACAGCAGCAGCCCGGACACGAACTGCGACGACGCCGAGGCGTCGATCTCGACAGTCCCGCCGGCCACCGAGCCGGCGCCCAACACGCGAAAGGGAAGGCCCGTGCCGTCGATGCGGACGCCGAGGCCGTGCAGCGCGTCGAGCAACGGGGCGATGGGCCGCGCTCGCGCCTGCTCGTCGCCGTCAAACTCGACCGCCGTATCGGCGAGCGCCGCCAGCGGCGGAGCGAAACGCAGGACCGTGCCGGCCAATCCGCAGTCCACCCTGGCGCCGTGCGCAGGTGCTATCCGGCCGCCGACCGTCAGGTCGCAGCCTGCCCCGTCGACACGCAGGCCCAGGGTGCGCAGTGCGCCGATCATCAGATCGGTGTCGCGGCTGCGCAGCGCCCCGCCGATGCTCGACGTGCCCTGCGCAGCCGCCAGCGCGGCCAGCACCAGGGCGCGATTAGTCTGCGACTTCGAACCCGGGACGGTCACGCTCGCGTGCACCGGTTCGGATGCGCACGGGGCCGCCCAGGTGGTCACCACTCCATCATGGCCTGCCGCCGGGGTCTGTCACCATGGGACTCATGTGCGGACGCTTCGCGGTGACCACCGACCCGGCGCTGCTGGCCGCGAAGATCCACGCGATCGACGAGGCGACGGGCGCCCCCGGCGGCCGCGGGCCCAACTACAACGTCGCCCCCACCTCAACCGTTGCGACTGTGGTGCGTCGGCACACCGAGCCCGGCGACCAGGCCACCCGGCGAGTGCGCCTCATGCGCTGGGGTCTGATCCCGCCCTGGGCGAGGACCGGCGTTAACGGAGCCCCCGGGACGCTGATCAACGCCCGCGCCGAGCGGGCCACCACCGCGCCCGCGTTCCGCTCGAGCGCCAAGTCCCAGCGGTGCCTGATACCGATGGACGGCTACTACGAATGGCGCGTCAACGACGCGTCACCGGGGAACGCGTCACGGGGGAACGCGTCACGGGGGAACGCGTCACGGGGGAACGCGTCACGGGGAAAGAAGTCCCGCAAGACGCCGTTCTTCATGTACCGCGACGACGGCGAGTCGCTGTTCGTGGCAGGGCTGTGGACCGCCCGGCAGGCCGAAGGGGACACCGCGCCGCTGCTGAGTTGCGCGATCATCACCACCGACGCCCCCGGGTCGCTCGGCGAGATCCACCACCGGATGCCGCTGGTGGTACCCGAACGCGACTGGGACCGGTGGCTCGACCCGGACGCCCCCGCCGACGAGCGGTTGCTGTCCAGCCCGCCGGACGTGCGCGGCATCCGCATGCGCGAAGTGTCGACGCTGGTGAACAACGTGCGCAACAACGGCCCGGAGCTGATCACGCCGGCTGAGCCGCAGCCCGAGCAGGTCCTGCTGCTGTAGCGCCGGGCGCCTACTTCTCGAGTATTTCTCGAGCGTCACGCTGGGGTGACATTCCGCGTCGACAATCGCCCTGGCGTGACGCTCGGCGCCACGCTCGAGAACCTAGCGCCCCGTGTACCCCGGCGGGTTGACGCCCTCGACCCAGAAGTCGACGCCCAGTTCGCTGCCGGGCATGCAGTCGTACGCCGAGAGGTCGGTGACGCCGGATTCCAGCAGCACGTCCTCGCACAGCAGGGTGTGGCCGGTGTACTCCCGGGCGGGCCGGGTGATGATTGCATACGCCGCGTCGGAGTACACCTCGGGCTTGCGGGATCGCGCCATCGCCGCGTCGCCGCCGAGCAGGTTCTGCACCGCGGCGGTCGCCACCATGGTGCGGGGCCACAGCGTGTTCGACGCGATTCCTGCCGCCCGCATCTCTTCGGCGATGCCCAGCGCGCACAGCGTCATGCCGAACTTCGCCATCATGTACGCCGTCGGCTTCAGCCACTCCTTGCCGAGCAGGATGGGCGGGGAGAGCGTCAGGATGTGCGGGTTCTCCCGGCCGATCATGTGGGGAATGCAGGCCTGGGACACGGCGTAGGTGCCGCGCACCTGGATGCCGTTCATGAGGTCGAACCGCTTCATGGGCACCTCGGTGATCGAGCCCAGGTTGATCGCGGAGGCGTTGTTGACGCAGATGTCGATGCCGCCGAACTGCTCGACGGTTTTGGCGACGGCGGCGTCGACCGACTCCGGGTCGCGGACGTCGCCGACGATCGGCAGGGCCTTGCCGCCGGCGTCCTCGAGCTCCTTGGCGGCCGTGAACACGGTCCCGGGCAGCTTCGGGTGCGGCTCAGCGGTCTTGGCGATCAGGGCGATGTTGGCGCCGTCTTGCGCGGCCCGCTTGGCGATCGCCAGGCCGATGCCGCGGCTGGCGCCAGAGATGAACATGGTCTTGCCCTTGAGGGGCGCGGCGTTAGACAGGGGGTGGGACGTGGGGTCGGACATGGCGCCACCCTAACCGCTGCCGGAGCGGGTGCCGGATATCGCCCCGGAAATAGCCTGCCGGCCGTCACTGTTGATCAGAGTGGTTCCCTGTGCGGACGCTGCCGAGGGCAGCCTCTAGATTGAATGGAGCAGCCTGGTGTCAACGGCCACGAGCCTTCTGGATCGCCCACCCGACTGCGGCGACACCGCAGCGGAAGGGACCGGGGCATTCGACATGGCCGATCTCGACGCGGGCGGCGTGACCGTCAAGGAGACCGACGAGGAGTTGGCCGCGCGTTTCGAGCGCGACGCGCTTCCCCTGGTTGAGCAGCTCTACGGCTACGCGCTGCGCATGACGCGCAATCCCGCCGACGCCGAGGACCTGGTGCAGGAAACCATGCTGAAGGCCTACGCCGCCTTCCGCTCATTCCGGGCCGGCACCAACCTGAGGGCCTGGCTGTACCGGATCCTGACCAACACCTACATCAACACCTACCGCAAGAAGCAGCGCCAGCCGCAGGAGTATCCGACCGACGAGATCACCGACTGGCAGCTGGCGGCCAGCGCCGAACATTCCTCCACCGGATTGCGCTCAGCCGAGGTCGAAGCGCTCGAGGCGATGCCGGACACCGAGATCAAAGAGGCGTTGCAGGCCTTGCCGGAGGAGTTCCGGTTGGCTGTCTACCTCGCCGACGTCGAGGGGTTCCCGTACAAGGAGATCGCCGAGATCATGGAGACGCCGATCGGGACGGTGATGTCTCGGCTGCATCGTGGCAGGCGTCAGCTGCGCGGGCTGCTGGCCGATGTGGCCAGGGAGCGGGGTTTCACCCGCGGTCAGCCGGCGGACAAGGACGCCCAAGAAGCCCACGAGGAGGTGTCGTCGTGAGCGATGAAGACCACGTCCACAGCGTCAGCTGCGCGCAGGTGATCGCGGAGGTGTGGACCTTGATCGACGACGAGTGCACGCCGGAGTCCCGCGAGCAGCTACTGCAGCACCTCGAGCGCTGCCCCGGATGCTTCGAGCATTACGGGGTCGAGGAGCGGATCAAAGTGATGATTTCCACCAAATGCCAAGGAGACAGGGCACCTGAGGGCCTCAGCGAGCGCATCCGCCTGGAGATCCGGCGGACCACGATCATCGAGACCTGGGAGTAGCTCTCCTAGGCGTTGGGGCGCTTGCCGTGGTTGGCTTTGCTGTGCTTGCGGTCACGCTTCTTGCGGCCACGCTTGGCCATTGTCGAACCTCCAGATATTCATTCGTCCCGAGCTGTCGATAATTGTCTCACGAGAAACGCCCCCTGCTCCACGCGCCCGCGGGCCACGCACCCCGGCTCCCCTGTGGTTCGATATACGTGAGCGTGACGAATCAGCACCGACTGGAGTGAAGATGGCCGAGGATGTTCGAGCCGAGATCGTCGCAAGCGTGCTCGAAATCGTCGTCACCGAGGGAGACCCCATCGGCAAGGGCGACGTCGTGGTGGTGCTGGAGTCGATGAAGATGGAGATCCCCGTCTTGGCCGAGACCGGGGGCACCGTCAGCGAGGTCAGCGTGGCGGTCGGCGACGTGATTCAGGCGGGCGACCTCATCGCCGTCATCACCTAGCCCCAGGCTGCTCGAACCTTCGGGAGCCATGGATGTCCACCCTCGGTGATCTGCTCGCCGAACACACGATGCTGCCGGGCAACGCGGTGGATCACCTGCACGCCGTGGTCGGCGAGTGGCAACTGCTGGCCGACCTGTCGTTTGCCGACTACCTGATGTGGGTCCGCCGTGACGACGGTGCGTTGGTGTGCGTGGCGCAGTGCCGGCCCACAACCGCGCCTACCGTGTTGCAGACCGACGTGGTGGGCCGCACCGTGGACCCTGACTGGGCGCTGCTGGTTGCCGAAACGTTCAGCGGCGGTAGCTCGGAACACGCTGGGGTGCAGGAGCGTTCGGCGTCATCGCCCGGCCAGCACGTCGACGCCTCTCCGGTCCGCTACGGTGGCACGGTGGTGGCTGTCCTCACGCGCCACCAAACGGCCCTGGCGGCCGACCACATGTTCAGCCAACTCGAGACGGCGTACCGGGACTGTGCCGCCGACCTGGTGCACATGCTGGCGGAGGGCAGCTTTCCAGACCTGCGAGATGTCGCGATGTCGCGGTCGACGCCGCGGGTGGGCGACGGCTTCATCCGGCTCGATGTCCACGGCGACGTCGCCTACTCCAGTCCCAATGCCCTCTCGGCCTACCACCGGATGGGGCTGAACAGCGAACTCGAGCGCCGCAACCTCATCGAGGTGACCCGGCCGCTGGTCTCCGACCCGTTCGAGGCCCAGGAGTTGGCCGAGCACGTGCTCGACGTGCTCGCCGGCGGCAAGAGCATGCGGATGGAGGTCGATGCCGGCGGGGCCACGGTGCTGCTGCGGACGCTACCCCTGGTGGTGGGCGGCGCCAGCACCGGCGCCGCGGTGCTGATCCGCGACGTCACCGAGGTCAAGCGCCGCGACCGGGCGTTGATCTCCAAGGACGCCACCATCCGGGAGATCCACCACCGGGTCAAGAACAACCTGCAGACGGTGGCGGCGCTGCTGCGGCTGCAGGCACGCCGGACGGCCAACGTCGAGGGACGCGAGGCGCTGATCGAGTCGGTGCGCCGGGTGTCGTCGATCGCGCTCGTCCACGACGCGCTGTCGATGTCGGTGGACGAGCAGGTGAACCTCGACGAGGTGATCGACCGGATCCTGCCGATCATGAATGACGTGGCGTCGGTGGACCGCCCGATCCGGATCAATCGGGTAGGTGAGCTGGGCGTCCTGGACTCCGATCGTGCGACGGCCCTGATCATGGTGATCACCGAGCTGGTCCAGAACGCGATCGAGCACGGCTTCGACGCGGCGGCGCGGGAGGGGGCGGTGACCATCCGCGCGGAGCGTTCGGCGCGCTGGCTGGACGTCGTCGTGCACGACGACGGGCGCGGTCTCCCCGCGGGATTCAACCTGGAAAAGTCCGACAGCCTGGGCTTACAGATCGTGCGGACGCTGGTGTCGGCCGAACTGGATGGCACGTTGAGCATGCGGCAGCCCACGGGCCCGGTTGCCGATCAAGGTACCGAGGTGGTCCTGCGGGTCCCGATCGGTCGCCGGGCGCGGCTGCTCTTGTAAAAGCAAGCGGCCCCGACGATCGTCGGGGCCGCTGTGTGCGTGTTCGCTGACGAGGTCAGACCCCGCTGCGTGCCCGGGTGCGGGCGTTGCGGCGCTTCAGCGCGCGCCGCTCGTCCTCGCTCATTCCGCCCCAGACGCCCGAGTCCTGGCCGGTGTTCAGGGCCCATGACAGGCAATCCGTGGTCACGGAGCAGCGGTTGCAGACGAGCTTTGCGTCCGCGATCTGGGCAAGTGCCGGACCGCTGTTCCCCACCGGGAAAAACAATTCCGGATCCTCGTCCCGACAGACCGCTTTGTGGCGCCAATCCATAAGACACTGCTCCTCACCCGACGCGCGACGATGCGCTCATCCGTAATTTTTCGACTGTCTCCGCGAGCAGATTGATCGGTATCCCCACTGATGCAAGTGCTCGTTGCTAATTGATAGTTTCACAGGCTCATCAGATGTCAATAGGGTTAATTTTCCCGTGGGCGATTTCACTTATGCGGTGCCCCGGCTGATCTGTTATAGCGGTGCACTAGACTGCGGCTCTTCGGCAGCTCAGACCGGGTTCTGACATGCGGAGCGGCGACAGGCAGCAGGTCGGGGACCGCCCGGAACGTCATGGTCTGACGCAGGCCCAGGTAGTCCCCGTCGAACTGACTTTCGATTGGACCCCCTTCGCAGCTGATTGTGACAAATGTCGCATCGTCGTCTCGGATGAGCTGTGTGGCCCGCGGATCGGCCCGTTTCGCCAACATCTGGCGCAGCAGGC
>CAIYOH010000295.1 GCA_903927745.1 uncultured Mycobacteriaceae bacterium
AGCCTGGATGCGCTTGGCCATCGACCCCGGAAAGCGATGGATGGCAGGTTTTTCCGAGCACAGCGCCGCGAATGCATCGGGGTCGTAATCGGCGATGTCCCCGGCATCGAAACCGCCCATCCGGTCGGCGATCTTCCTGGGCCCCGCGAACGCGGTTTCCATCGGCACCTGCTGATCAAGAACCATCCCGACCAGCAGGGCGAACGGATTCTCGGCCAGTAGCTTGTCGGCCTCAGGATCTTGGGCGAGCCAAACCTTCAATGTCACCGACCTTCCTCGACCTTCCTCGACCGTCCTCGACCGTCCTCGACCGTCCTCGACCTTCCTCGACCTTGCTCCCACTGGACACCCTAAGACCGATGGCCGATTGTTGAGACACTACCCACGAGAACACCGCTACCGACCAGCACATAACCACCGAGTTATCGTGACCTGGTGGTGGATGAGGCCAGATTGGCACTGATGCTGGCCCGGGACGAACTGCATCAGCTCGTCACTGCCTATTGCCGGGCCGTCGACCGCGCTGATTATGGAGCGCTTCGGAGCCTGTACCACCCCGACGCGACCGACTCTCACGGCTCGTTCTCGACGGGCGGCGTCGAGCAGTTCATCGAACAACTACAGGCGGCGGAACCCTACGTGCGTGTCTCCCAACACAACATCACCACAACGAACTTCGTGATCGAGGGCGACACGGGCAGCGGTGAGATCTACTGCCTGGTGTTTCACACCTTCGCCGGTCCCAAGCACGACGTAGACGTCATCATCGGCGGCCGCTACCTGGACGAGTACACCAAACGCGACGGCCGCTGGAAGTTCACTCGACGCACCATCGTGGCGGACTGGGCATACCAAAACGACCCGTCCCAAGTGAACTTCGGACACCCCAGCACCCGAGGAAGCCTGCGCGGCAAACCAGGCCAAGCCGACCCTTCCATCAGCCTATTCACACCACCCCGGGGCTGAACCTTCTCAATTTCGCACCTGCTGATCCAGAAGCATGCCCACACGCGATGCGAGCGGATTCTCATCCAGCAGGGCGTCAGCTATCGAGTCCCCGCCGAGTCGCACTCTCGGCACGCCCGCAGAGTACGTCCGCGCCGTTTCGCGCGGTGTCAGCCGCTCTTGCGGCGGAATTCCCGTCGGCCCTCCACCGGGCCGTGAGTCCGGGACTGCTTGCCGCCGACGTCCCGATAGTCGGACCCACCCGCCGCATTCCCCTTCTTGCGTTCCAGGGCTTCTTTGAACTTGCGCTTATTGTCATCCTCCGGAACCGACTCAGACGACTCAGACGACTCAGACGCTGTCATGTCAGGAAGCCTAGTAGGTCACCGGACTCCCGGGGGCATGCCGTACAGGTGCGAGATCGGCAGCGTCAGCAGCACCCGACGGTCGGTGACCATCGCCTGCCGGTAGTCAGCCCAGTCCGGGTGCTCGCCGGCGATCGTGCGGTAGAGGGCGACCAACGCCTCGACGGTGTCGTCGTCCGGCGCCGCCGCGGCCGGAGTCAGTTCCGCCGTGCCTTCGGCGACGGCGTAGGACCAGCCGTCGTCGGCGTCGACCAGAATCGATGCCCGCGGATCGCGGCGCAGGTTGCGGGTCTTCGCTCGCGGCTCGGTCACCGAGACCCTGATCACCAGGGTGCGGGGGTCGAAGTGGTACTGCACGTTCGACAACTGCGGGCGCCCGTCGCGCTTGAGGGTGGCCAGCACACCGAGGGAATTTCCGCTGATCACGGCCAACAGCTTGTCGTCGAACACTTGGCGTCCCATGACAGGAGCCTAGCCTCGTGCGGCCCTGGCCCGACTATCGTGATGGCATGCGAGTGGCGGTGCTCAGCGGTGCGGGAATCTCCGCGGAGAGTGGCGTGCCGACGTTCCGTGACGACAAGAACGGTCTGTGGGCCCGCTTCGATCCCTATGAGCTGTCCAGCATTCAGGGGTGGCGCGAGAACCCCGAACGGATCTGGGGCTGGTATCTGTGGCGTCACTACGTGGTGGCCGACGTGGCGCCCAACGACGGCCACCGCGCGATCGCCGAGTGGCAGCAGCACGCCGAGGTCAGCGTCATCACCCAGAACGTCGACGACTTGCACGAGCGCGCCGGCAGCACACGGGTACATCACCTGCACGGCAGCCTTTTCGCATTCCGTTGCGACCGTTGCGATTCGACCTATACGGGCGAGTTACCACCGATGACAGAGCCGACGCTGGAGGTGAAACCGCCGACCTGCCACTGCGGCGGGTTGGTCCGCCCCGACATCGTGTGGTTCGGCGAGGCGCTGCCTACCGAGCCGTGGCAGAGCGCCGTCGAAGCGACCGAGACCGCCGACGTGATGGTGGTGGTGGGAACCTCGGCGGTCGTCTACCCGGCAGCCGGGTTGGCCGATCACGCGCTGTCGCGGGGCATCCCCGTCATCGAGGTCAACCCCGAGGCAACGCCACTGTCGGACAGCGTCACCGTCAGCCTGCGCGAGACCGCGAGCCGGGCCTTGCCCGGCCTGTTGGAGCGGTTGCCCACGCTGTTGGGGTAGTCGCGCTGCCGAGGATGGATCACCTGCGGCGCGCGCGGCCGATCGCCATCTCCGACACCGGCAGGGGCGCCCACACCGGCAGCGCCGACACGCGTCGGGAGGTGTCGACCTCGAAGCCGGCCCCGATGATCGAACGCTCGGTGTCGCGGTGGGTGTGGCAGTTACCGAACAACGGCGGCCATACCGTCGCGTCGGCGAACCGCTGGAACACCCCGCGCGCACCGGCGCTCGCCACATGCTCGAGGTATCTCAGCTCCCCGCCGGGACGCAGCAGCGAATGAAGGTGCCGCAGGACGCCCCCCGGATCGGGCACCGAGCACAGCACCAGCGAGCACACCACCGCATCGAAAGGCTCACCACCGCCGAATCCCTCCACGGTCGTGGCCGTCACCGCGACGGGGACTCGCACCACGGCGGCCGCGGCGCGGGCCTGCGCCGCCAGGTGCGCCTCGGGTTCGAGCGCCACCACGTGGTCGACCGCATCGGGGTAGTACGGAAAGTTGGTTCCGATGCCGGCGCCGACCTCCAGCACCCGTCCCGACAGGCCGGCTAGGTTTTCCATGCGCAGGGCCCGGATAGCCCCGGTTTCGTGAGTGGCGATGACGGGCCAGATCCGCGCGAAGAACGGATTGCTGACGTTCGAGGGGTTCGAGGGGTTCGAGGAAAAAGCCTGCGCCATGGCCTTCACCCTAGCCGGGTCGGGAAAAGCTACTCGCCGGTAAATTGCCAGGGTTTTCCGAATCGTGACTCAAAGATTCCTTAATACCGGCCCATAAGCTCACGTCCATGTGGATTGAAGACTCCAACGCCCAGGTCATCAAAGCCGACTTCGAGGCCCTCTACCACGGCGACGTTCTGGTGGAAGGCGAGACCACCGAGCAGTTCGACGAGCAGCGCGACGGCTTCCGTTCGCTGCTGACGGCCAGCTGATCCCGACCATGAGTGTTCTTGCACGTTTGTTGATGGCGGAACCCGCCGTCAGTCGATGGTTTCGCAGATAAACTGACGCCACCTACCTGACTACATTCGCCACGAAGGCCCCCCGCCCGCCGCGGGGGGCCTTCGTTTTTTCCAGTATCAGGGGCGTCCAGGATCAGGGGCGTCCAGGATCAGGGGCGCCCGGGATCAGGGGCGTCCAGGATCAGCGGGGAGCCATGCGGATGGCGCCGTCCAACCGGATGACCTCGCCGTTGAGCATCGGGTTTTCGATGATGTGCACCGCCAAGGCCCCATACTCGTCGGGCTTACCCAGCCTCGAGGGGTGGGGCACCTGCTTGCCCAAGGACTCCCGGGCGGGCTCGGGCAGGCCGGCCAGCAGGGGCGTGTTGAACAGGCCGGGCGCGACGGTGACCACCCGGATCAGGTGGCTCGCCAGATCGCGGGCGATCGGCAGTGTCATGCCCACCACGCCGCCCTTCGACGCGGAGTAGGCGGCCTGCCCGATCTGGCCGTCGAACGCCGCCACCGAGGCGGTGTTGACGATCACGCCGCGTTCTTGGGAGTCCGGTGGGCCGATCGGGTCGGTCTTGGAGATCCGCTCGGCAGCCAGCCGAAGCACGTTGAAGGTGCCGATCAGGTTGATCTCGACGATCTTGCGGAAGGCGTCGAGCGGAAACACCCCGTCACGGCCGAGCACCCGCACGGCGTTGCCGGTGCCGGCGCAGTTGACCACGATGCGCAGCGGACCGAGCAACTCGGCCGTGTCCAGCGCCCTGGTGACGGCGGCTTCGTCGGTGACGTCGGTCTGCGCGAAGTGGGCGCGGGCGCCCAACTCGCGAACCGCGTCTTCGCCCCGCAGATCCAGGACCACTACCTGCGCTCCGGCATCGAGGAGCCGCTTGGTGGTGGCCAGGCCCAGGCCCGACGCTCCCCCTGTGACGACTGCGACGCTGTCTTTGATCTCCATATCGCCCTTCCTTCCGATCTATCCCTGATCTAAACCCAGTCGTTGATGACCGCGTCGATGTCGGTGAGTGGCGGCGCGGG
>CAIYOH010000296.1 GCA_903927745.1 uncultured Mycobacteriaceae bacterium
CGTCGTCGGTCAGATTCAGGATGATGCTGCGCTTGGAGCGGTTGTCCATCTCGAATGGTGGGTTGACGCCCATGTCACAGCCCAGCATGCGGCCGAACATGCGGGCCGGGTCGCCCGCCGGTGGCTCGACCTTGATGACGTCGGCGCCCCAGTCGGCCAGAATCCCGCCGGCGGCCGGCCCAGCCACCCACACGCCAAGCTCCACAACATTGATTCCGTCCAGCGGTCCCGCCATGACTGGAACCCTAAGCAGCCGCACTAAAACGGCGGATCATCGGGCAACGGGTCGGGTGGGGGCTCCTCGGGCCGCCAATCCGGGGGCAGCTCCTCCGCTTCGCGGGGATCGTTCACCCACAGGCAGAACGGGCTGGTGCTGGGCACGCCCTTGAACACAAACAGCATGTCGCGCATGTGGTTGCGGAACCTGCGCGCCTCGATCTCGTGTTTTCGGGCTTCCTGGAGCCGGGTGCGGGCCTCATTGACGGGCCGCTGCTCGCGGTTGCGTCTGCGCGCACGGGCAATCCGGCTGGCGCGCCGCGCGGACGTGCCGCGCCTGGCGGGCACCGGCGGGGCGCAGGGGGGCCGGCCCAGGTTCGGAAACAGGTCCGCGCCAGCGGGTGACGTCGTGTAGGTCCGGCAGCTGGGCGATTCCCAGATCACCGTGCCATCGGCCAGTTGCGTGTCCCGCCAGCGACCGAAGCTCTTCAGCCGATGATGAAGCCGACACAGACATTTCAGATTGCTGGCCACCGTCCGCCCGCCTGCTTCGGGATTGCGATGGTTGAACGGAGTCGTATGGTCCAGATCGCAGACAGCCGCGGGGCGACTGCAGCCGGGAAAGCGGCACGTGAGATCCCGGCAGCGGACGAACCGCTCGAGCGCCGCCGCGGGTTGGTAGCGAAGCGCCTCGACGGGGCTGGTCACCGGGTCTGCGATCACCACCGTGGCGGCCTCGGCCAGCGTGCGTACCTGGTCGGCGTCAAGGAGTCCGTAGCCGTCGAGATAGCCCGGCGCGGAGCCGTTTCCGTGCACGGTCTGGTCGGTGGTCACCACGTTGATCACCACCCGTACCCCACCCGTGGCTCGCCCGTCGTCGGTGTCGCCGGGTCTGCTGGGGCAACCGGCGTGACCGCAGCCACACGCGAGGTTGCGTCCTTGGCTCAGCGCGGCCAGCGCGTCGGCACGTCGCTGGTCCAGCGTTCGCGGATCCGACGAGCAGACCTGGTCGGCGAGTTGAGAGAGCCTGCGGTCAAACGCTTTTGCGGCCGTCGCCGCCACCGATCCGTAGAGGCCGGCCATGCCGTCGCTCTGTGCGCCGATGGCGATGTACCGGCCTTTCTCGGCAGCCTCGCGGCGTTCGCGGGCGGCGTCGGGATCCGCGGCGCGCACCGCAGCGTCCACTGCGTTGACGATCCGCTGCTTGGACCAGCCCCGCCAGTTGGCGATGCGCTCGGCCAGGGACCGGTCGAGCTCAGCGATCAGCCCCTCGTCGGTCACCAGATCGGTCCGGGTGATGATCAATCGCACCGTGCGCCAGTCTGTCTTACCCTCGGCGAGGAGTGCCGCCAGCGTGGGCAGCCTGGTGTCGAGCGCCTCCGCGTACGACACGACATAGGAGGCGCCCGCCGGAGAGAGGTTCATCGCCGCCGCCACCTCGGCAGCAGTCTGCTCACACCCGTCGATCTCCGCGTACCCCGGTCGGCGCTCCGAGCTCTGGGCGGCGGCCGCCCGGCGTCGTAGCAACGCCGCCACCGCCGCCAAGCGCTGCGCCACCAACACCGACTCCTGCCGGTGCGTCGACTCAACCACCGCCACCAGGCTTGACGGGTCGAGCTCCCGTAGTTTATCGAACATATATTCGACTCTAACGTGGGGGTCTGACATGATTCTGTTCTCGCGACCCCGACAAGGCCTCAAGGCTGTCGATGTTGTTTGGCGGAAGGCTGCGACCATGAAAAGATGCGTTCCGGATCACGCCTATGAACCTCTCGCCGGAACCCCGCTGATATGGCCCGCTTCGTCCTCGTCGCCGGGGCATGGCATGGCGCCTGGTCCTGGGAACTGGTGATTCCCCGCCTGCAAGTACGCGGGCATCGCGCCCAGGCTGCCGAATTGCCCGGGACGGGTTCGGACCGGACCAGCTTTGCCGGAATGGACATGATGGCGTGGGCCAATTCCGTTGCCGGGGTCATCGCGTCAGACCCGGAACCGGTGTTCCTCGTCGGACACAGTCGCGGCGGTGCCGTCATCAGCCAGACCGCCGAGCTGGTCCCCGACACAATCCGCCGAAGCATCTACCTCGCCGCAGTGCTGCTCCGCGACGGCGAGTCATCACTGGACACCGTGTCCCTCGTCGACACGGGCGCGGTCACGGCGCATGAGTTCGTGCCCACACCCGACGGCCTGGCGATTGAGCCCTCCGACTCCATCGACCTCGCCTACCGGCATTCGGGACCCGACGTGGTGGAGCGCGCACGCGCGCGCGTCACCCCGGAACCGAACTTCGGGCTGTTTTCGCCCTTGACGCTCACCGCCGAACGGTATGGCCGGGTTCCCCGCGCCTACATCGAGTGCCTCGACGACGAGGTTTCGCCCATCGCCTTGCAGCGCGCCATGCAGGCCCGCGAACCGTGCAGTCCCGTTCGCGTACTCCCGACCGATCACTCTCCGAACTATTCCGCGCCGGACCTGCTCGTCGAGGCGCTGCACGATATCGCAACGGCGGTGTGAGAGCGATGGGCAAGGGAACCGACCCGGAGACGCTGCGTCAACGGTATCGCGACGAGCGCGAGAAGCGCCTTGGCCCCGGCGTGACGCGTACCTATACCCACGTCCAGGGCGCACTCGCGGATCGCTACGACACCGACCCCTGGGCGATCGGTGACGGCGCACGCGAATCGGTCAGCTGGGAACTCGAGGCGCTGATCGTCGGCGGCGGCATCGCGGGCATGCTCGCCGGCGGGGCACTGCGCAAACACGGTGTCGCGCCTGCGGATTTGTGCATCGTCGAGCGGGGAGCCGACTTCGGTGGCACGTGGTACTGGAACCGCTACCCGGGCCTCGCGTGCGACACCGAAGCGTACTGCTACCTGCCTCTGCTCGAAGAGACCGGTTACGTCCCACGGGAGAAGTACGCCAAGGGGCCGGAGTTGTTGGAACATTCCCAGCGGGTTGGCCGCCACTTCGGCCTCTATGAGCGCGCCCTGTTCCAGACCCGGGTTATCGAGGCCGTATGGGACGAAGAGCAGTTGCGCTGGATAGCCAAGACCGACAGAGGCGATGTGCTGCGCGCCCGTTTCCTCTGGCTATGCGCCGGTGCCACCAATCGCCCAAAGCTTCCCGGCGCGAAGGGAATCGAGCGATTCCGCGGACATAGTTTTCACACCATGCGCTGGGATTACGGCTACACAGGCGGCGGGCCGGACGGCCACATGGTGAACCTGAAGGACAAGCGCGTCGGCGTGATCGGCACGGGGTGCACGTCGATCCAGTGTGTTCCGCCGCTCGCCGAATGGTCCAAAGAGCTCTACGTCTTCCAACGCACACCGTCGATCGTGAACATCCGAGCGAACCAGCCGACCGATCCGGAGTGGGCTGCCCGGCTTGAGCCCGGCTGGCAGCGCACGCGCATGGAGAACTTCCTGAACATCCTCGATGGCGAGCCTGAGAACGAGGACTTGGTCAACGACGAATGGACACGCAACTTCCGGGAAGTCCCCCATTACGCCCCGGACATCGCACGCCGCAAACCCGCGGATGCGCGCGAGCTCGCGGACGTTCACCTGATGGACAAGGTTCGTGCACGCATCGACTCCATCGTTCACGATCATGCCGTCGCCGAGGCACTGAAGCCTTGGTACGGCGCAATGTGCAAGCGACCAACCTTTCACGACGAGTACCTTCAGAGCTTCAACAAACCGAACGTCACCCTGGTCGATACCCACGGGCGTGGCGTTGAGCAGATCACCGACGCCGGCGTGATCGCCAACGGCCGTGAATACCCTTTGGACGCCATCGTCTTCGCGACCGGATTCGATGTCGGTCTGGGGCTCGCCTCCAACTTGGGCTTCGAGCCCCAGGGGGTCGGTGGGATCACGTTCACCGAGCGTTGGGCACTCGAATTCTCGACGCTGCACGGCATGCTGATCAGTGGCTTCCCCAACTTGTTCTTCATCGGCGGAATGCAGGGCACCCTGGCGACGACGCGCACCTACGACATGTCGATCCAGACAGAGCATTGCGCGACGATCATGGAATATTGCCGGCAGCGGACAGTCGATCGAGTCGAAGTGCGCACCGACGCGGAGCGCTCATGGTTGGAGGACATGGCCCAATCGCGAGTGAACCACACGAACTACTTCCACGAATGCACACCGGGACTGTTCAATCAGGAAGGTAACGGCGAGCCCATTTGGGATTATTACTACGGGAAGGGCCCGGTCGCATACCGCCGCGTGCTGGAGCGGTGGATCTCCGAAAAGTTGACGACCGACCTCAGCTTCGGCGCAACGAGACCGACGCCATGAGTCTGGTCGCCGGGCGGGGTCCGCTCAGCGGCGATCCGGCCGGCCGGTTGTGGCCCGCAACGCCCGCCGGCTTCGACATCGAGGGCTACATCGGGGTCTATATCGAGCCGCACCCGCGGCGAGTCCAGGCCATCAAGGACGGACGCCGGGTGATCGACACCGAGCGCGCGCTCATGGTGCACCGGCGCGGCCACCCGCTGAGCTACGTCTTCCCCGCCGACGAGGTGGGCGATCTGCCGACCGAACCGGAGCCGGCTGCGCCGGGCTTCGTCCGGGTGCCCTGGGCGGCGGTCGACACCTGGCTGGAGGAAGGCCGGGAACTCGTGCACTACCCGCCGAATCCGTACCACCGCGTCGACTGCCGTCCCACGCGACGGCGCCTGCGCGTCTCGGTCGACGGCATCACCCTGGTGGACACCGATAACGTGGTGATCGTCTTCGAGACCGCCCTCGAGCCGAGGCTCTACGTCGACCCGGAACTCGTGCGCACCGATCTGCTGCACCGCTCGCCGTCGTCCACCTACTGCAACTACAAGGGCTACGCCACCTACTGGTCGGCCACCGTCGAGGACGTCGGGGGCGAGGACGTCGCGGTCGAGGACGTCGCCTGGACCTACGACGACCCTCCCCCGGAAAGCCATGCGATTAAAGGCTTCTTCAGTTTCGACGCGGACCGTGCCGATGTCGTCGCCGAGTTGCCGATCACCGTCTAGATCTCCCCGATGACGAGAGTGCCGAAGCGCTCGATGCTGTCGATCACATGTGCCCGGCTATCGCTGGGCAGACCCACCTGCACCCAGTTCACCCCGAGCGCCGCGAGCTTCGCCAGGCCGGCGAGGTAGGCGTCGGCGTTGAACTTCCGGCCGCCGGGGTTGCCGCCGTCGAAATTGCTGAAGGTGACGTCGATGGCGGAGAAGTCCCTGCCGGCCGCGTCGCAGCGACGCCGGAGGTCGTCGATGCCGGCACCGAGGCGCGCCTCGGAGTCGATGCTCGCGGTGCCCGCCGTCGCAGCCAGGCCGGGCGGGGCCGGGAACGGACACCAGCCGTCGCCGTAGTCGGCGACTCGCTGGCGCGCGGCCGGGGTGTTGCCGCCGATCCAGATCGGCGGGTGCGGCGCGTGGACCGGCCGGGGGTGGGCGGTGATCCCGTGAGCGGTGAAATGCTTGCCCTCAAAGGAGATGTCGTCGGTGGTCCACACCGCCCGGATCACCTGCAGGGCTTCCTCGAAGAGCTCCACACGCTCGTCGTGGTCGACGCCCAGGGCGCTGAATTCCCGCTTGAGGTAGCCGACACCGACCGCGAGCGTGAATCGGCCACCTGAGAGCAGATCCAGTGTGGCGCCGGATTTGGC
>CAIYOH010000297.1 GCA_903927745.1 uncultured Mycobacteriaceae bacterium
CGGCCACATCGGCGGCGGCCGTCCTTATGAGCCCCGGTGCCGCGATCACAGCCGGCATGTCATTTCCCCCACCTCGCCATCGTCGACGTCATCGTCGACGTCATCGTCGCCCTGCCCCGCCTCGACGCGCACTGATCATACTTTTGCGGGCTCCGCAGTTTCAGTGATTTCCCTAATTTGGCTGGTCGGAACTGATTCGGCCTGCCGATTCACGATGTGGACATCGTGCCCGCGGCGATCACGCCCCCGCGAGTGTGCGCAGATAATCGTTGGCGAAATACTGAGCGCCGCCCTCTTTGATCGCAGCCAGGATGAATCCGGCTACCTTCTCCGGGGTGTCACCGGCCGAGTAGTCGACCGTGTCGGCGCCGTCGCCGAGGCGGTTCTTCCCGAAATTGGTTGCGGTCAGGGTCGGGTAGACCTCGCTGACCACGATGCTGTCCCCGGCCAACTCCGCCCGCGCGGTCTGGGTGATCCCGATGAGCGCTCGTTTGGAGGCTGAATAGACGCCGTATCCGGGCAGGGTCAAAAACGATGTGCCCGAGTTGACGTTGACGATCGCCCCGCCGCCTGCAGCGCGCATGAGCGGAATGACGGCCTGCATCGCGATGATCGGAGCCAGCACGTTCAGTCGAAAGATCTGATTGAAGGCGTCGGGATCGATGTGCTCCACCGGCGCCCCGTACGCGCGGCCGGCGTTGTTGACGAGACCATCCAGGCGTCCATAGTGCTGATGCGCGGAGCCAATCGCCTGCCTGAGCCGATCGAAATCGGTGACGTCCACCGTCACCGGAAAGCTGCCGGGAAGCCGGCCGGCCAGTTCCTGCAGCGCCTCGGTGTTGCGCGCCAGCAAGGCCACCCGCGCGCCGCCGGCGGTGAGGGCCTCCGCGGTCGCCAGGCCGATCCCCGAGGATGCCCCCGTGACGATGAAGACGTGATCGTTGATCTGCATGCTTTCGTGTTCTCCGTTCAATTCGGATGCGGTGCGGGGTCCTCGCCAGCCCCGGTCATGTCATTCCTACGCCTTTGTCCGTGGCGTCAGGGTAGGCGGGGGCGCAACGCTCACGGACTTGCCGTCGATGGAGAACCGCTTCGCTGCGTCGACCATGTCAGGCACTCAGATGTGCCGTGGCGTCGTCGCCTGCAGCACGGCCTCGGTGAGCGCGCCCGTGCGTAGGTGCGAGATGGCCTGATACTCGGGGTCGGCCACCATCCGGCTGAACGCCTCGCGACTCGGATAACGCACGAGAACCACGGCGTCCCAGTTCTGCCCGGGCTCGGCAACCAGCGCCGTTGACCCGTCTCCGTAGTACAGCGACTCGCCGCCATAACGTTTCACAAACTCACCGGCGCGCTCGACGTACTCGTCGTACTGTTCGCGCTTGCCGTCGGCGAACCTCAACAGGTTCAGCATCACGAAAGGGCCGCCATCGTCTTCGGTGAGCAACCGCTTCAGATCGGCACCGCGCGGGTCGGTCGCCATGTCAGAACTCCTGTTCGTAGAGGGTGGGTAGGAAGGCGGTCATGACGGGATTCCAGTACCGCGCGTAGAACAGGGTCGCGAGTGGGCGGAGCAGCCAAACCGTCGCCTCGGCGCGGGATTGGGTGCGGGCAGTTTCGTGCCGTGACGGCTCCGAGCCACCTGCGGACGCGACCTCGGGCATCCTCATGTGCCCCATCATGCCGCTCCTCGGATGAGGACAGTTCCCACGGGCGATTCAGCCGCGGAGACTCGCGCCGGACTACGTATCGCCTCGGGTGTCGCGCCGAATCTGTTCCAGCCGCTGGGCCGTCGCGCGTTGGCGCTGTTCGTACTGCTCCTCCGCAGAACGGCCCTCGGCCGAGTCGGCGTCAAGTTCGGCGGCACCCTGCGCGGCCGCGTACCGGGTCTCTATCTTCTCGCGGACCGATTCGAAGGTCGGCACACCGGCGCTGTCGTAGCGATCGTCGGGTGGGGGGGTTTCGGGCTGGTCGGGCATGCTGTCAACGCTCCTCGTGGCCGGTCGTGGAGTACTCCACGGGCATCAGCGTTCCATTGTTATCCGCAGCGGGACGCCGTCGCCCGTGGGTGCGCGGGGACACGTTGGGGCGAACCCAGGACTAGCGGGGCTTGGCCAGCGGGAACGGCAGTGTGTCGCGGATGCTGCGGCCGGTGATGAGCATCACGAGCCGGTCGATACCCATGCCGAGCCCGCCCGTCGGTGGCATCGCGTACTCCATGGCCTGCAGAAAATCCTCGTCGAGCTCCATCGCCTCGGGATCCCCGCCCGCGACCAGCAGCGACTGTTCGCGCAGCCGTCGGCGCTGCTCCAGCGGATCGGTGAGCTCGCTGTAAGCGGTGCCCAATTCGACGCCCCACGCCACCAGGTCCCACCGCTCGGCGAGGCCGGGCACGCTCCGGTGGGGCCGTGTCAGCGGCGACACGGACGCCGGGAAGTCGATGTAGAAGGTTGGTTGCTCAGTGCGCTCCTCGACCAGTTGTTCGTACAGTTCGAGCAGCACCGCGCCGGCGCCCCAGTGCGCCCGGTAGGTGATGTGCGCCGCGTCGGCCAACTTGCGCAGGGTTGTGAGCGGGGTGTCGGGGTCGACGCGCTCGCCGAGCGCCTCGGAGACTGCGTCGTGCACCGTTTTCACCGGCCACGTCCCCGCGATGTCGATCGGCTCCATCCGATTGTCGCCGGCATCGTCGCCGGCGCGAGGCCGCAGCACGATCTGCTCGCCGTGCGCGGCTTGGGCAGCGTTCTGGATGAGCTCGCGGCACCCGTCGATCCAAACCATGTAGTCGGCATGCGCCTGGTAGGCCTCCAGGAGGGTGAACTCCGGGTTATGGCTGGAATCGACCCCTTCGTTGCGGAAGGCACGCCCCAGTTCGAAGACGCGCTCCACGCCGCC